>JAGROX010000355.1:3885-4063 GCA_020440025.1 Verrucomicrobiia bacterium
GCAGCCATCATTTTGGGAATCCTGCTTAATTTTCTCTTTTTCAACAGCTTTCGCGCCTATCAAAGAGCAGAGAAAAGCTGGCAGAACGAGATCGCCGAATCTCAGAGTGATCAGGAAGCGATTCTTGCGAAGCAGAACCAAGTCAACGAGGAAACTCGGGCCTCGGAGCGCATCGCCG
>JAGROX010000051.1 GCA_020440025.1 Verrucomicrobiia bacterium
ACAAAGCGTTTTAGTCCACGGCGGCAGAGTTGGGAAGTCGAAAGTGGCCGATTCGGCGAAGGGCGATCCTTTGGCGGCGTTCCGCCGAGGCGCGTTGCGATTTTCTTTCTTTCGCCGGGTAGGGCGTGTCGGTCCCTCGACCGTCGGTGGACGGACGGCTCAGCGATCTCGCGTTTGGCGTCCTGCGACGATGACTCATCCGTTCAACGTGCCTGCCAAATCTTGGGATCACGCTTGGCATGAAACACGGCAATGACGGTGAGATTCTGGCCGGAGATTCGATAGAGAATCAGAAACGGAAAGCGGCGCACGAGCGCCATTCGTGTTCCGCGGTGGACGACGGGATAGGACTCCGGTTGTCGAATGATTCGCTCCACGCAAGCGTCGACGCATCGGAGCATGTCAGCCCCCAATCCAGGGCTCTGGGATTCCTATCAATCGACGGCCTCGATCAATTCGTCTTCCGCCTCAGGACGGAAAAGGACCTTAATCAGAGCGAGTTGAGGATTCGAGTTTTCAGCGCCCCCCACTCGACTCCTTCGCTGGGATCTTCTTCAAATCGATCAAGTCGCCGGTCCAGCTCCGCCGTCTGCGCCTCGCTGAGGCGGACGGATTCAGCATCGGCGACGATCGTATCCCAGAGATCTTCCACGAGTTGGATTCTCTCCGACACGGAGAGCTCTCGAAGTTGGTCAAGTCCAGTCATGGATGGATGATCGCATTTCCGGTGCGATCCTCCAGATCCAATTTCCAGATCGAAGCGTCGGAGAATCCCTCGGCGTTTCAAATCCACGAGGGACGCTAGCGCCGATCCCGAACCTAGGCTTGTTCGCTTTTCATTGTCCAAATTTGCCAAGCATTCATGATTGAAGCCGTTAATACCGCAATCGTCACGATGACGAAGACTGCCAATTGGCTCCCCTCTAGTTTTTCAAAGGCATTCAAAATGATTGGCGGAGCTACCCAGAGGCAAAACCATGCCGATAGACCAAGAAACAGCCAGCGCATCTTTTGGTAGCCCAAAATCCATCTGGGAGGAACGAGCAATGCCACCCCATACACGAATATCGTAGTCAGCCAAAGCAAGGTCATCCATTCTCCGAACTGAATCAGGAGCGGAAATAGGTGGGAGCATAAGTAAAGAATCGCCCCGCCCAAGAGGATCCTCATGCCCCGCCTCATCAGGGCAGATCTCATCAGCCTCAGTGGCCAAGGCGATATCCACGAAGCAAAGAATTCGATCAGTGGTTCTTTTTTGTGAGGATCGGGATCAGACATCTGAAAAGCGAACAGGATAGATTCCCTCTGCGTTCCCTGTCCGATCAAGCACGCAGAGGGTTCTCCAAGTGAAACACCCTCGCGGGCAAACGGCCACGGCACCTGTGTTTCGGAGTTGTTTTAATCAACGGCGGCAGAATTGGGAAGTCGAAAGTGGCCGATTCGGCGAAGGGCGATTCTTTGGCGGCGTTCCGCCGAGGCGTGTTGCGATTTTCTTTCTTTCGCCGGGTAAGGCGTGTCGGTCCCTCGACCGCCGGTGGACGGACGGCTCGGCGATCTCGCGGGTGGCGTCCTGCGATTATGACTCATCCGTTGAGAGCGATCTGGCCGATTTATGAGGCGTCCTGTCGCCAGGGGCTTCGACTCGGCGGCCAAGGGACTGGCACGCCCTACCAAAATCTGCCTGCCCGATCCGGAAGGGCCACACGGAGTCTTAGTTTCGGAATGAACTCCCGTTCAGCTTTCGACTCCCTGCGTGGTGTGGGTTGCCTAATCAACCTTGTGCGCTCCAATCGGTGTTCCTTTTGAAAGAAGACGAATGAATTCCGAATCGTTTCCGCCGCGGTAGTAGGTCTGGTTCACACTGAATGCGCCGTCCTTCTGCCCGGTTGCATAGAGATCGATTAGGAGAGTCGCCTCTTTTGTGGAAATTTGAACATCACCCAGAATCACCCATTTCATAGAATTAGGATCTTTGACTCCTGTGGAGAGCAAGCGAAGCATCTCGCCCCACTCTGACTTTGGAACGTCGACGGAAACGAATGAAGGGGCGTCTTTCGAGCGGTCTTGATAAATGCCGGTCATTGAAATCACATCCGCTTCTGACGGCGGAACAAACTTCGAAAGTGCTTCTGACGGTGGGTCTGAACATCCGCTCAAAGCGAGAACAATAGAGGGGAAGAGCAATTTCATTTTCATAGCGAACAGTATAAATCCCCTCTGCATTCCCTATTTGATCTACCGCACAAAGGGTTTCCAAGTAGCCCCCCCCTCTCGGGCAACCGGCCACGGCACCCGCGCTTTGGAGTTGTCTTAATCAACCGCAGCAGAGTTGGGAAGTCGAAAGAGGGGCCGATCCGGCGAAGGGCGATCTTTCTGGAGATTCAGTAGGACTTCCTCAACCGTTCTGGCCTTTTGAATAACCCTCGATCTCAAGGCAACGGAGGCATCGTTGTCCATACCACGACAGGGCAAAAAACAAGCCGGCAAAAAAGAGAAGGGCCGTGAAGAGAAGGTAATACCACGGGGAGATGGCATCGTTGACGATGAATAGCAGGATGACCAGCCCGATGGTAGTTACGAGGAAGTTCCAGCCATTCGCTCCCTTTTTTCGAACTAGGGATGGGGTGACGACGGTGGGTGGCTCGCCAACGACGGTGTGGACGAAGTAGTCGAAATAGCGCTCCAGAAAGCGCTGCCACTTTTCTTCTGTCTCGGTCCCACGAAATCTGAAATAACTGTAGCTCAGTCCCGCCCACGCATAGGCGATGCCAAAGATCAGGGCGATGGGCCAAAGAAATTTCATGAGACGCGGGACTGGGTGACGGGAGGGCGTTTTTCCAAGGGATCACTTCCCGATGCAGTAGACCACGCTCTGCGAGCGGGTGAAGAGTTGGCCCTGGATGGGTGAGAGGGCGGCGCGGAAGATTTCTTCGCTGGGGTCGGCGCCGAAGGTGTTGCGGGCGACGATGTCGAGGGTCTTGCCGGGACGCACGACGATGACTTCGCCGTTTTCCATCTGGAAGTAGACGAGGCCTTCGATCACGAGGGGGGCGCCGGAGACGGGGGCATTGAGCCGCTCGGTGAAGTAGATCTCTCCGGTCTTGGCATCGTAGGTGGTGAGGATGCCGGACATGCTGGAGATGAGCAGGTAATCCCCCACGACGGCGGGCGATGGCAGGTCGCGACCGCCCTGGCGTCGGGCGTCCCAAACGCGGTGAGTCTTGGTGACGTCGCCGCTGCCGCCGGGTTTGACGACGTAGTTGTTCCCCGGTTTGCCATTGACGACGTAGAGCAGGCCATGGGCGAAGTCGGGGGTCGGGGCGCCGCGACCGGTGAAGCCTTCGCAGAACCAGAGGTCGGTGCCGGTGGCGGGATCGTAGGCATTGACGCCGAACTCGCCGTTGAGGATGAGTTCGCGACGCTCGCCGGTGTCAATGACGATGGGGGTGCTCCAGCCGCCGCGTGGGGAGTCTTTGCGCGGGGTGGTCCAGACGGGTTCGCCGGTCTTTTTGTTGAGGGCGACGAGGGACGAGGGGCCTTCGGCATCGCAGTTCTGAATGACGAGTTCGCCATCGATGATGGGCGACGCGGCCACGCCCCACGGTCCGGGGAAGTCGCCGACCTGGCGCTGCCACTGGGGATTGCCGTCGAGATCGAAGCAATGCAGCCCGCCGGGGCCGAAGAAGGCGATGACACGCTCGCCATCGGTGGCGCAACTGGCGGTGGCGAAGCTGTTCATCTGATGGGGCGTCTCGGAGGTAGTGACGGCGACTTCGCGTTCCCACAGCAGCTTACCGGTGAGTCGGTCGAGACAGTGAATCCAGCGCAGGCTGCCATCGGCCTTGGCGCTGGTGAGGAAAAGTTTGTCGCCCCAGTTGACCACGGAGCTTTGTCCGATGCCTTTGACGGTGGCTTTCCAGGCGACGGCGCCGGCGTCCCAGGTGACGGGTAGGCCGGTGGCTTCGGAGTGGCCGGTGCCATGGATGCCACGGAACTGGGGCCAGTTTTCCTCGGCCCGGAGGGAGGAAGTGGCGGAAAGGCCAAGGCTGGCGGCAAGCAGGAGGGTGAGGTTTTGGAATACGGCAGGTGCTTTCATGGAAAAGGAGGTGGGGAGTGGGTATTTAGCAGGTGAGGACTGTAGGCAAGAAGGCGGGTCGATGGCCAGTCCTGATACATGCCAGAAGGGTTCTTTTTTGGGCTCGGATCACTGGCCATCCGGCACGGGCAAAAACTGAACGGCGTCGGCGATGACGTATTTGCCGTCCGTCCCGTCGGTATGGATGCGGACGCTGCCGCGGTTTCCGGCGAGAAAACGAAAGATGCCGAGAGAGCGAAACAGTTTGCCATGGGGCGGGGTCTGCTGCTGGTCGATGCGCACGGTGGTCTCGCCATCGGCGTGGCGAATGGTGATGGGAGTGGTGGTAGCGCGGCGGACGTTGTAGCAATGGGAGACTCGGACTTCGTAACGTCCGGCCTGGGGCAGGTTTGGCGTCCAGGTGACTGACTTTTCGCCTTTGTCGGATTTTTGATCGTGAAGATAGCCGATGCCGACGTAGGGCGGCGTGTGGGTGGAGTATTGCCAGGTGCCGACGAGCACGGCATCGGTCTCGTCGAGCACGATGCCGGGCAGGCTTTTGGGATCGGCGACGATGAAGGGAACGAGTTCCGGCTTGTCGACTTCGCCAGGGTCGTGGGTATTGGCCACGGCCTGAGGATGTGGGGAAATCTTGGCGGGTGTCGACTCATCGGCCACCGAGAGCCGGGAGAACGAAGAGACGGCGAGGATGCCGAGGCCCAGCAGGCTTAGGATTGGCGTAGGCCTTGGCATGATTCGCATGAGCAGGCGTGGTTCAGAGATCTTTGACGCGAACCTTGAGGGACTTGAGTTCCTCGACCTGCTTTTTCCCGGCGTCGGAGAGCGGGTTGTCTTTCAGGTAGACCTGCACGTAGGGAGCGAATCGCTTTTCGCCGGTCAGATCCGCCTTGAGGCTTTCCACCAGCGGCCCGAGATCGGCGATCTGGTTGCCATCGAGGAAAAGGAAGCTCTGGGGTTTCAGGCCCTTGATCGGACCAAGGTCTTTGATCTGATTGCCGCTGAGACCGAGGCTCCAGATCTGGCCCTCGCGACCGACGCCGGCGATGCCATCGAGCTTGCTGATCTTATTGTTTTTTAGATGGATGGATCCGAGTTTGGGCAGCTTCACGATGGGCGACAGGTCCGCGACCTGGTTGTCATCGGCATAGAGCGAGGACAGACGCTCGAGCTTACGCAGGGGTTCCAGGGATTTGACCTTGTTGCCCTCGATTCCGAGATACTGGATGGCGATGATGTCGGCGATGGGCGTCAGGTCCGCGATCTGATTGTGATTGAGGATGATCTGTTGGAGTCGGTTCAGCCCCTTGAGCTGGGCGATGCTGGTGATGGCATTGTCCGAGAGGTCGATGGACATGAGCGCGGTGCAATGCTCGAGACCGGTCAGATCTTTGATGCCGAGCCCTTTGCCTCGCACGGTGGAAATGTTTTTCACATCCTCGGCGACGATGGGGTCTTCGGTGTTGCGCTTGGCATAGACCTGCTGGCGGACGGCCTTCTCCAGATTCTTATCGGGGAAGATGGAGACCGGCGCGGGCTTGGGTGGTTCCGCCGGTTTTTCGTCGGCCTTTTTTTCCTGAGCCCCCAGCGACGCGGAGAGTGCCACGGTCGCGATGAGGGCGAGACTGCGATGAGGGAGGGATCGATGCATCAGTTTCGCTTTCATGGAGATCTGGTGGATGAGGATTGACTGCCCGACACGCACGCCGCGTCGGAACGCTCAGCATAGAGGACGGTCGCCCCTCGACAAGGCACGCGCACGAGCCACTGAATTCCGGCGCTTGAGGGTTGCGAACTTCGTCGCAACCACTGTATGCTCTCGCACCATGAAACTCCCCTCCCTCACTTTCTCTCTCTTCTCCGTCCTCGGCCTGTCCTTGTTTTTCAACATCGCCTGCGAGTCGGAGGAAAAGGCGAACACGTCAACCGAGTCGAAAGCAGAAGCCACCAAGATCGATCATGTCGACGCCGCTGGAGCCGCCAGTCTTCTGGCCTCTGCCGACAAGCCGGTGGTGCTCGACATCCGGACGCCTGCCGAGTTTGCCGATGGCCACATCGAAGGTGCCAAGATGATCGATTTCCAAGCGGCTGATTTCGAGAGCAAGGTGGCTGAGCTGGATCGCGACAAGACCTACCTCGTCCATTGCCAAGGCGGCGGACGCAGTACGAGTTCCCTGCCGGTGTTTGAAAAGCTTGGCTTCAAACATGTCGTCCACTTGGACGGCGGGTTCGGCGGCTGGGAAAGCTCGGGCCAGCCGGTCGCGAAGTGAGGAAGAGAAGCCTTCGGATTTCAGGCGGAGACCGCCAGGAAATTCGACAGCAGCTTTTTGCCCTCGCTGGTGAGGATGGACTCGGGGTGAAACTGCACCCCGTAGATGGGGCGCTCGCGATGCCGCAGCCCCATGATCTCCCCTTCCGCCGTCTCGGCAGTGATTTCGAGGCAATCCGGCAGCGTCTCGCGTTTCACGATGAGTGAATGGTAGCGGGTCGCCTCAAAGGGATTGGACAGCCCGGCGAACAGGCCATCGTCATGATGCAGGACCGGCGAAGTCTTTCCGTGCATGAGCCGTTCGGCGCGGATGACATCGCCGCCAAACACCTGCCCGATGCACTGATGACCCAGACAGACGCCGAGAAGCGGAATCGTTTCGCCAAACTCGCGGATGACATCGCAGCTGATCCCCGCCTCGTTTGGCGTGCAGGGTCCGGGCGACACACAGATGCGCTCGGGCGCTTTTTCCCGAATTTCGTCGAGGGAAATCTGGTCGTTGCGATAGACTTCCATCTCCGCGCCCAGTTCTCCGAAATACTGGACGAGGTTGTAAGTGAAAGAATCGTAGTTGTCGATGACCAGCAACATGAGGGAAAAAGCGGGCTAAAGTGGAAGCCCACTAAAACACGATTTCGACGAAAAACACGGATAATGCTTTCGGGAATTCGTGGGAAGTCTTTTAGAATGGGCGACCACGCCATCACACTCTCTGACTATGTCGAAACGCCCCAACATTCTCTGGCTCTGCACCGATCAGCAACGCTTTGATACCATTCGGGCGCTCGGCAACTCGGGAATCCGCACGCCGAATCTGGATCAACTCTGCGCCGATGGCGTCGCCTTCACACACGCTTATTGCCAGAGCCCTGTCTGCACGCCAAGTCGCGCCAGTTTTCTCACCGGACGCTATCCCCGTACCACGGGATGTCGACAGAATGGCCAGCAAATGCCAGCGGATGAACTGCTGTTGCCCCGCCTGTTTGCCGACGCTGGCTACCGCTGTGGATTGGCGGGAAAACTGCATCTGGCCTCTTGCTCCGATGGCAAGATCGAGGCACGGATCGACGATGGTTATCACGACTTCTGGTGGTCGCATCATCCCCAGCCCGATTGGGCCAACGCCAATGCCTACACCGCATGGCTGACGGAGAAAGGCCTGAAATGGGAGGACCTCTATGAGCAACCACCTTCCGGCAGTCCCTACTGGAAACACGGCATTCCCGCCGAACATCATCAGACCACCTGGTGCGCCGAGATGGCGGTGAAATTCATTCACGAAAACGCCCGCGTGCCTTGGTTCTTCAGCTTCAACTGCTTCGCCCCGCATCACCCCTTCGATCCGCCGGCCGAGTATCTGGCCCACTACGCCCCCGAGGCAATGCCCTTGCCAAAAACCCGCAAGGGGGAGTTGGAGAACAAGCCCACCTTCCAACAACTCGACGCCGAATGGGCCCACAACGAGCCGGGCGGTTTTCATTCGGGCGCGATGACTGATCGTGATCGCAGGGAAACCGTGGCCGCCTACTGGGCTATGTGCGAACACATCGATCACGAAGTCGGTCGTATTCTCAGCGCCCTCGACGAAACCGGTCAACGAGACAACACCCTGGTCATTTTCATGTCAGATCATGGAGAGATGCTGGGCGATCACGGACTCTGGTTCAAGGGGCCGCATTTTTATGAGGAGGCCGTGAGGGTGCCTCTGATCATGCGATGGCCGAGGCACTATCGGGCGGGGCATCAGGTCGATGGCCTGGTCGAGCTAATCGATCTCGCTCCGACGCTGCTGGAAGCGGCTGGCATTCCCCTGCCCCCTGATCGACTCCAGGGAAAAAGTCTGACGACCCAACTCACCGGCTCCGCCAATCCACATCATCATCGTGATGCCGTTTTCAGCGAATACTACAACAGCTGGACCCACGCCGACGCCTACGCCACCATGCTGCGGACCGAGACGGAGAAAATCGTCATCTATCACGGCACCGGCCAGGGCGAACTCTACGATCTGGAGAACGACCCCGACGAATTTGAGAATCTCTGGGACGTCCCCGCCCAAGCCGCCCGCCGCGCCCGCTTGGTGGAACGCTGCTTCGATGCCAGCGTATTCACTCTGGATCCCGGCCCCACTCGATTGGGACCGTTTTAACGTCACTCTAATACCGGTAAGGCTCAGGCATTTGGAATACGTTTTTGAGATGTTCGATCTGCGGAGGCTTCCCTTCTTCGAGAACCACTTCCACGACGTCGAAGCGAAAATTCACATCGGGATGATTGAGCTCCCGGAGCCAAGCCATCGCTCCCCGGGTGATCAGCAGTTGCTTGCCCTGATTCACCGCTCGCACCGGCCGACCGAACTCGACTGAGCGCCGAGTTTTCACCTCCACGAAAACGAGGAAGTCTCCATCTCGACAAACGATGTCAACCTCGCCTCCCTTCGGCGCGCGAAAGTTTCGATAGAGCGGCTTCAGCCCATCGAAGCGAAGTCTCTTGGTGGCAAGTTGCTCTCCCAGTTCGCCAAAAAACTGGTTCCACTCACCATCCCCCATCGCCTCACGTTGCGCCGCCAAGGCCACGGAGCGCGTCAGGGATCGATCAATCCATCGATAATAGAGTCCTGCCCAATTCACGGCGTCATCCTATGCAACAAATCGGCATCCAGACAACCCTCACCTAACAGGGTTAAATCGCCGACCCAACCCTCTTTAGTCCGCCCTTCCCCATTGAGGCATGAAAAAACCGGCCTCCCGCCACCAAAAAGGTGCGAGAAAGCCGGTAATTTGAAGCTGAAGTCGCTTTCGAGCGTGTTTCGCTGAACCCGAAGTCTTCTTCACTTCTGCCGCCTCCCTCGCGCCGCGAACCAGATCGGCCCACGAATCATCAGGAAGCGGCTTCCGCCCGAAGGCGGCAAAAACTCAGTTGCGCCCGTGAATCGGATTCGCAGAACCCGAGTTCTCAGTCTGGGCCCCGAGGCTGAGCAGCAGCTGGGTCAGGCTGGGATGATGCTTCACGATCTCCTCTGCCATCTTGCGCAGCTCCGCGTCGAAGGCGGCCCTGACTTCGGCATCCGATTCGTAGGCGTCCACCGGAGCTTCGGCGGCACCCTCGAGGACGCGAAGATTTCCCTGATCACCTTCGTCTTGTGGGTTATGATAATACATAGTGTTTTTGGGGCTAATGGTTACTTCTCGGTTTTTGTGTTTCTCAGTCGGGCACATGTCCCTTTTCCATCAAATCACGAATGCGTTCCTTCAGGAGAGCCTGAGCGGTGTCCGACGCGTTCTTGCCGTACAACCCCGACGATGTGAGACGCTCCAGGATCTCTTTGACCTGGGGTGTCGTAGATATCGTGATCTGGACAGTGTCCAGGGTGTTTTTTGGCCGCGCCATTTATCGTTTTCGTGAATAAGAATGCCATTTTTATCCGATATTAATCCATAGAGTCAAGACTTTTGGGTTACCAAATTGTTTTTTCTCATTCTTTTTTTCGCCCACTCATCCCTTGTTTCCGCCCCTTGAGGCGGTTGACGCTGCCTGTCGATCATGCGACTTAGAGGGAAGACACTGACTTCCCCCCCGAGATATCATGACCTTTCCGACCTCGTTTTCGATCACGCGCCCTTTGGCGATCTTCTCCTTCTTTTCGATTTGCGCGGCCTCTGCCGTCGGGCTTTGCTCCTGTGACGAGAAAGACACCAGTCCCGAAACCCCAGCGGATCAGCCGACCGCGGCCGAACCCGCCAAGACTCCTGAAGTGAAAAACGAAATTCTCTCCTCCCCGGCTCCAGCGGCCCCCGCTGAAGCAACCGACACCTCTCAGAACGCCGGAGCTGCTGACGTCAAGTCAGAGGAGAAAAAGGCAGATACGGAACCCAAAACTGCCCTTGCTACTTTTGGCGGCGGCTGCTTTTGGTGCACCGAGGCAGTGATGGAGCGCTTGGAAGGCGTAGTGGACGTGAAATCCGGCTACATGGGCGGTCATGTGGAGAATCCCACCTACGAGCAGGTGTGTGAAAAGACCACGGGACACGTGGAAGTGATTCAGGTGACCTACGATCCCAAGGCGATTTCCTATTCCGAGTTGCTGGACGTTTTCTGGCAGGCCCATGACCCCACCACTTGGGACCAGCAGGGCGCCGACAAAGGCCCCCAGTATCGCTCGGCAATCTTTACTCACACTCCGGAGCAAAAAGCAGAGGCTGAAAACTCCAAGAATCAGTTGAACAAGTCAGGGACACTGAGCAGCCCCGTTGTCACCGAAATTCGTGACGCCGTCAAATTCTGGGAAGCCGAGGACTACCACCAGGATTTCTACAAGAACAATCCCAACTACGGCTATTGCCGCGCGGTCATTTCTCCCAAGCTGAAGAAGCTGAAGATGGAGTAGGAATCGTGGCCTGAGTGTGCCCTTCCTCACCCAAACCTTAAGAGGGCGGATTCCCACCCACCTCGCGTCCCTAGCGAGCGAGGGCAATTGATGATACTCAAGCCCAACCCGACGCCGACGGGTGTAGATCACCAACGCGAGAGGCAAAGAAAAAGGGCGAACCAGCCATCTCGCCAGTTCGCCCTTTCGGGAAAGTTTTCAGAGATCCCTGCGGACCTCGAAGGATCAAATTAGGCCCTTTCCTTCACCTGCGTTGCCTGCTTTCCGACGCGGTCACGGAGGTAGTGAAGCTTCGCACGACGGACTTTGCCACGTCTGAGCACCTCGATCTTGGCGACCTTGGGCGAATGAATCTGGAAGACGCGCTCGACGCCCTCGCCGTTGGAAATCTTGCGAACCGTGAAGGCCTGATTCACCTTGGTGCCGCGACGGGCAATGACGATACCCTTGAAGATCTGGATACGCTCTTTGCCGCCTTCCACCACACGGGAATGCACATCGACGGTGTCACCCGGGCGAAACTCGGGGACATCCTGTTTCATCTGTTCGCGTTCAATTTTGTCGATCACACTCATAGCCGTTTGGATGGTATTGGAGAAAAAGGGAAATAGAATAGGGGCCCACTGAAAAGTGAGGACGAAACAGGTAGCCGGAAACTCGATGAACGCAAAGATTTTCGAAACATTTTTGTTGCACCAAGGATCTCTCAAGCCATAGTAGCGCCCTCCACAGCGGACGGTTTCTCCACAGGGAACCAAGGCTTCTGGAGTGGTAGCTCAGTTGGTTAGAGCGCCGCCCTGTCACGGCGGAGG
>JAGROX010000356.1 GCA_020440025.1 Verrucomicrobiia bacterium
CTGCCCGACAAGAGCTCGGGGTTTAGCGATGCCGATCCTCCCAAGATGTCGGACCACCTGCTCGGCAGACCGATCGATCTGGGATCCTGGGCCGACTATCTCGATTCCAACGAAAGCTTCGAGCTGGGAGATCCGGCCCTGCCTGCCGCCGAGCGCATTCTTCTGGGGTATGCGCCTTTCGCTCCCCTGCTGGATGAGATCACAGCTGCCGCCCATGCTCGAACCGGCGCACAGCTTCCCTTCAAAGTGGGCGAGACATACCCCGAACTCGTCTCCATGAGCATGCCGCACCTTTCAGCGATTCGGGATTTCTCCCGTTTTATTGCCCTCCGAACCGAGGCCGCCATCGCTACAGGCAACACGGAATTGGCCCGGGACGGACTCCTCATTCAATTCCGACTGGCCGAGGCCTGCGGTTCCCAACCCACCCTGATCACTCACCTATTCCAGATCACTCTCGTCAGGCAAGCGATCAATTCCATTTGGAATGGATTGAGGGAACATCGGTGGACCCTGGAGGATCTCCAGTGGATCGATGGGCAACTGGCTCAAATCGATCTCACCCTCGCCGCGACCCGCGCATTTCGCGGAGAGCTGGCCTTCTATCTTGGAGGGATCCAATGGATCAAGTCTTTGGGGTTGGGAGATCTCAAAGACATGACGGGAAAGGCAGATCCCCAGGATCCCATCGCGATGCTGATGCCATTCGGTCTCATTCCCAAAGGATGGCTGGATCAAAATGCCGCCGTCGGTGCCACCCTGCTGTTCGAAACCGCCATCCTCCCTCTGAAAAACCGAACCTTTTCTGATTCGGTGACCTCCCAAATCGAAGAGCTCCAGCGATCCCGAACTCCCTACAATCTGCTGGCCGCTATCTTCCTGCCCGCCATTGACTCGGTCCTGGTGAAATCGATCCACTCGCAGACCACCATCGAACTCGCCCGAGGCGCCTGCGCACTCGAACGCCACTTTCTCCAGCTTCAGACCTATCCCGACACCCTCGACGCTTTGGTTCCCAATCTCCTCACCTCACTTCCACAGGATCCCATGACCCAACAACCGCTGCTCTATCAGAAAGAGGACAATGGCTTCCTCCTCTATTCAGTCGGTTGGAACCTCCAAGACGACGGCGGCAAACTTGAGATGCAAAACGAAGGCAGGCAGGACCTCAAAATCGGCGATTGGGTGTGGCGCAATTGAGCCCAGGAAAAGGCCTGAAATGGCAGCCAAAATCAGATTCTTTTCCGTAACTTGCAGAGACGATTGAATCAAATCAGTGTTCCCTCGTCTTAAGTTGAACATAATCATGAAAACACCACTTCCCATTCGCCTTGCCATCACCTCCCTCTTCGTCGTCGCGGTTTCCGCGATGACTCCACAGTCTGCTGACGCCCATTGCCAGGTGCCGTGCGGCATTTTCTCCGATCAGCATCGCTTCGAGTCCATGATGGAGGACTACACCACCATCGCCAAAGCCAACGGAGAATTGAAGAAACTGACCGAGGAACTCTCGGGCGGCGTCACCCCGCTCGCCATCAATCAGGCGACGCGTTGGGTCACCACCAAGGAGGAGCATTGCCATCGCATTCAGGAAACCATCGCCAGCTACTTCATGGCTCAGCGCATCAAGACGGGCGATGACGCCGAGGCCTACGTGAAGAAATTGACCGCCGCCCACGCCGTGATGCAGGCCGCGATGAAAGCCCGTCAGGACACCAGCGACGAAGTCGCCGAAGCTCTCAAGACCAAGATTCACGACTTCTATCGCGCCTACGAAGGCAAGGAGCCCCATTTCGAATCCCACTGATCGATTCTGCGGATAAGTCATCTGCTTCACTTTGATGGAAGGGTTGGGAGCACAGCCTCCCAGCCCTTCCGTCATCTAAACGACTCTCTCTGAGAAAGCAGACTACCTCGATCCCAATCCAAGATCGGGAATTCTTTGGGGAATGCCTGGGAGCGAAATCTGGAGGGCCTGAGGTAAAGGCACTTCGGCCTTCACTTTCCTTCACGTCTGTCCAAAAACCTCATTGCCCGAAAAAATACGTCGATTTGCGAATGGAATGATGGGAACCGGTTTAGGGATTCCCAACCACCCAGAGCAATCGGCAATGATCAGAAAGAATTCCAAACGCCATTTTCCCATTTTCCTCTCGCGACGCGCTCTTGCCATTGCCGCGTTCACATGGCTCCCGGTATCCGCGCTTCTTGCGGCTGACACGACCACGGTTCCCGTCGATTCGCCGGCCTTTGTCTTCTCCCCAGCGAATTGGACTGGTGACACGGGACGAGGCGGGAAAGTCTTTCGCCAAAGCTGGAATCCCGGTGCCTATTTCCGCGTAACCTGGGAATCTTCCAGCGACCAACCCACCGCGAAACTCCTTCTCGACACCTCGAGCTATCCCAGCGGATTCAATCCGCCCCTCATCGCCTATTCGATCAATGGCGTCTGGAAATCCAAGGTCTCCTGCACCAACGAGATCGAGATCGAAAACATCCGCGGCACAGGGCGACACGAGCTGAGCGTTTACCTGCAACAATCGCAACAGAAGTCACGCTGGGGCAGCGAGGGAAAAAGCGGCGACAATGTGCTGCGAGTGACCGGTCTGCAACTCGATGCCGAAAGCCGACCGATCCCACAGACGTCCTCAGCAAAGTGGGCATTGATCGTCGGCGACAGCATCACCGAAGGCATCGGCGCCACCGAACTGGCCGGTTACTCCCATCTCATTGGGCAGGCGATCCAGACGCAGGGATACGAGTATGCCATCAGCGCCTGCGGTTGGAGCGGCTGGATCAACAAGGGTGACAATCCTCCCGGTGATGTCCCGGGATACTATGTCGTCACCGGTTCCAGCAACGGAACGGGCGGTGACTACGACGATTCGGCGAGTCGATGGAACAAGATCGATGGCAATGGGCACTCCCTGCTCGATGAGAAAGGACACCTCAGTGGCCATGGCCAAACGAATCAGGAACCGGCGCTGATCATGATCAACTACGGCACCAATGATGCGCTGCACAAATCCAACCCCAGCGACACCCAAGCCAGCATGATTCAGTGCCTGGCTGCTTTGCGCAAAAGCGCGCCCGAGGCGCAAATCATCGTGCTCATCCCTTTCGGACAGTATTATGCGAAGGAGCTGAAGGAGGCGGTGGCGCGCCACCAAGAATCGCATCTGATGGACACCCGGATCGCGTTGATCGATCTGGGTCCTTCTGCGGCAAGAACCCTGGCCACCAAAAGCGGGATCATGGGTGGACTGCACCCCAACGATCGGGGGCACGCAAACTTCGCCGCGAAGATCATTCCTCAAATGCTGTCTATCCTTCAGTCCGGTTCCCACTGACGGCGGAATCGCGACGAATCGGAGTGGAGAGGTCGCCAAAAGCACCGCGTTTTCGTCCTTGGAACTTGGGTGCCCTCTCCGCTATGGTCGCGGGCATGAGATTCATCACTCCCCCACTTTTCCGCACCGCCCTGCTTGCGCTTGCCGTTGCTCTGGCATCAACGACATCCCGCGCCGAGACCACCAAACTCGAACTCGAAGGCGCCCGCGCCGAAGTCTACAAAACCGCCTCGGGCGACGATCTCTATCTCTACTTTTTCGAACCGGAAGGCCACGACCCGGCGAAGGACAAACGCCCGGCGATTGTTTTCTTCTTCGGCGGCGGATGGAATGGCGGAACCCCAACCCAGTTTGAACAACACTCCCGCTATCTCGCCAAGCGCGGCATGATCGGGATCTGCGCCGACTACCGGGTGCAGAGTCGGCAGAAGACCTCTCCCCGCGAGTGTGTCGCCGACGGGAAATCAGCGGTTCGTTTCATTCGCGCCAATGCCGAGCGACTTGGCATCGATCCCGATCGCCTCGCCGCCGGCGGAGGTTCCGCGGGAGGCCACGTGGCTGCTACGACCGGATTCTGCGATGGCCTTGACGACCCCGCCGACGCCAATCCCAAGGTGTCCTCGAAACCCAACGCGCTCGTGCTTTTCAATCCGGTCTACGACAATGGGCCCACAGGCTACGGCAACTCCAGGGTCACGGAATGGTTTCCCCAGATCTCTCCCGCCCACAACATCAGCAAGGACGATCCACCGACCATCGTGTTTCTCGGAACCAAGGACAGCCTCATTCCCGTGGCGACTGCCGAGAAATTCAAAGCGGACATGGATGCCGTGGGTGTGAAATCCGTTCTCCATCTCTACGAAGGCCAGGCGCATGGCTTTTTCAACGAAGCCAAAGGCGGCACCGAGAACTTTCTCGATACCTTAAAAAAAATGGACACTTTCCTCGTCGAAACCGGCTTTCTCTCCGGCTCGGCTGACGAGGCTGCCATGAAAGCGGTGTCGAAGCCGAAGAGCAACGCCAGGCCGAAAGCGAAACCCTGATTTCCCTCCCTTCCCTTATTCTCATGAAATCCCTGATCACCCTTTTCGCTGCCACCCTGGCATTCTCCCTCGGCCTCGCTCATGCGGCCGACAAGCCACCACGTCCCAACGTCGTCCTCATCTTCATTGATGACATGGGCTACGGCGACGTCGGTTTCAACGGGGCCACCGTTCCCAAAACACCGAACCTCGATCAAATGGCAACCGAGGGCATGAAGTTCACCGATTTCTATGTCGGCTGTGCCGTCTGCTCGGGATCGCGAACCGCCCTCATGACGGGTTGTCATTATCAACGGCTCAGCATGGCCCCGGTGTTGTTTCCCAACAGCAAACAGGGACTGCATCCTGACGAAGTCACCCTCGCCGACATGCTCAAGGCCACTGGTTATGACACTGCCTGCATTGGCAAGTGGCATCTGGGTCATCTGCCGCCCTGTTTACCGACCTACCAGGGATTTGATTCCTACTACGGCATTCCCTACAGCAACGACATGTGGATCGATCCCGCCAACCAGCTTGCTTCCGACATCGTCATCCGGGAGGGCATCTCCCTCGAAGACATGAAGGCGGGCCACAAAGGAAAAAACGTGGTGCCACTTATCCGCAATGAAGAGGTGATCGAGTATCCCGCCGATCAGAACACCCTGACCAAACGCTACACCGAAGAAGCCATTCGCTTCATCACCGAAAAACGCGACAACCCTTTCTTCCTCTACCTCCCGCACACTATGGTTCACCTGCCTCTGGCGGTGTCCGAAGCGTTCAACAATCCCGACAAGGCCATGATCACCAATGCCATCGAAGAAGTCGACTGGTCCGTCGGGGAAATTCTGAAAACCATCAAGTCCGCTGGCATCGCGGACAACACCCTTGTCATTTTCACCAGCGACAACGGAGCTGCCGTCGGTTCCTCGCTTCCGCTCCGTGCCAAGAAAGGCAGCGTCTACGATGGTGGCATTCGCGAACCCACCCTGATGTGGTGGCCGGGGAAAATTCCTGCCGGCGCGGTATGCTCGGAAGTGGCGGCCTCTATCGATGTCATGCCCACCTTGGTCGGTCTCTGTGACGGCAAACTGCCCGAGCGAAAAATTGATGGTCTCGACATGTGGCCATTGATGAGCGGAGCCGAAGGCGCCAAGAGTCCTCACGAGGCCTACGTGCTCATGCACGGTCCCGGCACCGTTCGTTCAGGGAAGTGGAAATTCTATCCGTGGCAGGAAGGGAAAGGCAAAGGGAGTTGGGAAACCAAAGTCAAAGACCCGTCACCTGAACCCGTCCAACTCTACGACACCGTGGCCGATATCGGGGAAACCACCAATGTCTCGGCTCAACATCCCGATGTCGTGAAACGCCTCCAAGCGGCCTACGACGCCCACATCACCGAGATCCAAGCCAACCGGCGTCCCACCGCCGACTTGATTCGTCCCGAAGGGGCCCTGTCCCCGGAACGTCCCGGCGGCGACAAACCGAAAGCGAAAGCGAAGGCAAAAGCCAAAAAGTAGTCGGATTCAACAGGGTCAAGTCACCAACCCAACAGGGTATGATCGCTCGATGAAAGGCTGCGCTTTTTTCTTATTCTTTCTGCTGTTCGGCACATCGGTATCCGGCGTCAGCGGAGCCGAAATTGCGCGTCCCAATGTCATCCTGTTCATGGCTGACGACATGGGGATGGGTGATACCAGCGCCTATCAGGATTTCACCGGGAATGCTGATGACGTTCAGTTGGCGACGCCCAATCTGGAGCGACTGGCCAGAATGGGCGTGCGATTCACTGATGCACACACCCCGGCGTCTCGGTGCACACCGACCCGATATGCCCTGCTGACCGGTCGCTATGCCTGGCGGAGCCGGATGAAATGGTGGGTGCTTTTTGGCGCCCAGGGAGATCCCCTGATTGAACATGATCGTCCGACTCTGGCCACCCTGTTTCGCGATCAGGGTTACGGGACCGCCATGGTCGGCAAGTGGCACGTGGGTCTGCGCTACGCTCGATCAGATGGCAGTCCCGCCGCCGGATGGGAGGACGCCGATCTGACGAAGTCCCTTTTCGATGGACCTCTCGATCACGGATTTGAATATGCCCGGTTCACGTCACGTTCCCACGGCACCTCGGGGCCGGATGCCAGCAAACAGAAAGCCAACGGTCCCGACCAGAAGGTTGGTCCCGGACATATTCACGGACGAGAGTTTGTCAGCGCCACTGGCAACGGAAGAGAACTGGTGAAGGAAGGCACTGATGCCTATGCGCTTACCAAACTCGGCAGTCGCCATTCCGACCACGCCATCGAATATCTCGACACTCATCTCGCCCAAGGAAGAAACGAGAAGAAGCCCTTCTTTCTCTACTATCCCTCAAACTCTAATCACTCCCCCTACACGGCTGACGACGCTATCGGTGGCGTCCCGGTGAAAGGAGCCTCGCGGACCAAATCGGGACAGCCGATGGATGCCCGTCACGATTTTATTTACGAAAACGATGTCGCCTTGGGACGTTTGATTGACTACCTCGAAGCCAATGACGACCCCAGGCATCCCGGAAAAAAACTCATCGAAACGACGGTCATCATTTTCACCAGCGACAACGGAGCTGAAAAGGACAGCGACATCGCCACGGGGCCGTTTCGGAGCCACAAGGGGTCGTGTTTCGAGGGCGGGCATCGGGTGCCGTTCATCGTAAGCTGGGGAGCGGGCGGCATCGGCGATGGCAAGACCGACACGCCCGGAACCACTAGTGATCAGTTGATCGGGCTGACCGATCTTTTCGCGACCTTCTCCGACCTACTCGAGGTTCCGCTCCCGAACCTGGCGAACGGCGAAAAAGGGGCCGAGGACAGCACGTCGATCCTGAGCCTTTGGAAAGGCGGCAAAGGGGAGACGCCTCGTCCCCCACTCTTCTTTCACGATCACAAGGAAGCCAAGGACGATCCCGCCGTGGCAGCGATGCGCCTGGATTCGCCCAAAGTGGGAGATCAGATTTTCGACGGCCAATGGAAGATCTTCTATGATACCTCCCTCATTCGTTTTGGTCAGGCCCATCCTTTCGCGCTGTATGAACTGGAGTCGGATCAACGAGAGGCAGTCAATCGCCTGGACGAACCGGAGCTGAAACCGCTCGTCGAGCATCTGAAGCAGACGGCGATCCGGCACCGAACCATGGGCGGGCACCGCTTTGATTCTCTGGCCGACGAAGACCGAGTCACTTTTCATTGGGGCAATCAGGCGATCGACCCTTCCCATCCCGTCTACCATCCGCCCTTTCGCGAGAAACCTTTTCCACAAACTTTTGACGTCCCCGAAAGCGGACTCGAGTTGACCCTTGCCATGGGAGACGTGCGCGATGGCCAACCTCAACTCACCTTTCACGAGAACCCCAATGGATTGGGCGTCACCGAAGGCAAGTTCGCCCAGGTGGACGATGGCGAAACAATGGCCATCAGCTTCAATCGTGATGTCATCGTCGAGTCCGTCGGCATCGTCGCTGGAAACGGAATCTGCGGAGGCTTTTACCAGATCGACCAGAAGTCACCTCTCGCCATCTACTGCGTGGATGCCGATATTGACGAAAAAGATCAGAGTGGTTTGCTCAGCGACATCGGTCTGCTCCGGGCGGGCCAGATCCTCCGGCTCAGCAGCCGCCCCCATCTCGGCGTGGAAACCGCCGGTCGCTGGCGTTTGAGTTCAATCAATGTTCGGCCGACACTGCCCTCCTCCCAACACGCCAAATTCTAGATTTCAAATCCCATCCACCACTCCCATGCGCCCTTCGAATCGTCTTCTTCGCCTCCTCATCCTTCCATGTCTTCTGTGCCTTCCGTGGTTCCTCCAGTCCGCGGAAAAACCCAACGTCATCGTCATCATGGCCGACGACCTCGGCTACGGCGATGTCTCCTGCTATGGCGCCAAGGATTTTGAAACGCCCAACATCGACCTGCTCGCCTCAGAGGGGGTTCGTTTCACCAGCGGCTACTGCTCGGCATCGACCTGCACCCCGACGCGCTATTCCTTCCTCACCGGCACCTATGCCTTTCGCCACGAGGGCACCGGGATCGCTCCCCCCAACGGCCCGCTCACCATTCAGCCGGACACAGTCACCCTTCCGGACCTGATGAAGAAAGCCGGCTATCAGACGGCCGTCATCGGCAAATGGCATCTCGGCCTCGGCGAGAAAGGCAAGGGACCGCAGTGGAATGAAGAGCTGAAACCGGGACCGCAGGAGATCGGATTCGACTACAACTTTCTCCTCCCCACCACCAATGACCGCGTCCCTCAGGTCTATGTGGAAAACCATCGCGTGCTGAATCTCGATCCCAAGGATCCGCTCTGGGTCGGTGACAAGAAGCCGAGTGAGGATCATCCGACCGGCATCAGCCATCGTGATACCTTGAAGATGGACTGGTCCCACGGACACAACGGCACCATTCACAACGGCATCAGCCGGATCGGTTTTTACACCGGGGGCCATGCGGCCCGATTCCGCGACGAAGATCTCGCCGACAAGTGGGTCGAGAAATCCAACGAATGGATCGAAGCCCACAAGGACGAGCCTTTCTTCCTGTTCTTCGCCTCTCACGATCTCCACGTGCCCCGCATTCCTCATGAGCGATTCCAAGGCGCGACCCGACTCGGGTTCCGGGCCGATTCCATCGTGCAACTCGACTGGTGCGTCGGCGAACTGATGAAGACGCTGGATCGACTCGAGATCGCGGACGATACCCTGATCATCTTCTGTTCCGACAATGGCCCGGTGATGGATGACGGATACCAGGATTTCGCCCTCGAAAAAGTCGGCGACCACCGCGCGGCCGGTCCCTACACCGGCGGCAAATACAGCGTCTACGAGGGAGGCACACGGACGCCTTTCATCACGCGATGGAAGGGCCGGATCAAGCCGGGGGTTTCCGATGAAATGGTCTGCACCGTCGACATTGCAGGAAGCCTGGCATCACTAACCGGCACGGAACTTCCCGAGGACTCCTGCCTCGATAGTTTCAATGTGATGGGCGCGCTCCTCGGCGATGCCGACGCCAAGGGACGTGAGCATCTGATCCAGCAGGACAATGGAAGCAAAGGCAACTATGGGTTTCGCAAGGGAAACTGGAAGCTTCAACGCCAGGATTCCAAAAGCGCCCGCAACGTGGTCGTCGAAAAGCCCTTGGCAAACATGAAGGTGCCGCAGTTCCAACTCTTCGATCTTTCAAAGGATCCGTCGGAATCGACCAACGTGATTGAAGAACACACCGATGTCGCCGAGCAGATGAAGCAGGAACTTGCTGCTTTGATCGAAGCGGGGCGAAGCCGCAAGTGATCGGGAGGAACCACGGAAGACACTGAAAACACGGAAGATTCTTTTTTCTATTTCGTGTCTTCCGAGTTTTTCGTAGTTTGAATCGAAAGGCCCGACTCAAGGTTGCTCCAACCTCGCCTTGAGGTCGTCTCGCAATTTCTGAATCAATTCGGCATGCTCCGGCATCTTGGCCAGATTCGTGAATTGGCCCCCGTCTTCACTCATCTGATACAGTTCCTCGGAACCGTCCTGATAGCGCATGTAGGCCCAGTCCTGGGTGCGCAGGGAATGTCCGTTCTTCACCTTTGACAGGGCAACCTGCTTTACCGTCGCCTTTGGATCTTTCAGAATCGGCACCAGGCTTTTGCCCTGAACGGTGTCCGGAATTTTCATTCCGGTGAGATCACAGATCGTCGGGTAGATGTCCATCAACTCTACGATGGACTCGGAGCGCCCCGCCTTGAATCCCGGCACGGAAATGATCAGCGGGACGCGAATCACTTCCTCGTGCAGATTCGATTTCTGCCAAAAATGATGTTCCCCGAGGTGATAGCCATGATCGCTGGCAAAGACGATGGCCGTACTTTCGCGAAGTCCCAGTCGTTCGAGTTCGTCCAGCAATCGGCCGACCTGCTCATCCATGAAAGTCACCGTCGCGTAATAGGCCGCCCACATCCGCTGCTGATTCTCCGGAAACTGATCGATGCCAACGCTATGCGAATTCGAACTCGAAATCCCGGCCTTCGGCATGTCCGCGTGGTCATCATCCGGCACATAGGGCAGCTTCATGGCCTGGTGCGGATATGGCTCGAAATACTGGACCGGCGCGACGCTGGGATAGTGGGGACGCACAAATCCCGTCGCCAGGAAGAAGGGCTTCTCTTGATCCCGATATTTTTTCAGCAGCGCCATCGATTGCGTCGCCGCTTTCCAATCCGGCTGATCGGATCCATCGCCCTCATAGCTCACGGTCACGAACATCCGGTTCTTCATCGCGGTGGATTCCCGATTCTCCAGCGAGTCGGTAAAGATATTGAGATTCAGGCAGGCGTAGTTTCCCGGGGTATGCGCCTCTTTTCCCTGCGCGTTGTAGCGTTCCGTCCAGCAGGCCTCGACATCCTGACCGTTGGTTCCGGCAATGATATCGCCGGGCACCTTCATGTGAAAAATCTTCCCGACTCGCGCACTGATGGCATCGTGCATGATGAAGTTCTCGCCCAAGGTCAGGCCCTGATTGCCGAAGTAGCGACTGTGCATGAACGAGGTCCGGGAGGGTCCGCATACCGTTCCCTGGCAGTAGGCCCGCTCAAAGACCATCCCGGTTGACGCCAACCGATCGATGTTCGGCGTCTGACAGACCTGATCGCCGTAGCAGTTCAGCACGCTCGCTTTCAGATCGTCCGAAACAATGAAGAGGACGTTCTTCACCGTTGGCTCATCGCCGATCACGGACGACGCCAAAAATGCCGCCGCAAGCGGGATGAAGGGAAAAGACAAAAACAATGGCCTGCTCATGGAGCCTCATATGAAGCTCATTGGCAGGCCAAAGGTCAAGCACCGGAACCCGCCAGCCATCATCTGGGACGACGGCGGATTCCGGATCAAAGCTTGAATCTGTCGATCAGGACTCGGCAGGTTTTTCCGAGTCGTCGGCGACCGCTGGGGCTTCTGGAGCCGCCTCCTCGGAAGCCGGGGCTTCTTCGGTTGCCGGAGCTTCTTCAACCACGGGAGCGGCTGCTGCTTCCTCGGTCACCACCGGAGTCGCTTCCTCTGCGGCTGGCGCAGCAGCTTCCTCGACAGGTGGCGCAACTTCTTCGACGGGAGCAGCGGCGGCTTCCTCCACGGCAGGCTCCTCAATTTTCTCAGGCATGGGAGGAATCACCGGGGATTCCGCCCGTGGCTGAACCGGAGCCAGGTCGCTCGGATCTTCATCCGTGGCGCCACGCACCTTGATCAGTTTGCCCATGAAGGTTTTTCCGCTCAACACATCAAGAGCGCGCTGGGCATCCTCGTTGCTGGCAAATTCCACTACGGCCACGCCGGCCGTCACCGAGGAGATTGCCACGAGTTGGGCGACGTCTTCGATGCCTTCGGTCAGATCCTGAGGCGTGACTTCATCGGTGAGATTTCCGATGGCGAGTTTGGTGCCCTCGACTTTTTCCACCGGTGCCTTGGGCTTTCTCGGCGCTTCGTCGGCGTAATCGTTGTCGCCACCGCGACGATTGCGGGGGCCACCGCTCCGCTCGGGACGCGGTCCCCGCTCGCGATCACCGCGACCGGAACCACCCTCACGGGAGTCTCCACCACCTTCACGCCGCTCGCGGCGTTCGGGGCGCGGAGGACGATCCCCGGATTCGGAAGCAGAATCGCCATCGCGCTCACCTTCACTCTTGGCGCCGCTGACAAGCAGCTTGCGCCCCATGAACTCGGAATCGAGTAGTTTCTCCACCGCCAGTTTGGCCTCCTCGACACTGGACATTTCGACAAAGGCGAAGCCCTTCGATTTGCCCGTTCGCGAGTTCATCACGATGTCGGCTTTCACCACTGTGCCGACCGCTTTGAACACCTCGGCAAGGTCCTCACCGGTGGCGCTGTAGTCGAGATTTCCGACGTAGAGACGACCGCTGGTGACCTCCACTTTTTCCACCGGGCGTTTCTCGCGGGGTTTCCGCGGGGGCCGTTCGCGAGCCTCTCCCTTGGGGGCTCCGGCGCGATCGTTCCCACGGGGAGATGAAGAGCGCGGTTTTGCCTCGGTCGGCTTGGCCTTTTCGCCGCCGCCACCGAAAAACGCGCAGATTTTCTGCCAGAGAGTGGGCTTGGGTTGAGGGCGAGCGAAGCGCTCTTTCATGATCTCGGCCTCCGGGTCACGCTCACGGCGGCCCGATGATTGACCGTCCCGGTTGCGGTTACGATTTCCGTCGCGATTTCCGTCCCGGTTGCGATTACGGCTCTGTCCGCCACGTGAGCGGTTTTGTCTGGGGCGACCTTGGCGGTCGCCGGATGAAGATGAATCCATGTCGTTTTCGAATACTGATGAATGCCCGCTCAGGCGTGAATCGCTGAGGCATTTGGGCGAGTGAAATCGGGGTCTGGCGTCGCGTTGACGTCGCGTTCGCCCCGAGGGCGCCGGAGGACGACTTCAGTCCTTTTCGGCGGCTCCACCATAGGTCATTCCTGATTTCTGCAAAACCGTATTTACTCGCCACCGCCTTCCCGCCATTCTGCCCCTCGAATGCCGCCACAAATGGAGAGTTTCGCGGCCTGATAATTCCGCTTAATTCTGGGAATTCCTATTTCGCATGAAAAATCGCCTCACATTCCCTTCATCTCCTCTCATCATCATGCTCGGCCTCGCCTTGGTGTCAGGTACTTCTGACAGTTGGGGCGAAGATTCCCGTCCCTCGCAACCTCCTCCCGCTCTCTCGGTCTATCTCCCCGATTATCGGGTCAAAAGCGGCGACGTCGTCCCTCAACTCTATGGCACGACCCATCTCGTTCTCTTTTCGGCCAAGCCGAATCTCGATGGCTCCGTCGATTTTTCCCGGATCACTCCCGAACTCCTCGCCTTCGGCCAAAAGGCGCGCGCCGATGGCTTGGTGAAGGTGACTTTCTGCGTCGGCGGCTGGGGCCGTGGCGAAGAATTCAAGACTGCGGTGAGCAATGAAACGACTCGGGCTCGATTCGTGGCTGACCTCGTCGCCTTTTGTGCCACTCATGATCTGGACGGGGTCGACATCGACTGGGAATTCCCCAAAGGCGACCAGGAGCACGCCGACTTCGCCGAATTTCTCTCCGCACTGTCATCAAAACTTCACGCCGATGGGCGCCTCCTCACCGCCGCATTGGGCTACTCGCGCCCCCTACCGACCGAGTGTTGGGACTATCTCGATCAGGTGAACCTCATGAGCTATCAGCCTTGGTCAGTCACCGATTACGAACCGTGGCTGCGGGAATCGATCGTCCGCTTTCTCGATGCAGGACTACCCCCGGAAAAACTCCTGCTCGGCGTCGGGTTCTACGCCAAAGAAAAAGCGGGCGAGCGACGTGCCGTTTCCTGGAAAAACTTGGTCGACCCCAACTCGGCAGGACTGCCATCCTCCGAATATGGTTTCTGGCCAGTCGGCACCGATGCCTGTGATCTGCGCATCCAACTCGTCAAAGAATACGGCCTCGGCGGCATCATGGTCTGGGACTACGGCCACGACAGCGGCGTGCCCGAGACGTCCCTGCTCCGTCACCTCTCCAACGGACTCCAGACTCCCGTCGACGCTTCACCCCGCTAAATTCGGGACGATCACGACCCAGCCGAGAAAAAACTCAAAACGGGATCTCATCGCCATCATCATCGTTTCCGAATCCGGCCGGCGGTTCCGAGAGATGAGAGGGAGGACCATCGTCAAAAGCCTGGGAGGGCAATCCCGCTGGAGCGCTTCCTCCTCCGCCACCGCCGCCGCCTGCTCTCTCAAGCTTCCAAGCGTTGAGGTTCACGAAGTAGCGACCATTGTATTCATTGCCACGAATGTCGAAAAACACCTTCACCGGATCGCCTACGCGCAGACCGTCTGTCAGCGAGGTTTTCTCCTTCACCGCTTCGAACTTGATCTGTTGGGGGAACTTCCCGTCCTCGACCTCCACGACAAACTCTCGCTTGGAGAAGCCGCTGTTGAACGTCTGGATGTCATTGATCAAGTGGATTTTGCCTTCGATTTCGTAGCCTTTTGCCATGGGTCGCTGAGTTGAGATTGCCCCATTTCATCGGCTCATTTCGACCCAACGCAAGAAAAAGGCGTTTTCCCCCATGCGTGAGAGTCGTCTCCGACCACCTTCCCACCTGTCGGAAGGCA
>JAGROX010000357.1 GCA_020440025.1 Verrucomicrobiia bacterium
CCGAGTCCGTGCAGCACCGTTCGGCGGGAGAGTTGTCGTTGGTGAAGGAAGTTCATGAGGCGTCGGGGTTCTTGAAAGGAGGGAAGATCACTTCTCGGTGAAAGCCTTGGTGCGGGAGATGGCTTTGATGAGGTTTCGGAAAGTAGTGTCGCCCGCTTTCATCTCGGAGACAAGTTGGTCAACGGTTCCCCGGTCGGAGGATTCGATGCTGCGACCCAGCGCGTAAGTCAGCATTTTTTCCGCCAAACCCCGGAGGAAGCGATCGCTTTGCTCACTCAAGCCCGCTCGAAATTCCTGAATCGTGGTATACGAACGCCCGTTGGGAAAGGTGCCACTGGCATCGATCTTCGCTTCATCGGGCCACCAGCCACGTTCGCCGTCCTGTTTCGTCCGCCACTTGCCGACGACATTGAAATTCTCCAGCGCAAGGCCGTAGGGATCGATCCGGGAATGGCAGGCGTAGCAGCTTTCGATGGTGCGATGCTGATCGAGCCGCTGGCGGACGGTCAGGTTCTCTCCCTCGACATTGGGCTCCACTTCGCCGGCGTTGGGCGGTGGCGGATTCGGGGGATCGTTGAAAAGCACGTCCAGCACGTACTTGCCTCGCTCGATTGGCTTGGTGCGATTGCCGTCGCTGCCCCACTTGTGGACCGCCGCCATGGCGATGAGTCCGCCCCGCTCCGAGTCAGCGGGAAGGGAGACGCGGCGAAAGTCGGGACCGGTGACTTCGGGGATGCCATACCAACTCGCCAGCGTTTCATTGGCCATGGTCCAGTCGGCTTCGAGGAAGTTCAGGACGCTAAGGTCGTGAGTCAGGACTTCCCGGAAAAAGGCGAGAGGCTCTCGATTGATCGCTTCATTGAGTCCCACGTTCTCGATGGCGTAGTAGTCACGGTAGAGTTGCTTGTCGACGGCGAAGCGATCAAACTCGAGGGCCTTCAGCCACTGGGTGGCAAAACCATCGACCATCGCCTCGGCTTTCGGATCGAGCAGCATGCGATCGATCTGTGCATCCCGGATCGCCGCGTCTGAAAGCTTTCCTTCCTTGGCGAGTGCGAACAGTTCGTCGTCCGGCAGGGAACTCCAGAGAAAATAACTCAGCCGGGTGGCGATTTCGTAGTCATCGAGGGGACGGGATTCGGTCGAGTTATCAAACTCGCTCGCTTCGAACAGGAGCAGAAAACTGGGGGAACACAGGGTGGCGATCACGCCGGCCTTGATCGCTTCGGGAAAGGCTTCGCCCGCTTGCATCTCGGAATCGACCACACTGACAATGCGATCAATTTCGGCGTCGGTGACGGGTCGGCGGTAGGCCCGCGGCAGCAGGGATGAGAAAATCTCCCGGGCATAGTCGGCGGCGGGTAGCGAGACATCGTCGAGTCCTCGGGTGAACAACTTCTCGGTGCTTCGAGGCGGCCACTGATCGTAGAGCGGGCCTTCCATTTCGATCCAATCAAAGAACACTCGCGGGTAGTTGGTGGTGTCGATGCTGTCCGGAGATGGCCGCGACTGGCCCAGCATGCCCTCGGCGGCCAATCGGGCGCGCAACCTCCCCGACTCCGGGGCGGCGGCTTCGTCAGCCAGCGTTCGGGTCTGGGTGTGGTAATAGTTGACCCGCTGAAACTCCTCGGGATTTTCAAATTTCACCCCGATCTCATCGCTTCCGGGAACATCGAAGGGGCGGGTCACCTCGATGATCTGCGGTTCCGCCAAGGTGCCGGTCACCTTACCGGCCCAGAGATCGCCATCCCCGGTTCGGGTGACGCGCAAATAGACGGGTTCGCCGCGAGCTCCGGGATCGGCCCCGACGCGCAAGCGCAGGGTGTAGGTGCCTCGGACCGGGATGAGTTGATCGTTCCACGGGTGGCGGAGGTTTTCCTCCGAGCGCATCCCGGAACTCATCGAGATGATGCCGTCCTCGGTGACGATGGTGTCGCGGCCTTCCTTGATGTATTCGATGCCGCCCGAGATGTGTTCATATTCCATCCGGTTGCGTCGGGTGGGAACGGGCGGCGGCCCGGTGACGATGGCCTTGTCGGCGACGACTGCGGCCACATCGAAGTACTGCGACATCAGGGATGGGTCCAGCAGCAGGGCTTTACTGACTTTGTCGAAGCCGTCTAGCGTGCCATCGGGAGGCAGCAGATCGGCAGGTCCCTCGCCGGGGAGAAAATTCACCTGAAGCAGATCACGAACCGTATTGGCATACTCGGAGCGACTCAGCCGACGAATCATGACCCGTCCGCCGGTGCTGCGCGCGTTCTTTTCGGCGTGGCGGACTTCGCCGGCGATCCATTGGGCGATGGCGTCAATCTCGGCAATGCTGGGGACGGGTTCATCCTCAGGGGGCATCTCGCCGAGATTGATGTTGTCCATCACTTCGATCCATTTGCCCAGTGCCTGGCTGTCGGAAAAATCGACCGGCAAGTGGTCCAGTCTCAGATCGCCCTTCTCCTTGTCGGGTCCGTGGCATTTGAGGCAGTGTTTTTCAAAGAAAGGCACCACTGCCGCGTTGTAAGTGTCCCCGTCAGAGACGAGGGGCTCGTCCGCGCCATCGGCAGAATGCGGTGCCAGCAGGAGCATCGCTCCCGAAAAAAGAATCGCGGCCCGGCGTCCGATCCGGGGGCTTTGGATGGCTGGCTTCATGAAGGATCGGGTTTCTTCCACTCAACGCTGTAGGGAATGATATTGGTCTTCGGCAGGTGCGGCTTGAGCGCGTTCATGCCATCCTCGGTGAGGCCGGTGTCATTGCGCGGTAGCCACAATTCCGTGAGCCAGGTGGCCGGGGCCAAGGCGAGGAGGCCTTCATCGGTCAGTGCGGCGGGCGGTTGCCAGCCGCGCTCGACCAGACGCAGTTTGCGGAGGCTCTTGGCAAAGACGAGTTGCTCGAACACCGCGTTGGTCAGTGCGGGACAACGGAGCCGAAGATCGGACAATTCCGGCAATCGTGTCAGTGCGCCGAGTCCTGAGCCGGTGATGGTGGGGGCACCGAGATCAAGTTGTTTGAGTCGATTGATCCGGCCGAGTGATTCCAGGCCGACATCGGTGATGGCGCAGGTTTCGATGTAGAGATTCTCCAAGGAAAACAGATCGGCCAGTCGGGCGATGCCGCGATCGGTCAGGCCTTCGGAACCGAGGCGCAGGGATTGAAGGCGGGGAATGTCAGCGATGGCGTTGGCGGCTTCATCCCCGGCGGCGGTGCTCTGAAGATTGAGGGTCCTTAGATGGGTCAACTGACCGAGGGGAGCAAAGCCATTGGCCGAGAATCCGCGGCAACCATGGAGGGTGAGTTCCTCCAATTGGGTGAGTTTTCCAATAACCAACAGGGTTGGGTCAGTGAGTGTACCCTGTTCGTTCAGCTGCAGCCGGATCAAGGCGGGAAAATTGGCCAGCAGGCGGGCGTGCTCATCGGTCAACCGAGGTTCGGCATCGTAGCGCTTGGTGAGGGACAGGCTGGCGATCGGACAAGCGGTGAATTGGTTCAGAAAGCTGCCGGACGCGTCTGTTTCGAAAAGGTCCAGCGTCTCGAGAGAGTGGTTCCTTGCGAGATGAACGATCCCTTCGTCGGTCAGGCCGCCAGTCGTCCCGTAACAGCGAAAAGTTCGCAGGTTCTCCAGTGATGCCAGCTCGGCGAGATCGGCGTCGTTCAGCGAGGTCGATCGAGAAAACGACAAGCTCTCCAAGAGTGGTAATTTCGCGAGGATGGAGAGATCGGCCTCGGCGATTTCAAACGAACTACGGAAATCGAGGGATTTCAGCGAGGCGATTGCCGCGATGGCTTCCAAGTCGGTGTTGGAAACGGTGAAGGGCTTCTTCTGGCCGAGGCTGAGAGACTCGAGGTCCGGGATGGCGGCCAGAAGCTGGAGGGCATCGGAGGTGAGTGTCTCCCCGTCGAAACGAACTTCGAGATTGATTCCACGGCTGGCGAAGAACTTGGCGCCGGCCTGTTCCAAGGCGGTCCGGGCGGCGTTTTCCTTTTCCAGAGCTTCACGGGCGCGGGAGGAGATGGCGGGATCGGCCTCGCGAACCACGCGGAAACCCAGGTAGCAGGCGGCGTCGGGTTCGTCCCAGTAGGAGCGATTCGACGAGCGGCAAACGATGGGACCGTTGTACCAACTGCCGCCGCGGATGGTACGAAAGTGATTGGCGTCGGTCTGCGGTTCGCTCTCGTTCACCGGATCGATCGCAGCCACTCTCGGCAGGGTCCGCTCGGGAGCATCGAAATGCTGATAGTAGGTGTCCAGCCAGAGATCGGCGCACCATTCCCAGACATTTCCATGGAGGTCGCGCAGTCCCAGAGCGTTGGGTTCATAGCTACCGACGGGAGAGGTGAAAATGTGGCCGTCTTCGGGCTCTTTGTCCCAATCCAGGAGCCACTGGCGTTCCACGCTGTGCTTGCGATGCTTTTCCAGTTCCACGTTGCCCAGATTTCCGTGTCGATGCACGACGCCACGGGGTTCGTCACCAAACGAGAACCAACTGGTGGTTCCGGCACGACAGGCGAACTCCCACTCGGCTTCGGTGGGAAGGCGATAGGTGGCGCCTTCTTTTTTGCTGAGCCATTTCAGGAAGGCCTGCACATCCTCAAAACTGACACCGACCACGGGATGGGAGTCGGTCTGGGGAAACCCCGGATTCCGCCAGCTGAACTCGGGCTTTCGTTCGAAATCGTGAGATTGATAGAGCGGCTTGTCCTCGGGCGTCGGCGCCCAGCCGATGATGCCCTCGCCGTTCTTCTCGGCGGTGGTCACGTAGCCGGTCGCGTCAATGAATTGCTTCCACTGGCCGACGGTGACTTCTGTTTCCCCCATCCAGATCGGTTTCGTGATCCAAGTGACGTGGGCGGGCGTCTCCGCATTGCCGAAAAACTGGGTGTTGGTGTGCAGCGGAAACGCTTTGCTCAATCCGTTCTCCCGTGCGTCGGACCCCATGATGAACCGTCCACCCTCAATCAGGTGCAGGGTCATGCCGACCGAGTTTGATTTCGGGGAATCGACAGCGGCATCGGCAGCCGTCGACGTCAGCAGGACGGCGAACGCGAGAGGTGCGAGGCGTTGAAGCGGGGGAAGCGTCACGGGTGTAACAAGCCAGAACCGAGCCTCGTTCTCAAGACAATCCCGCGGTGTCATTCGAAAATTTCATGCGTCGCCTGCAGTGGCAGGCTCGGCTTTTTCCGCGCCGCAATGTTCACAAAAAGGCAACAGGCTGTGGCGGGAGGCGCCGCAGCTTTCGCAGGACTCGAACAGGGTGGTCCCGCAGGAGGGACAGGAGTAGGGCGCTTCGTCGTTTTTGGATTGGTCGTTGGCAACCGAGCTGCGATCGGGAAACTGCGGGCCTTTCCGGGTCCACACCGCAAACTTCAGTGGGCCTCGAAGAATCGGATAGGCACAGATGGCACAGTGATGCGCCCGGTAGGCTTCGCGGTAGCGATTCAGCAACAGATCCTGATCCGGCTTGGCGGCGCGCCGCAGCATCCAGAAGAGAAAGGCGAGGACGGCGGCGATGCCCGCCGCGATGGCGATGTATTTGAAAAACTCCTTCGGAAAATGCTCGTGCATGACCACGCCGAGTTTCCAAAACGCGGCGGCGAACACCGCCATGGGAATGAGTCGATAGGGACTGCGACGTTTCCGGAAAAACCACCAGGCGGCCAAGGTGAACACTGGAACGATGAGCGCCAGTTTCAGCGACGCGAGTTTGAGCTGATGCTTCCGAGAGAGAGCCTCATATTTTTCCCGAGCCGGTTCCTCCTGTTTGGTGAGTTGCTGCTGGACCTCATCCAGTGACGCGGTGAGATCGAAGCGTTCGCCATTGAGTCGGGCGATCTCGGTGTTGGCTTCCTCGTATCGATTCTGAGCTTCCAGAAAACGCTGCTGGGCGGTGGCGAGGGCTCCTCGTTCTTCCTCGGTGGG
>JAGROX010000052.1 GCA_020440025.1 Verrucomicrobiia bacterium
AGGTCGAAGGCGTAGGTGAGCATGTGCCCGCTGCCGACGGCGGGATCGCACAGGCGGATTTCCTCGGGTTTGGTGATTTTGAGGAAGTCGCCCGGAGAGCCGCCGGGGGCGTTCTTTTCGCCCTCGATGTAGTAGGGCATGTGCTCGCGCAGCCGGGAGCCGGGGCGATTGAGCAACCAGAGCCGGCCGAGGGAGTTTTCGACAAGGTAGCGGACGATCCAGTGCGGGGTGAAGAGCTGGGTGACGGCGGGGATGTCCTCGGTGGGCACGGCGCTCTTGCGGGCCATGACCTGGTCCTTCCGGTCGGAGATGTAGAACTGGTAGAGCCAGCCGAGGATTTCCACTTCCGCGCAGTCGTCGTCGGTGATTTCGCTCACGAAGCCGTGAACCACGGAATGCTCCGTCAGCAAATCGTCGGGCAAAAGCAGCTCGGTATAGGCATCGATCCGATCGAAGAGATGCGGCAGAAGAACCGCATAGTATTGGCTGACCCCGATGACGAGGAGCCGTTGGACCTCCGCCTGCGGATTGTGGCTCTTGAGATTCCCGTCGAGCAGGTCATTGATCCGGGAAGCGGAAACAAAATCCCGCAATTCCTCGGGCACCACTCCTTTGCTGACCTGCTGCAAAAGCTCGGGCAACACATCTCCCTCAATGGGTGCCGTCATCACTCGCGCCCGGAAAGGATGCCAGCCGTGGGCATCGAGGTAGCGAAACGCGGCAAAGCGATTGAACCAGGTGTAAGCGACCCGCTCGATCAGGGCCTCGCGCCCTTCAAGTTCCAGCACCCGCCGAAGCTCATCCAACAAGGACTCCTGCTCCGCGAGATCCGGCGTCTTGGCAGTGAGCACGTAGTCGAGTTTTACCTCGATCTGTTCCATCAGTGCGACGCGGCAATCTGGGGCGAAGCGTTTGAGACGGCTGGTGTTCATGGTCGGTAAAATGCGTAGAAAGTCGATGGGCGGGATGGCTCAACAGGGTTCAGTCGCGGATCCAACCCTGTTAAATTCGTCAATCAGAGGGTGACTCCCTTTCCCTCGCCAACGTGATCGTTGAGATGTCTTTTCAGGGCTTCAAGGAAGGCCGAGACCTCGTCCTCGTTGGAGAGAACCACGCGGCCCTCCGCAGCCTTGTGGATCAGGGTCGTGATCGGAACGTAGGGAACGGGATCTTCCTGGGTCGCAGGTGACTTCGCTTTCCCGGTATCGGCTTGGGTCGGGTATTTGGTGGTGCCACTGGTGATCTTGGCCAATTGCAGGGCAAAGCCGGATTCCTGATAACGTCGGAGCGTGTCGCCGATGACGGGGAGCAGCTTTTCTTTGGCGATTTGCTCCTTGGTGTCAGCAGAGATCGCGAGTAGGGCCTCGACCTTCTCCTCACTCAGCTCGCTGAATTTCGGATGGGTCTTCAGCGTTTTCTCGCGTTCCTCGACTTCGGCAATGGCATTGGCCTGGGCTTCGCTGAGCTTCTCAGCCAGTTCCTTTCTCAACTGATCGAGCGCGGAAACCGCCTTGGTCATGAGACCGCCCCGGAAGGGCGTCTTCGAGTCCGATACCGCCCGAAGATCGGCCACCTTTTCATCGGAATGAGAAAGGTTGCTGGCCTGATCCCGCAGGAAGTCGGCAATGGCTCGGAAAGACTCGCCGTTGGCACCGTTGACGAAATTCTTGATGGAATCGACGAAGTCCTCCTTGGCGACGAGGAGATCGTCATCGAAGTCCCGGAGAGACTTGAGCGGGTAGGTGTAGTCGTGAGTGGCGATTTCCCGCAACCGGTCTCGAACGGGTTCCAGTGTCTCGACGAAGGGGAAAACACTCTTCTGAGCGATCAGGGTATCGAGTTCCGCCGCTTCGTCGCCAATCGCCTTCAGGAGGGCTTTGGAAACCGACTTGGCATCGTTGCCGGGACTCGACTGGTCGAAGAATTCATGATGGAAGTTTTTCAACGCCGTGACGGTGGCGGCATCGAACTCCTCCTGGATCTGGATGCACACATCTCCGTGATTGGCGGAATTGCACAGAGCCGTCGTGACTTCATCCTGGTCGAGAACATCGGAGCCGCGTTTCAGCTCGGTCTTGTGCCGACGGAACAGACGAGCCATCAGACAAAGGGTGGCGGCATCGGGCCAGCCATAGTTCCCGTGGCGAAAGTTTCTCAGCACCTCCTGAATGGTGACCCGCTTGTCGCCCAGTTTCTGACGCTGGAGGAAGGTGAGGACTTCCTGCTCGGCCTCGGAAAGGGTCTCGCTGATGAGGTCATTTTTTTCCTCCAGAATCTGGGGGATCATGGTCTCCCTGTATTCCGCCTTCAGCATGCGGAGGTTCGGATAAACGAAGCGGATCAGTTCCTGAAACGCTTTGCCGATGCGGACACGCGGGTCCGATCCGGTGACTTCGACTTTTGAGCCATTGATGACGAACTCGGCCTTGGCGACGAGGTCTTTGCCCAGCTCGGTGAGCTTGGAACGGCGCGTGCTGTTCTGGGAGCCACGCCCGTGAAGAATCTGGCGTTTGGATTCGGACAGGTTCGACGAGGTCTTTTGCCGCACATAGGTGGTGGTCTGCTCAAACAGTTCGGCCTCATCCAACAGGGACCGATCATTGGGAAGGATGACGAGCAGTTCTCGCTTCCCGGTATTCTGTGCCATCAAGGCTCTCAGATCCCCGGCATTGTCGTGACCGGCAGTGACCATGTGGACACAAAGGTCCTGTTCCCTGCCGTAGGTGCCGTTGTCCAGCTTGCGCCCAAAGGCGTAGTCCTGGCCGTTGTCCTCAAAACGGATCTTGGCATCGCCGACGACATCGCCGAAGAGAACCTTGTCGAGCAACTTGTTGACGACGTCACTTCCGATCTCGGTGTTCTTGATTTCCACCTCGATGTCCTTTTCCTCGTCGGTCAGGAACTCGTAGGTCTCTCCGTTTTTCTGGAGGTAGTGCTGGTGATAGAGGTAGTTGAGTTCCTCTTTCACCGCCTGGTCATGGTCGGCAATGTCGATGTCGGCCCGATCGATCAGGAGGATGGCCACGTTGCGCGGGGTCGAAACGAACTCCGAGACATACTTGAGCAGGAAGAGAGACTTCAGGATGCGCACCGCCAGCGGGTGGTCAGCCTTGAGGTTTTTCTCCGCCGTTTTGACACTGCGCTGAAAATCACCCCGCAAAACATTCGAAAGACCCTCGAACATGAGATCGAAGGTGGCGAAGGTGTTGATGGGAAGATCCGCAATATGCTTGGCGACTTCCTGAAACACCGAGAGCATGGAGCGCTCTCCCACTGAAGCATGTTTGCCGGTGAAGGCATTGTGCTGAGAGAGGCGCTCGATCGCCGTCTGGAACAGATCGAACTGGTAGGGATGAAACGGGGTGAAGCGGACGAAGTGATCGGCGCTCTCGAAGCCTTTGAAGTCGCGGGATCCGTCTCCAAACGAAAACAGAGTGCGGAGGTTTTCCTTTTCCTCCACATAGAGTTCCTCCAGCTCGGGCACGGCCTCATCCGTCTTGGTGAGGAGACGTTTTTGGATGACTTCCGAGACGTTGGCGCTGGTGAGATTCGGGCGGATCGAGAAGCGATCCATGATCCTGGTGAAGTCGTTGCCATCGGTTTCATCGAGTTCTCCAATCACTTTCTCGATGTCGCCCTGTGAAGTGACAAAGATCCAGGCTCTGCCCTCACATTTGACCGCGAGGGTTTCGGCTATGGTTTGGAGATTCAGCATCAAGCGGGAACGTCGCCCCACGAACTGACCAACCTCATCGACGAAGAAATTGATCCGGGTGCCGGAAGGCAAGGTATCCAGGTAGCCCTTTACCCGGCTGGCGAACTCTTCCACCGAGACGCGATGCTTTTCCCTGAGGCGATCAAAGACCTTCAGACCTTCCTCCTCGGACTTGCCGAAGAACTTGGCATAGGTTCGAGCGAAGGTGTCGTTCTCAAGGACATCGATGTCATCGAGGTGCTCCTCCCAGGTGGCGCCACTTTCTTTCTCGTAGGCCGCCTTGAAGGCCTCCAGCTTGCCGTCTTTCCAGAGGCCCCGCTCAAAGTGGGCGATGTAGTCCTGCTTTTCGTAGAAGCCCTGGGTCTCGTTGAGGACTTTGGCGAAGACTTCCAAAAGCTGGGCATCGGGATCGCCACCAATGGCATCAGCTTTCTGGTCGATGTTGAAGAGGATGCTCTTGGAAGGGATCTTGGCCGCGTCTTCGAGCGTGGTCTTGAAGAAGGCGTCGTCGGCGATCTCTTTCTTGGCGAGGAATCGCTCGCAAACGGATTTGCCGTCGATGTCCCGGTTTTCCAACAAGAAGGCGAGCATCTTGAGGAGGTGGGACTTACCCGAACCGAAGAAACCGGAGATCCAGACGCCGTTGGCAGAGCCGGGATTGAGGTATTCCTCAAGAAGACGCTCCAGCTTGGGCTTCAGCTCCCGGGTGATGACGTATTCCTCGACCTCGGTCTCCAGCCGCCGTTCGTCGGCGGCTTTGATCACGCCCTCGATGTCGCGATCGACCTTGTTCTCAAGAATATCTCGGATGGTTGCCATGGGTTTCAAAAAATCAAAGGTGATAGTGATCGAGGTTAAAGGCGCGGTAGTAGCCTTTGTGTGAAAGTTTTCCAAAAAGTCGGAGGTCTGATCCAGCGGCCTCGCGGTGCTGGTATTCTCCGGGAAAGAAAAAGACGATGGGGCGCTTATCCATGTCTGACTGGAGGTTTTCCAGGATGGTGTGAGTTCGGAGGAAGGGGAAAACGGATCCGCATCCATAGACCAGGGTGATGTCCCACTTCTCGGCGTCGAACTTCGCCTTCATGGCCGGAACCAGGTGCTCTTTGGCATCAGTCCATCGGGCCATGGTGGAGAGCATCTTGTCCCGCGTGAAAGTGGGTTCCTTTTCCAAGAGGCGCTTCAGCCGGTCCTCGCGGGAGGTGAACTCGGCCACAAGTTCGAGGAGATTGATGCAGAGCACTCCCAGCCCTTTCGCGGAAAGTCGGCTGGCCAGGGCCTTGATCCGCTTTTCGACCGGGTCCTGCACTTCGATCTCGTAGGGCTGAACAAAGAGCGAGACCTCGTTGCCGATGCCCGTAGAAGTGAGGAACCTCTCCGATTGCATGACGGAGAACAGCCTCTCGAAGGTTGCGTCGAGGTCAGATTCGGATGGAAGTGAGGCAGTCATGATCAGGGCTGGAGAAAGGGACGGAGCAGGGCCGGGTCTTCGGCGCGAATGACCGAAGCCACCGATTCGGTGAGAATGGCAGGAGTGATGCGGGACGGCTCTGTGGCAGACAGGATCTCGCCTTCGGTCAGGATTCGAAGAGTGACCTGCCGGATTTTTTTGGCAGTAGTATCGCTGAGTTCCATCAGCTCTGGATGCATGGGCTCCATCTACTCGACAAAGCTGGAGTAGTCGGAGGGCCGGACCTCGAAATCGAAAATTTCTGTCTTTTCCCGGAGCACCTCTTCTGAGAAATCCCGGATAAAGCGGTAGCGCTTGAAGACGGCCAGCAGAGAAATGGGAATCCGCGCCTCGGAAGGCTCTTCCACCAACAACTCGATCTGATCATCGGTGAGCGTCTGGAGGCGCAGACGGAACTCCCGCTCCAGCCGCAAGATCGAGGTAGCTTTGGCCTGACGGAAGACGTTTTCGGCGATGGCTTCTTCCTTGGCTTGGGGCCAGTCCCGACATTTCACGAAGACGGATGCCAGCGCCAGCGCATGGGAAGCCCCCAGCCCGAAGGCGGTGAATCCGAGGTTGTAGCTGTTGATCGGGGTGGGCATCGCGGATTTTGGCTGACGAAATGAGTCAGGTTGCGTTAACGGAGTCAGAATACAGATCGTTGCTGCCTTTGCAATCCTGTAGGTAGCATGTTGAATGACTCATCGGTCATGTTCAGCCAACGGCCGGCTCGTGGCGAAGTCTCTTGTGCCGATGGTATTGCCTGGCGACCACCGGTATCCAGCCAGAAACCCCTCCTTGGCGACGGAATAGTCGAGGCAGATCACGTTCCCGAATGGGCTCGGAGACTGAGGGGGTAACCAATAGTGGCCCACGAAAACGGGCGGGGCCTCCTCCGGATAGACGTCCCACGGCTCGGTGATCGCCTCGGGCAGGACAAGAGTCTCAGGAAGGCCCTCTTGTTCTGGAAAGGCAAGGGAACGAAAACTCTGGGAAGCTGGCGACTGCCACCATCTCGCACGAATCTTGGATCTCTCAACGCCCTCCTTATCTGCGGAGGTAACACCCTCTGGCAGAGTGACTTCGGGACCTTTCAAAATGGTCTCTACCGCCCGGAACTCCCGTGTTCCTTCCTGGGCGGAAGCCAACAAGAAGGCTTGATCACCAAGTCGACGATCACCGATGAAGTCGATGTGACGCTGACTCCAACAGGCATGGACGACTCTGAACCCCTCCCCTTCCCAGAAAAGGGGCAAATTCTTGAACCAATCGAGATAGCTGTCCCACTCCTCATCACGATCTCTGAAGGCATCGAGGGTCGCCTGAAACTGGCACCTGTTTTTCTCGGAATGAGGGCGGAGCCAGTTTCCGCTTTTGTCCTGAGTGCCATAGCAAACGGCGTTGTATTCGTGATTCCCAAGCGTCACCAAGGCTTCACCCTGATCCCACATCGCTTTCACCAGTTGGAGGGTCTCTCGGATCTGAGGGCCTCGATCGATGAGATCTCCCACAAAGACAGCCTTTCGCGCTGGGTGCCGAAATGAGCGTCCGTCATTGTCGTAGCCGAGGCGGCGCAGGAGAGAGACGAGCTCCCCAAAGTGCCCATGCACGTCTCCGATGATGTCGTATCCAGTCGGAATCTTTTCAGTCATGCCCGAATCTCGCTTCGAAACGTGATCTTGCCTGTAACACAAAATGCATGATACATGATTGAGCAATCATGTTTGAAGAACTGTTTGGGAAAGCCGGTTTGTCATTGGAAAGGCTTCAAACCCTTTGCGAAGTGGCCGACAAGGGAAGCATCGGCGAAGCCACCAAGGGTGACTCCAACCGACAGACGCAGTTCAGTCGCCAGATCGGGGAGCTGGAGAAATACTTCGGGGTGGATCTCCTCAATCGCGAATCACGTCCTTATCGACTCAGTGACGAAGGTCGGGAATTGGCAAATCTGAGTCGGGACTACCTGGGCAGCATTTCTGATTTCCAGGCGAAGTGTGGGGACCGCCCAGTGAAACTGGTCATCGGCGCAGGAGAGAGCATCATCCAATGGCTTCTCATGCCCATGCTGGAGCATCTGTCCCGGGAATTACCCGAAGCTTCGATTTCGATGCGCAACCTGCGGACCCGCGACATCATCGAGAGCCTGACGGATGGCGAGATTGATCTCGGGATGGTGCGAAAGACGGCCGTCACCAAACCGCTGAAAAGTGTCGGGAGTTGGGAATACGGCTACCGGCTCTTCATCCCCAAAAAGATGAGGGCCAAGCTCTCCGGGAAGCTGAAGATCGATGAACT
>JAGROX010000358.1 GCA_020440025.1 Verrucomicrobiia bacterium
TGACGATCGGCGAAGTGGTCACCTACCGTCTCACCGGCACGCTCGGTCGCGGAACCACGGACCTGGTCCAGATCTTCGATACACTCGACATCGCCAATGGTCGTCTCGACATTCGCAGCGTCACCGTGACGGCTGGCTCCGCTCTTTCTCGATCGGATGCGAGGTTATGGGATGCCAATGTCTCCATTACCGATGCTCTCGGCACCGATGGCTACAACGACAGTGTCCAGATCGATTTCGGCACCGTCGTCAACGATGCTTCCGGCACCGGAGCCGACGAACAGATCGTCGTCCTCATTCAGGCGGTCGTCGTCAATACCATCGAAAACCAGGAGGGTGATGTCGTCACCAATACCGGTCAGTTCCGTTTCCAAGAGGACATCAATGGCGATGGCACCCGCGAGCAACAAACCTTGACCGACACGGTAGATGTCGAAATCGTCGAGCCCACCGTCGAGGTAACAAAGACCATTCCGCTGGGCACCACCGAGGCCGACGCGGGAGACATTATCGGCTATCAAATCATCATCGAGAACACCTCGGTCATCGATGCCTTTGACCTGACACTGCAGGACATTCTGCCAGCTCAGATGAGCATCGAGACCGGCAGCTTCGTGGCGACACTCAGCGCAGGAAGCACCGATGTGCAAAGCTACTTCACGGTCACGGCAGGTCAGGTGGTACACGCCGGCACCGGTTTCGACCTTGCCGCGGGTCAGTCCATCACCATTACCTACGACGCCAGGGTGCATGCCACCGTCACCGACGGCCAGAGCCTGTTGAACGAAGTGGACATCGAGTGGACATCACTCAACGCGGAAGCCGCCGACGGTTCCGACGCTGACGAACGCGGCGGTGATGGCGATTTCGATACTCCCGCCACCGGCGTCGACGACTACGAGGACGAAGACACCGCCGAAATCACCGGCGAACTCTCCCCGCTCTATGATTTCACGAAGTCGGTTTTCTCGACCTCTGAAAGCCACACCGGCACCGCCTTTGGCACCTCTGCCACCATCACCGACCTGGTGATCGGCGAGACCATCACCTACCAACTCACCGCGCAACTCGGCCGTGGCACCACACCCAGCGTCATCATCGAGGATTTCCTCGCCCTGACCAACGGCATTCTCGATATCCGCAATGTGCGGATCGAAACCGGGGCCGCCGTGACGGTGACCTCATCGACTCCCGTCATCACTGATTCCAATCTGGATACCTATGACGATCAGGTCCGCATCGACTTCGGCTCCGTGGTCAATGATCCCACGCTTTCCGGTGGTCCCGAGGATGAACAGATCCGCATCTTCATCGACGCGGTAGTCGTCAATGTTCTCGAAAATCAGGATGGCGACGTCATCAACAACCTCGGTCGCCTCACTGTGCTCGAAGATACCGACAATGACGGCAGCGCCGATGATGAAGTGGTCCGCGAATCCGACGTCGATGCAGAGATCGTTGAGCCTACCATCACCGTGGCAAAAGCGATCACCGCGCAGCCCATCAATCCCGATGGAGCCGATACTGTCAGCTATGAGGTTGTCATCACAAACACCTCGGACATTGACGCCTTCGACATCACCTTCCTCGACGATCTGCCGGGTAAAGTCGCGCTTGAAGCAGGAAGCTTTACTGCGATCCGCAATAGTGACGCTCAGGATGTCTCCGCATTCTTCACCCTGAACGCTGTCGGAGCTGGCTCCGATTCAGTCACCCAAAGCGGCACCGGGTTTACCCTGGCGGCGGGAGATTTCATCACCGTCACCTATGACGTGACCATTCTGGAGACGATCAAGGACGGGGATCGCCAAACCAACCTCGTCGACATCGAGTGGACCTCCACCGATGGAGTCAACCCTGACGAGCGAGGTGGTGATGGTGATTTCGACAATCCGGCAGGCCCGACGAATCCCAACAACTATGAAAGCGAAGACGAGACCACATTCATCGCCAATCTGATTGGCTATGACTTCGACAAATCGGTCTTCAGCACCTCGCAGGCCCATACGGATGATTCCGCCTACGATCCCGACATCACCGATCTGACCATCGGAGAGACCGTCACCTATGCGCTCACCGCTACGTTTGCGGAAGGCACCACGCCGAGTGTCTCCATTATCGACATCCTTAATACGACTGAGGGCATCCTCGACATCGAGTCCATCTCGATCTCGGCCGGTGCCAATCTGAGCAGCGATCAGGGGCCCATCGAATCCCTGGTTCCGACTCTTGAGGACGTGAATCTGGATGGCTACTTCGAGAAGATGACTCTCGTCTTCGGTTCGATCACCAATGACGCTTCCGATTCCCTCGATCCCGCCGCAGACCAGTTGGTCGTTTATGTGACCGCCCGTGTGGTCAATGTCGTGGAGAACCGCGACGGCGACCTCATCTGCAACGAGGGAACCTTCACCTATCAGGAGGACAGCAATGATGATGGTGTGATCGATGGCTTTGATCCGACGGTCAACCTGACCGACTGCGAAGACGTCGAATTGGTCGAACCCAACCTCACCATCGACAAGTCGGTGAACAATCCCAAGCCGAAACTGGCTGAGACGCTCACCTATACGCTGACCATCACCAATGACGATGCCACCAGCACCGCCGACGGTTTCGACATTGATGTTCTCGACCGTCTCCCCGTGGGCCTGACCTTGGATCCGTCATCGGTGCAGTTGATTCATCTCGGGGCACCGGTGAATCCGACGTCCATCATCTCCAACATCAGCGACGGACTGAATCTGCGTCTGGTGCTTGATCGCTTGGATGAGGGTGAATCCATCCAGATCACCTACGAGGCCACCGTCACCAGCGACATCTCCTACTACATGGCGGTCCTGCCCAATGAGGCAGATCTCGAGTGGACCTCGACTCCCGGCAATGTGATTGATGAAAGAGGTGGCGACGGTGATCCTGATACGGATGCCGATCCCAATACCACCCCTGATTTCTATGACGACAACGACAACGAGTCCGTCGAAGTCCATCAGCCGGATCTGAAAATCGTGAAGCGCGACGGCGGAGTGCAGATCCTCCCCGGCCAGACGGTTACCTACACGATGGAAGTGACCAATCAAGGTCGGGCCACCGCGCTGGAAGTCACCGTGACTGACAACATTTCCCGCTATCTTGCCGAAGGCTTCCAATTCGTCAGCGCCTCCGACGGCGGCAAACTCAATGGTGCCGGAGTGGTCACGTGGAATCTTCCCGACATGGAGGTCGATGACGTCACAACGGTAAGACTGACCTTGCGAGCCCCCAGCGTGGTGCCAGCCGGTCTGGAGGAAATCCACAACGTAGGTGTGGCCGATCATCTCGATATCGAGCCCAGTCCCAAAGACAACCGCGACCGCGAGGATACGCCCATCCGGGCCTTCCCGGATCTGGTGGTCACCAAAGACGATGGTCTCACCTACGCCACCGTCGGAGATACCATCACCTACACCATCACCTACGACAATGTCGGCAATCAGGTGGCTTCAGGCGTCGTCATTCGCGACACCCTGCCTCCGGGCGTGAAATTCATCTCCGCCAGCGGCGGGGGTCGTCTCAGTGGCAATACCGTGATCTGGGAAATCGGCACCCTGCGTCCCGGCGGTGGCGAGACCCTGAGGATCTCCGTAGAAGTGCTCACTGCGGGTCTGAAGGTCAACAACGTCACCATCGAAGATGATGGACGTGGCGGCCCTGATCCGACTCCGAAAAACAATCGCGACAGCGACGAGACCATTTCCAAAAAGGGCTACCAGTTTGACCTGAACCAGAACTTCCTCTTCGGAAATGGAAATCAGAACATCGCGGGCGGCTCCTTCCGAGCGCAGTTGAGCGGCATGTATCCGCAGTTTGAAATGATCCACGATTCCAAGATCCCGATCGTGCTGGGAACTCACATGAACTCCGGTCTGGCACAACCCGGTTCGACCATCAGCCTCGAAGTCTACAACTCACGAGGTGAGATGATCGCTGAACAGTCCGTGGTTGCCGATACCGGTGGCAACTGGCTCGCCACGTTCAGCACCAACCAGATCGATCAACAGCCTGCCCGCATCGTCATGCGCCAGACTTGGTCGACGCCCAATGTCGGTGATGACACCGGATACAACTTCCGGACCTACTTCGCACCGACCTTCAGCACAGCGTCCTACTACTCCGAGGAACTCTCGGTTTGGAACGTAACCGGCAAGCGGGCCGCAACCGAAGTGCTGGATCTCTACGAAGCCTCCAAGTGCATCCTCCACTTGGACTGGAACGGCACCACTTACGAGTTCAGCGCCCGAGGCGCTCTTCAGAGTGGCTCAGGTAACTGAATTTCCATAAAAATTGTTAATTAATAGGTTGAAACCTTTTGCCTTAGTGTTATAATTTTCAGAATTAACATATCTTTTAGGATCACTATGAAAAATCGACACCTCCAAATCGCCCTCGCCAAATGCCCGAAGGCCTTACCCGCCTTCCTGATCGGCTTCGGTTTTACCGGGTGCCAAGTCCCCAAGGACCTGAGCGTTCTCAACGAGCCGCATGCGGTTCGCCTGCCGTCATCGCTGATCGGTGAGACCTACGAGCCGAAATCAAAAGCCGAGGAAAGCCTGGATGCCAACATCGCCAATGAAGCCGAAGTCTTTCTTGGTGAAGCCGCCTCCAGCCAAGCTCAGGAAAAAGTGTCGTCGGTAGCAGGATCCTTTGCCAACAGCGGCACCATTTCCCGCGAATCCTGGTGGGCTGGCGACATCTCCCGCCCCGTTCTCGCCACCACCGGCAAGACCGTTCAGATGGGACTCGATGAAATCTATCAGCGCGCCCTGGCCCACTCGTCTCAGATCAAAGTGTTCGCCGCACTACCCCTGATTCGCGAAACCGCCATCGATGAAGCCAAGGGCGAATTCGATCCGGAGATCTACACGCAGAATCGCTACGACAGGACTCACGAGCCCACCGGTTCGGTCCTCGAAACGGGCAATGACGACGACTATTTCAAAGAGAAGGGCTGGACCTCCGAGACTGGCATCCGCAAGCGCTTCATGCCCGGCACCCAGGTGTCGCTCGCCCAGGAGCTGTCTCAGGTGTCCAACAACTCCGAGTTTTTCTCGCCCGATGATCAGGGTCGTTCGAAGCTCAAGTTGTCTGTCATGCAGCCCCTCCTGCGAGGCGCTGGCACCAAATACAACCGCACCCTCATCCAGATCGCCAAACTCGATGCCGAGGCCGGATATGACGAGTTCATCCGCCAGTTGGAAACTCACCTCATGGAAGTGAACCGCACCTACTGGTCGCTCTACCTCGCCCGCGCCGCCTTTGTTGAGAAAAAGCGCCTCGTGAAGGATACCGAGTCCGTCGTCAGCGAACTCGACTCCCGTGGAAACCTCGACAGCATCGCCAGCCAGCGCTCCCGCGCCCGCTCCGCGCTCGCCACTCGCAAGGCTGACCTGATTCGCAGCGAGCTCGCCATCAAGAACGCCGAGTCCCGTCTCCGCACGCTGGTGAACGACCCCATCTTCGTCGACCAACAGATCGGTGAAGTCATCCCCGGCGACCTGCCCATCACCTCGCCTGTGGTGCCCGAGTTCAGCCACGCCGTGGCCGAAGCCCTCGCTTTCCGCCCGGAAATCAAGCAGGCCGAAAACCACCTTCGCGCCGCCGATCTTCGCGAATACATGGCCAACAACGAGAAACTGCCCAATCTCAATGTCATCGGTGAGGTCGGCATCTCGGCCCTCCGCGGCGAAGGAGACTGGTCCGGTGCCTACGGCGATCAGTATGACGACGGCGAACCCACCTGGGGTGTCGGTCTCGTCGCCAGCATGCCCTGGGGCCGCAAGTCTGCCAAGGCTCGCCACCTCCGCACTGAACTCGAAGCGCGGCAGAAGAAAGATCAGCTTCGCTCCACCATGGACACCGTCCTGTTGGAAGTTCAGATCGCTCATCGCGAAGTCACCACCGCGTGGCCTGACACCAAGGCCAAATGGGAAGCCTCCAGCGCGGCCGAGCAGGAATTGGCCATGCTCCGCGATCGTCGTGATGTCGAATCCGCCGAGTCCGGCACCAGCCTCTACCTGGAAAAACTACTCGATGCCCAGGATCGCCGCGCCATCGCCCGCGAAGAGTTCCTCCGCGCTCTGGTCGTCTACAACTCGTCTCTCACCAACCTCGAACGTGCCAAGGGCACCCTTCTCCAACAGGAAGGAATCGGCGTGGAACGCGTCGAAGACGACGCCTCCCTGCCGCTGGTCCAACTCGTGAAGCAGGAAGCCACCAATCAAGCGGTCAGCAACTACGAGATCCAGAAATAAGCCAACCCATTCCAGGCGTCTTCTGACGATGCTATTCTCGACTCAACAGGGTCAGGTCTCAGACCCAACCCTGTTGAATGCGTCTCAGCCCTAGACCTTTCTCCCACATTTCCCCATGTCAGCAAGCTCACCATCGGCAACTCTCCGGCGTGATCGCTCCGGTCTGGGCGACCGCTGGGGTGTGCTGCGTCGACAGTATGCGGTGGAGGGCTACCTGCACTGGATGGGCCATGAAGCGGTCCGCCGGGTGTTGCCTCGAAAACTGACAAGCAGCTCAAAGGAAGGTTCCCAAGTCGGTCATTGGAATGACCATGCCAAGCTGGCCGAGATCAACGGGCTCGCCGCCGAATACGCCAGACTGGAGTCGCACGAATTTGCCGCCCGCAGCCTACAACTGCGGCAGGAGATCCAAGGCGGCAGAGAACTCTCCGAAGTCATCGCGCCCGCCTTTGCCCTAGTTCGCGAAGCATCGCGTCGAACTCTGGGATTGTTTCACTATGATGTTCAAATCCTCGCCGGACTCGCCATGTGTCGCGGTGCCATTGCCGAAATGGCGACAGGCGAGGGAAAAACGCTGGTCCAATCTCTTGTCGCCTACGCGTGGGGACTCTTCGGACGTGGCGTCCACATCGCCACCGCCAACAGCTATCTGGCCGAGCGCGACCACGAGTTTTCGGAAAAACTTTTCGAATTCCTCGGCATGACATCCGCCCTGCTGCCCGAGCGCACGCCCGGACCGGCCAAACGCGCGGCCTATGCCGCCGACGTAACCTTTGGCACCGGCGCGGAATTCGGTTTCGACTATCTGCGCGACCAGTTGGATCGGTTCAAAATGCCCAAGCCGAAACTCGGCGAGCGTTTTGCCCAGACTGCTCTGAGTCTGCCGCCCCCCGAACGCATGGGACTCAGCCAGCGCGACCTGGCTTTTGCCATCATCGATGAAGTCGACAGCATCCTCATCGACGAAGCCACGACTCCGCTGGTCATCAGCACCAAGCAGGATGGCCCCCATCCGCAACCGGAACCTTTTCTCGTCGCTCTCGCCGTGGCCGAGGCTCTGACGGCGGACGAAGATTTTATCGCCACCCCGGGAGGTCAGGCGATTCAGTTGACCGAGGCAGGTCATCAGCGCATCACGTCCACTGAATTTCCGGTGCCGTGGAAGTCACTGCGTCGGCCATGGACGCGCTACGTGGAGAATGCCCTGCGAGGACGGCTCCGGCTGGAGCGCGACGTTCACTATGTGGTACAGGAAGGAAAGATCGTCATCATCGATGAGTTCACCGGTAGGGCCCGTCCGGAGAGTTCGTGGAAAGACGGCCTCCACCAGGCGATCGAAGCCAAGGAACAAGTCGTCATTCAGGCGGAATCCCAATCGGCGGCCGGCATCTCTCGGCAGCGATTCTATCGCCTTTACGAAAACGTTGCCGGCATGACGGGAACCGCTCAGGTATCCGCGGGAGAATTCTGGGAAGTCTTTCGGTTGCCGGTCGTCTCGATCCCCCGCAACAAGGCGAGCCAGGCCAAAGTTCTGCCTGCCCGAATCTTTCTCACCGAACAGGCAAAACTCTGGGCCGTGGTTCGCGACATCACCGAACGCCAAGCCACCGGTCAGCCCGTTCTCGTCGGTGCCCGCACCATCGGGAACAGCGAAAAACTTTCCGCCTTGCTGGAAGCTTCGGGCATTCCCCATCGACTGCTCAATGCTCGTCAGGACGCCGAGGAAGCCGCCACCATCTCGGAAGCGGGACAGCGTGGAGCCGTGACCATCGCCACCAACATGGCGGGACGCGGCACTCACATCAATCTGGGCGAAGGGGTCGCCGAACTCGGCGGCCTTCACGTCATCGCGCTGGAAATCGAGGAATCGCGCCGCATCGATCTCCAACTGACCGGACGCGCCGCGCGTCAGGGCCAGCCAGGCTCGTCGCAACTATTTCTCTCCGCTGATGATTTCGTCATCAAGCACTACTCCCCCGCCGATGCCGAGCGGTTGAGCGAGGCAAAATGCGACCCGAACGGCGAAGTCTCCGGATCCCGCTGGCTCGATCGATTCTATCAAGCCCAAGCCAAGGCCGAGAAGGCCCGCTACGAAACGCGTCAGGGACTCCTCCGGCACGACGACTGGCTGTCCGAAACGAAACGGCGCCTCTGATTTCATCCCCCCACCAAAAACCGACTCACTATGAAAACGTTCTTTGCCCTCCTCTTTTCTGCCGCCGCAGTCCTGATCACGGCATCTTCGGCAATCACGGCACCGGTCGATACCGATGCGGTGATCGGCGTCACCGAACCTCAGGAACAGATCGATCTCTCCTTCCCCGAGAGCGGCGTCATTCGTTCGCTGCCAGTGGAAGAGGGCGATCCTGTCTCGAAAGGTCAAGTGCTGGCACAGCTTGATTGCCGCGTCCTCGAAAGCCAACTCGCCATCGCCCAAATGCGGGCCGAGAGCCCCGCCGCCATTCAGTCCGCGACGGCAACGCTGGACATGCGCCGGCAGCGGCTCTCCGAATTGGAAAAACTCGCCGCTAGTCAGAACGCCAACGCTGATGAGCTTTCTCGCGCCAAAGCAGATCACGAAATCGCACAGGCCGATCTCCAACTGGCCCATGAGTCCGTAACCGAGCACAAACTGGAAGCTCAGCAATTCGAAGCCCAAATCGAGCAACGCACCCTTCGCGCCCCGTTTGACGGCGTCGTCGCCACCATCACCCGCGATGAGGCCGCCAGCGTCTCTCCCAGCGATGGCCCCATCATTCGCCTCGTGAAACTGGATACCTTGGAGCTCGTGGTCCATATCGATCATCGCCGTCTCGATGACCTGAAAACCGGACAAACCCTTTCGGTAGAGGCCGTGGATCGCCCCATCGTAGGGACCGGAACCATCGCCTTCATCAGCCCGGTGATCGATCCGTCCAGCGGCACGGCCCGCCTCAGAATCACGCTCCCGAATGAAGACGGACGTCATCGCAGCGGGGTCAAATATCGGGTCAATCTTCCTGTCCCCACCGTCGCCAGCGCTCCCTCCCCGGACGCTGAGATTCGCTGATCTCGGAACGAGGCAAAGCGAAACGCTCGCAAACATTGCAATCGTTTCGGCAAGGCATGCGCGGCTGAAGCCACCGATTCACGCGATCATCAACCTTGCTCGCTGGATTCGCGAGTGGCGATGAAATGAGCGTGCACAGTCAGATGATCAATCGGATGGAGGAATTCCTCAGTTGCCGAATGGCCGAGGAACACCCTAACGGAAGACTTCACCAGGAAGTGGAGCGACCTTCCATCATGATCTCCAGAGAGGCCGGCGCACGCGGGCTCGAAATTGGAGCAAAGCTCGTCGACTACCTCACCCAGTTCGACGACACCGCCGAGCACGGTTGGGCGCTTTTTGATCAGAGTCTCGTAACCCGGGTGATCGAAACGAAGAAGCTTCCTGAAGTGATCCGGGAGTATCTCATCCCGGTCATCTCGGATACCAGGCCTCATGAGGTGATCGATACCATGCACGGCACGCCACCGAGTGAGTGGACACTTTTTCAGCACTCTGCCGATGTCATCCGTCGACTCTGTCAGCTGGGAAATGTGATCATTCTCGGCCGAGGTGCCAATTTCCTGACTCAGGATCTCCCCAATGCCTTCCACATTCGCCTCGTCGGTGATCCTGATGATCGTGCCAAAGCCTTGGCGAACACGCTCGGACTCAGTCAGGCCGAGGCCCTCGCCTATGTCGAATCGACCGATCTGGCTCGCGCTTCCTATGTCCGGCGTCACTTGCATCGCGAGATCAATGATCCGGCAGCCTACCATCTCATGCTCAACGCGAGCCGACTGGACGAGTCCACTGCCGCCAGGATCATCGGAGATTCTCTGATGGAATGGGCCTGCGGCCGATCCCAAACCATGACGAGATAGACCGGCTTGTGTTAGAGTGAGCCCAATGAACCCCTCTGCCAAGCCACCCTTTTCCGCTCACGACCCTGACGCCCATCTCGATCTGGTAAAGGTAGCCCTGAACCGCCGAGCGTCCGACATCCATCTCGATCCTCTTCTGGTCGGCTATCAGATTCGACTACGTATCGACGGACTTCTGGTTCCCTACCTCACCCTGGATCGGGATTTGGGTATCCGATTGATCAACCAATTCAAAACCTCGGGTGGCATCGATCCCGGCACCGCCTTCACTCCGCTGGGAGCGCGGAGCAAACTCGTCCTGGACGATGATCACACCATCGACACCCGCATCACTTTGGCCCCATGCGTCAGCGGACCAAAACTAGCCATTCGTCTGCTCGATCCCTCCCGGCTCAACCATCGGGTGACGGATCTCGGATTGAGCGAAGTCGGCCTCGAGCGCTTCCAACGCTGGCTGCGGACTCTCAACGGGATGTTTCTGGTCACGGGACCGACCGCAAGTGGGAAGACGACCACCCTCTATAGTTTACTTCACGAACTGGCATCAGAGAATCGACACATCATTTCCATCGAGGATCCCGTGGAGTATGAGATCGACGGCATCAACCAGATCCAAGTGGATCATCGTCACGGTCTGGGATTTGCCGAAGGCCTCCGCACGATTCTCCGGCTCGATCCAGACCACGCCATGATCGGGGAGCTCCGCGAGCCGGAATCGGCCCACGCAGCGGTGTCGGCAGCGATCGCCGGACATGTCATTCTCTCGACGCTCCACTCGCGCGACGCCGTCAGCGCAGTGACGGCCCTCCGGAATTTCGGTCTCGCCGACTACCAAATTGCCACCGCCCTTGGAGTCGTCGTGAATCAGCGACTGGTTCGAAAACTCTGTTCGGAATGCCGCGAAGAATCCCCTCTGCTCCCGGCTGAAGCCGATTGGCTGGAGAGGGAAGGTCATCGCCTCCCCTCGCAATCCTTTCGAGCCAAAGGTTGCGATGCCTGCAACGGCAGCGGGTATCACGGACGCACCGGCCTTTTCGAAGTCTGGCACGTCGATCAAGCAGACTACGAAATGCTCTTGGCGGGAGCCGACGAAGACACCTTGCGCAGTCATCTCGATGCCGAAGGACACTTCGACCTCTGGGCCGACGCCGTGGGGAAAATCGAATCGGGAATCACGGCATTTCCCGAGGTTCAGCGCCTCGGACTTTCTCTGCCATGGGCATGAGAGCCGCCAACCCCGATCACCTCAGCGCCAATCTGGAAAGCTGAGACAAATCAGGCCGATTCTTTCGCCTCCTGGCACACCACGCACAGCGATACACTGGGTTTGGCTTCGAGACGAGCCGTCGGAATCTCCTGATTACAGCCCTCGCAGATGCCATAGGTGCCGATATCGATCCGCTCCAGAGCGTGATTGATTTTTTCGAGCAGAAGTTCTTCGCTTTCGACAATCCGAGATTCCACCGCCACTTCGTCCAGTTCCGAGGCACGGTCAGCCCCGGCAATGTCTTCGCTGGTGTGACTCTCTCGCAGATCCTGCTCGTGACGTTCGTGGTCATGCAACAGGGCGGCGCGTTCGGATTCGAGCTTGGATTTAAAATGCAGGAGAGTATCGGCGTTCATGGTCAGCAAGGTGGGAAAAAGGGTTGGGGAATTTTGTATCCGTGCGCTCAGCTTCTCCCTCTCACTTGGCAAAGCGAAGAAAGAGGATAATCACGATCACCACCAGCAGCAGGGTGAGCCAGAAATGAGGATGCCACAGCCACACGAAGCGCTCCTTCAAGGGGAGCTTGGGAGGCTTCGTGTCGCGTTGGGTCGGCATGATCGTGATTGGCAACCAAAGTGATCATCAGCCATGCCCGTGCTGCTTCAGCATGCGGGTCTTCTCCTTGCGCATTTGCCGCTCGATCTTGCTCATGGTCAGATCGATCGCCTCGTAGAGATCCGCCGTTTCGGTGTCTGCTTCGATGACCACATTATCAGCAGCGACCACGATCACTTCGGCGATGTGACCATGAGGTTGCGTATCGACGATCACCTTGACCTCGGTGATGCGAGGATAGCCGTAGGGCATGCGGCGAACTTTTTTCTCCGCGTAGTCGCGGATGGAATCGGTCAATTCCATGTGACGGGCAGTCACAGTGATGGGGTATTCGGAAACAGCTGGCGTATTATTTTCAGACATGGGGTTTTAGGGGTGAGACAATTAACTGAGACGAA
>JAGROX010000053.1 GCA_020440025.1 Verrucomicrobiia bacterium
TGAGCACGGAAACAACTTGTGGTGAAATCACACAAAGGTTTAATTTCAGATATAAATACAATAATTCTAATAAAATTTGACTCTTATTGCTTTTTTTATTATTTTCGCATAAGTTTTACTCGTTCCGGCCTTCTTTATTTCCAACTTTCGAACCTCCGACAATCTGTCATGAAGCGCTCTTTCTCCACTATCGCGTTCCGAGTGAACGCAATGATCTTGGCGATCGCCCTCTTGGTTCCCCAAGTGGGAATGTCAGCGGACCCAACTCCCCCTCCAGATGCCAAATCAGTCATCGAGGCCTTTTTCCAGGCGCTCCAAGATTGGTTCAATAGCAAATCGGGTTCCACTGCTGGAGGTAACTCCAGCGGCACGACCACTGATCCGGCCGCAAGCCCGGATGCCTCGCCTGCAGGAATGCCCGATGCGTCTGCTGCGGCTGCCAGCGTGGCCCCCGCCGTATTGGCTCAGGCAATTGCCAATGACGCTGGCGGTCACGCCGACCAGTATGACTATTACTCAAAGCGGTTGTCGGAGACCCTTTCAATGCTCACCCCTGCTCAACGAGCGCGCGTCTTGGGAAATTGACTGATTATTCCAAGGTAACTTCAACCGCTCTTCTCAGATGAACCGTTTCACCAATCACAGGGCATTCAGTCTCGTAGAGATGTTGATCGTCGTATCGATCATCGGGATCATGTCGATGCTGGCCGTTCCGGCCTATAACTCAGTCTTTGAGAATAGCCGTGACGCCGCGGCAAAAAGGAACGCCCAGAACATCGCCCAGATTTCCGCGACCCTTGGCAGCATCGGAGTCGCCCACGTCCTTCCTGATTCCCTTGGAGGAGTCGAGGCCACCGCGCGACTGCTTCGCGAAGGGGTCACCGTCGACAAGGGGCCTTTCAGCGGACAGGCCTTTGTCATCCGAGCACTCAGTGACGAAGAGATCACTCGCGCCTCCCAATTCCTTCAGGTCATCTATGACCTCAACGAGATCCGTCTCGTTTACGCGGGCCCCATGTCCACATGAGAGCTCCCTCAACAACTCGAGATCTCTCATTGGCGGTCGCTACTTTCTGGGTAAGCGAATCCGAAATGAGTTTCTTCTGTTCTGCCTGCTGGGCCTCTCCTTCCAAGTGACCCCGGATTGCCAGTCTCAGAATACCAATGGCAACGCGAATGGGAATGCCAATGGCAACGCCAACGGGAATGCTAATGGTAACGCCAACGGCAACTCGAACGGCAACGGCAACGTCAATGGGAGTTCCAACGGAAACGGAAACGGAAACCCCAATCTCCAGCCCGCCCCGATCGCACAGGCCATTGCAGGCGACGCCGGAGGAACTCCGGATCAGTATGCCCGCTACGCCAACGACCTGGCGCGCACGCTTTCCCAACTTACCCCTGCTCAAATGGAGCGGATTTTTAATGGGAACTGATTCCGAACGACCTCACTCGCGCTAGAGTGCGGCACGGAAAAGCGACTCCATCTCGGCGGCTCCGGGCATCACGGGATTAAACTGAGCCGTCCATTGCTTCGCCGCCTCCACGGAAAGGCCAGGAATCTGGTCTTCGGTCACGCCGAGACTTCCCAGGTTGGTTTTCATTCCGCAAAGTTCCAAAAGCTCTGTGACTCGATCTGCCAGATTCGTGCCTCCCAGTTGTTCATAGATCGCAGCCGCTTCTGAGTTCTGGGAGTTGAACCGAATCACATGAGGCAACATCACCCCCACGGCCTCGCCGTGAATCACCTGAAAATGAGCACTCAAAGGATTGGCACAGGAATGAGCGGCACCCAGCATCGCATTCTCAATCGCCGTCCCTGCGAAAGCCGCCCCCAACTGCATCTTGGCTCTCGCTTCCAGATCACTGGGAAGCTCCAGCACGGATTCCATCCCAGCATTGAGCAACGACCAGGCGATTCGTGAATAGGAAAGCGAGACATCGGTTCGCTGATTGCAGACCGCCGTCTCCAGAGCGTGAGCAATCGCGTCGATTCCCGTGTGGGCCGTCACCGCTCGCGGCATTGTCAGGGTGAGTTCTGGATCCAAAATCGCGACCGCGGCTGCCCCTTTCTTATCGCCACAGGCCATCTTCATGTGGGTGTCGGCATCTGCGATCAACGCGAAGCTTTGGCACTCGCTACCCGTGCCCGAAGTGGTCGGAATCACGATCAGAGGCAACATGGCTTTGGTCGCCTTGCCCACTCCCCAGTAATCCTGCATCCGACCGCCGTTGGTCAGAATGAAATTGGCGCCTTTTGCGGTATCCATACTGGAACCGCCTCCCAGACCGACGATCAAATCGATCTCGTGTCCGCGAGCCGCTTCCACGCAGCGATCTACATCCCGGGTGGTCGGATTTTCCCGCACCTCATCGAAAATCGCGACTTCGAGCCCCTCCGATTTCAGATACTCAATGCAACGCGATTCGTGCCCTGCTTTGCGCAATCCAGGATCGGTGACCAGCAACACGCGTCGCGCGCCAAGATCCCTCGCTTTCTTCCCGACAACTGCCAGTTTCCCCGGACCAAATACCACCTCACCACCTGGCACATGCTCGAAGCGCAGCACGGAGTCCGGCACGTCGATACCTGCGCACAAGCGTTCGACAGAAAGCGCGTCGTGGTCAGACACTGAGGATGGCATCTCGGACTGTAAGTCCTCAGGCAATGGCCGCAATCTGGAAAGAACGGCGCGTATACAGGAACTCAAAAAGGTTGCCTTCGTGCGGTTGGTTCCACTGAATCCGGTTGGTGGGCACGTTTCCAATGTTCAGACGATCGATGTGAGGACAATCAAAAAGCTGATTGATCCACTCCACATCATTGGTCACGGCCGTCACCACCAGCGAAGGCCCGATCTTCTCGAGCATCTCTGACTGCGGGCATTCCACCACGCTGGCAAAGGGGAACAGAAATTCCCGAACCGCCAGTTCTTGATCAAACGAATTCACCCGAACGATGGTTGGCTGCAGATAGTTCATGCCATCACGCTCGAAGAAACGATCCCCCTCGCGGAACTCGGCAGCAACGTCAGTCGCCCCGCCGGCAGCGAGACCCGCTTCGACCGCTTCGTTGATCCATTCCGCAAATTTCGGATTGGCAAAACCGGAAAGTTTGGCCTCTGGATCGTCCTGAGCGAGGGGCCTGATCTCCGCCACCCGCTCGGCAACGGCGCGGGCAATTTCGTCACCGTATTTGGGCACCACGATCGTCGACGTGCAGATACAACTCCGACCCGAGTTGGATGAAACGGATTCCACCAAGCTGTCGAGATAGTCCCGCCAGTTCTCGATCTCATCCTCGCCGATGAGGAATTTCGAGTAGCCCGTGCCATGCACCTCGATCCGCGGATCGTGTTCGTGCTGCTTCACCGTCGAATCATCTCCGAAAAGCATCACCCGACCAGCGCGACGAATGATGGCGCCCGAACCATCGTGTTGGGTCGGATAGAGCGAAAACGCTTCGGGAGGACACCCCGCCTTGATGAAAGCTTGAATCACCCGCCACGGCGTCCACGGCTCCTCGCGGCCTGGCTTCAACAGCACCGGCACCTTCATCGCGATGGAGGGAATCCAGAGGGCATTCACCGCCGGAGAATTGCTCGGAAGAATCACAGCCAGCTCATTGGTCGTTGCCGAATAGCTGACCGGCGCCCCACCCTGTTCTCCGTATCCTTTGTCGATCACATCGAAATCCATTCCCCGAGTCAGGCCACGGAAAATGTCCTCGATCTGGCCAAAAATCCCACCGAGACGAGTCATGTTCATCCGGATCAGCGAATGAGGCAGACCACTCGTTGCCGCGAGGGAAAGCACATAATCCTCCGGAGATTGCATCTCTCCATCGACCCCAATGGGCAGATCATCATGGAGAAAAATCTCACCCGCCTTCTTGGTGATCGCCACCAAATCGGAGGTATTCATCGCCCTCAGCTTCGCCCGGGCTTCCCCCATTTTTTGGAGGTCATACTTGATCATGTCCGCACAGGCGAAACTGATTTCGGCCGCCGCGTCATCGGTGCCGAGTTTGTTCACCGTCTGCACGTCCAGTGACTTGTAGACACGGCCTTGTCTGAGAATGGGAATGTGGGGAGCACTCATGTTGGAAAGGGATCTGTGTGAAATTACGTCTCGCCGCCGGACCCGGACGAGATCTGTTACTCAATACGCTTCGGGCAATAACTCAAATCCCAATTCGGGCCGCGATACCGCCCAAGGGGAAAGCAATCTAACCCTCTTAAGTCCGTGGCCATACCCTCTTAGGTCAGGGCGAAAAAAGAGATTCATTGCTCGGGCAATAACCAGGCTGGCTCTGGGATCTCAGGGAAGCGAAAAATGTCGTAGAGTAAACGGTGATACTCGCTGGGTTGGTAGTCAGGGTTCTCTCTTCTTCGCTGGATGTCGGCCTCATAAATAGGCCGAAGCTCTCTCTGCTTGGGGTCGAAATAGAACACTGCTCCCGGTTTGACTCGCCCGTCGTCACCTAGATAGAGACCCGCCAGAGATTCAGCAATACTTGGCAGGATCCTTGGAGGCCTTGCCTGTCCCGTTGGAATCTCCCAAATCCGCACTTTCCCATCGGCACAAGCGGCGGCAAGGAGGGGGAGACGATGATGAAACGCGAGATCGAGAACCGCCGCTCCCGCGTCAAGAGGATCGCAAAAAGGTTGCCCACTCGCCACCAGCCAAAGCCGAATTTCTCCCTCTCTGTTCCCGGTGGCACAAACCACCGTCTCCTGATCCATCGCCATTGAGAGGACCGGAGAATCAGAAGGATGAGCAGAACCGGTCGGTCTTTGCCGTGGATCCTGCAGATTCCAAAAGCGAATCTCGCCATCGACGGACGCACTTACCAACCGCTTCGACTCGCGATCCATCCGCAGGCAGGTGACGGAACTACCATGACGCCGGGTTGGCCCGGATTTGTTTCCGGTGGTGAGATTCATCTCCTGAGTGTCGGCGCTGTGTCCGCCAAACAAGGCCGTCCCGTTGTCCTTCGTAATCTGAAGATCCACGATCGTGTTCTCCACCACCATCGGCTGAGCCCCAATTCGCCGGGATTGACGCCAGTCCCATGCCGTCACTGCGGACAAGGGGAACTCGGTCATGACGAGGCGGAATGTGTTGGGCGAAAAGGCGAGATGAGAAACAAAATTGTCCAGCTTGCCCTCTTTATCGGGATACCGCCGCCGCCAATCTTCGATCTCCCACTTCGGCAACCCCTCACCTTTCAGCATGCAGACTTCCACCGGCGCATCGCCTTCTTCCGGCCTCAGGTCGAAGACCCGGGTTTCATGATTCTCATCACCCACCGCGAGAAAGCGCCCGTTCTCGGTCGTCGTGACCGCAGTGGCATCGGCCGACAGTTCGATTCGAAAGGGGGCCGATTGGGAATCCGGCGGCACCGGGCGCACTTGGAGGACGCGGGGCGAATCTGCGGTCACCACATACCGACCGAGGCGATTCACGTGAGCATCAAAATGATGTTGGGGCTCCCGGTCATGAGAATAAAGTGATCGGTGCGGCCAGGAATGGATCGTCTGCCCGCTCATCCCTTCGATCAGGAAAACCTGCCCGGATTGATGCGAGGTGGCGATCATCTGGGTCCCGTGCCCGGTGAAGGCAATGCCGTCGATTGGTGCCTCACATTCCACGACCTTGGGCTCCCACCTGCGCGGCGTCGTGCTCCAAAGCCTCACATGCCCCGCGCGCCCCACAAGCAAACGCGCCCCATCCGGCGAAAAAGCGATGGAATAGATCGGCTCTCCACCCTCGAGGGGCTCGGCCACGGGTTGCCCGGTCCGCCAGTTCCACAAAGTGACACTCTCCGCTCCGCTCAGGGTCGCGAGCAACTCAGGTCTACCGGGACAGAACCAAACGCGCAAGACCCTCTCGCCGTGCGGCAGCGTCACCAAGCGTTCCCCCGTCTCGGCATCCCAAACGAACACTCGTGAGTCGGTCGCTGCCCCCGCGAGATATCGATTGTCTGCGGACAGAGCCAGTTCGGCGATGGCGATGGCACCTTCCACCCGATCACTCCAGATCCGCGCCGGTCCGCTCTCCTGATCGCGCCAGCGGGAGACGAAATCGCCTTGTCCCGCAACGAAAAGGTCCCCGTCCGGGTGGACCACCATGGTCTGAATAAACAGGGGACGCCATCCCTCCGGAGCCGCCCGTATTCCGGTTCGCAAGAGTTCGCCGGACTCCAGATTCCAGCGATGGATGCGCCCGTCGGCCTCCTGTTTCCGGAAGTAGAGGAAACGCCCGTCTGCCGAGAAAACCACATCAGGGAAGCCAGGCCGATTCAGTTCGCGAAAAGGATGGATGAGGATCGGTTCGGAGGGATCGCTCACCCGGTATATCATCGCCCCGCCGATAGCCTCGCCGGTTTCTCCGGATACATCTCCCGTCACGGCGAGCCACTTTCCGTCTCTGGAGAACGCCAGGGTGCTGGTTCCATGGTCAAACTCTTCCCGATGAAGCACTCCATCCGGTCCTGCCAGAATCAGGCAGGAAGTGATGCGCTCGTCCCCGTTTTGAAAATAGTCGAAAAGAGCGGCCACACAGCCCCCCTTTGGAGAGATCTGCAGATCTTTCGCGGAAAAATTCCCTTCCACCACCGCTCGCTCTTCCAAAGTCTCCCCATCAAAAATGCGCACCCCGCCCTTTTTGCCATGAACCCCGAGGGCGAACCATCGGCCATCCGGAGAAAACGCCGTCATTCTTGCCGGCCCCTCGAAGCGAAGCGTTGGCGACTCCCGATACAGGGACGGAAACTGCTTCATCGCCACCATCAGCGCAGCGCGAGCCTCACGATAGTCGGGATCCAGTCGCACCGCCCGCGCAAGATAAGCCAACGCCTCGCCTCGCGCCCCCGAATCGCTGCGCACGCGCGCGACCCGGACGAGTGAACGCACCTCGGAATCCCGGGCCGCTTTCTCATTGGCCTCTGCCTGCGTCCGTAGCTCCACCTGCTCGGCTAGAAATTGCCCACGCTGGTTCAGCCAGAATCCGCTCAGAGTCAAGAGTCCCAAAAAAGCCGCCGCCCCTGCTAGCCAACGCCCCCGATGCCGCCTGATGTGCTTCTTGAGCCAGTAGGACGCAGTGAGCGCCTGGGCCGTGACCGGATCGCCCGCGAGATACCGCTGGAGATCGCGCCCCAACTCCCCGGCTGAGTCGTAGCGATCGTTGGGAGCGAAAGACAGCGCCTTCATCAGAATGGCCTCTAGATCAGGAGCCATTTTTTTTGCCCTCACCTCGACCGGACGACGAACCTCCCCCTCGGCTACGCGCCGCAACACCGCCCAATCCCCGCCCTCCTGAGAATGCGGCAAATGCCCTGTGAGGAGCCGGAAAAGGATCGCCCCGAGCGCGAAGACATCCGTGCGGGTATCGCAGGCGAACGACTCTCCCCTGGCCTGCTCAGGCGCCATGAAAGCCGGGGTGCCCAGGATCTCCCCGTCCCGGGAGAGAGTTGCAGCGAGATCCCCTCCTGACAGATCCGCCCCGATCGCGCTTTCCTCCAGCGCTCTTGCCACCCCAAAATCGAGCACCTTGACCTCCCCGTCCCGGGTGACGAGAATGTTGCCCGGCTTCAGGTCGCGGTGAATCACTCCGTTGCGATGGGCATACTCAACCGCGTCGCAGCAGCGAATGGCAAGAGTCAGAATATCCGCCTCCGACTTCCCATCAGCGTGGAGCGGTTCCCCGTCGACGAGTTCCATCGTGAAAAACGGCAGGTTTCCTGACTCGTCCACCCCGGTGTCGTAGACCCGGGCAATGCCCGGATGCTCCAGCCTCGCCGCCAGCCCGATCTCGCGCCGAAAACGAGCGGCGGATTCCCTCGACCGCTTCGTGTCCTGCGCCGCGTCGATAAATCGCAACTGCTTCAGGGCGACGAGTCGTCCCGTCTCCGGTTCGCGCGCCCGCCACACCAGACCCATGCCGCCCTCGCCGATCTTGGCGAGCAGGGCGTAGCCGCCTAGGGTTCCGACCCGCTCTTCCCCCTTGACCTCGCCGAACGACTCACTCGACAGCGCCGCGCCGAAAAGCTTCGCGTAATCCGGTTCGGCACTCGCGGGAGGTTCGTCAGGTTCGGATTCGGCCATCGGGTTTTTGGAATGCCTAGGCAATCAAGCACGGGAGCGAGGCCATTGGAAAGCGAAATAGAGAGCTTTCAGGGGAAAAGTAAGCCAAACGCTCCGCTACGCTTCCGGTCGGATTCCGATAATGACGAGGTTGCCAGCGCCATCTTTGACTCTGTCTCCCTCTACCCCTTTGATGCGCAAATCCCGGACATGGCCCGCAGTCTCCAACTCACGGAACAGCGCGAGGTCTTTCTCTCTGTCAGAACCCCAGGCGACCCACGAACCGTCGGGGCGCTGCGCCGCGGCGCAGTCTCCGCCGCAACGGAGATCGATGAAAGGGCCTCGATCATTCGGAATTTGCTCAAGGAGGAGCGGATTCGTAAAATTGGGGTTCTCACTATGAATGATTTGCCCGTCCAGAGTGAGCGCGAAACATGCCCAAACCCGTGTCGGTGCGATTGCGCTCACCGGCTCCCGAAAGGCGGAGTCGATGATCACCTTTTTGTCGCCCGTATGTCCCACCGTGCCATCCCGCCGGAGAAACCACCAATGCCCCGCTTCGAAACCGGACCGCGCCGCGACCACTTCCCCAAGCCACTGGCGGTCGGGCTGGAACACGCGATCCGGTCCCGCGTCTGTATTCCACAGGATCACGCCACCATCTCGCTTCAGGGCGACGGCGGCATAGCCGTTCATGTCAAAATCGACAATCCCCTCAATCTGTTCCGCCATGCCCGGCACCGGATCTCCGGACAGTTTCAGGGTGCCATCTCTCATGAGAACTCCATTCTGAAAATCGCTGTCCGCCCGCGCGATCGAACTGCCATCAGTCAGATCGAAACCGCGAAATCCTTGGGCGATCACCCGCTATTGGTTCGTCCAAGCAGCAAACGCGCCACCGTGTCGATTACGCGCCGCGACCGCGATAACTTTCTCTTTGGGCTTCAGTTCCATTTGAGGAAAATCTTCCTCCCTGCTTCCCTCGCTATACTGCCGATACCCGAGCAGAATTAGGCCTCCGGGCTCCACCTGAGCCAGTTCATTGCTTTCGACCCAGGCGATGAAACCCCAGAATTTCGGTTCCGTCCCGTCGCCTCCACCGGCCACCGAAATAACGTTGCGGGCAGAGAGAGCGGCTTCCACCACCGCCGGAAACCGACGTTGGTCCTGTTCCAGGTTTTCCAGAAAAATCCTTCCGTTCCTACTGAGCCCCGTAGCAAGCATATAGCCGGAAGTCACCCGCGTCAGGAGTCCTTCGACGGGAGTGATCGTGTGATCGTGATTCACCCATCGCCCACCTGCATCGAGTCCCACGACGCCTCGATGATTCCCCGAGATCGCGACCAGGTTCTTCAAATTGCCAAAAGAGGTTTCGTAGTCCCCTCTCAGCTTGGGCGAACTATTGAAGTCCTGTTTAGACAAATCTCCCTCAGCATTCCAGCCGATCACCCTTCCGTCGGATTTCAGCACGAAGGCCCGAACTGAGCCCGCACCGACATCGACCACATCCTTCAGCCATTCCGCATCCGGCCAATAACTATCATACATTGGCCCCCATACAGAGACGGTGCCGTCCTCATGCAGTGCGATGCTGTTTTCGTGGCCGGACTCTGCCTTGATCACCCCCTTCAATGCCTGCTTCGGTTTCCAATCCTGTTCTCCCCAGATCGTGACCGTTCCATCCTGATTGACCGCGATCGCCTGAGTTCCGATGTCCAGCCAGCGCGGCTTCTTCACATTTTCGGGAACTTTAGATTTCCCGCTTATTGACGAAATGACCTCGCCGTTCTTTTTTACCGCCATCCAGCCGCCCCAGCTCTCATAGCGGGCCGCCACGAAACAAACGTCTTGTGATTCCTCTGCGGTTGGCTGGAGGATAGGTTGTTCCTGTTCCAGGTTACCAATGGTTCCCGCCACCTTGAGTGTCCCGGATCGGCTGTAATCGATCTGGTATCGCTTGCGATTCGCGAGGAGGAGCGATCCGCCGCTGCCGTTGGTCATCAAGGCCGCTGGTTTCGGCTCCGCTTTTGCCTCCGGCGCAGGAGTGTTACCCGGAACCTCCGCCCGCGCCGCCTTCACCCGCAGGGCTCCGTCGATGTCTCCGGTCTGGGTCAGTTCCCTCTGGTATTGATCGAGCGCCTGATCCCGCGCCACCCGCACCGGTTTTTCCTTTTCATCACGGGCCACCTCCAGCTTGCCGAGTAGATCGCGGTAGGTCGTGTAGAAACCCAGCAACTTCTCCGGTCGCACCACCGGAGGATTCTCGGCCGCGATCTCGGCGATGGTGGGCACGCCCTGTCCGCTGCCGAGACGATCAATGGCACGCTTCCATTGCAGCACCGCATCCAGTTCACCGGCCTGGGAAGCAGCGTCCTGTTCACGCTTCAGAGCTGCCGAGATCTGTCCGTCCAGTTTCGAGACGGCTTCGCTGTGCGGCTTGGCGACTTCGGCTTCATAGCGTTCCCGGTAGCTGTCGTCGATCGAGGCGATGCGCTGGGTGATGGGGTCGGCGGGAGCGATTGGTGCTGAAACAGGCGTCTCGCCAGTCGAAAGCTTCCCTCCCGAGGTGGACTTCCCAGACTCCTCCGGCTCAATCCACACTAGGCGCGCGACTTGCTTGTCAGCGTAGGCATCAAGATCGATCGCGCCACGAATCGTGCCCAGCTTCTCCTGCACCGCCTTGGCACCCTCCGCCGCGTCGTCGGTGGTCCAACTGGTCCAGGTTCCGTCCTCCTCCATCGCTGCCACCATTCGGCCGGCGCCGCGAATCGCCGTGATCCGGGGAAGGCCATCACGGGCCTCGACCCGATCCTTGTCGCCCCAGCCTTTCACTTCACCTCCTACCGTTAAGCCGATGAAGCCATTGATGACATTGTCGACGTCTGCAAACCGGTCGCGATCAAACGGCGTCTTGCGAATGCCCGACTGATTGCAGAACAGAATCGTCCCGTCGCGGCGGAGAAAGGTGACCCCGCAATTGGCCGCGACGATCTTGACGACATCGCCCAACTCCTCTCGAGGGGGTTGATAGGTCTCCGGCGATTCCTCGGGAAGAATGTTCCAGATCCTGATGTCGCCATTCCTGAACTTGGCGGCGGCAAAGCGATATTCGGCGTCGAATAATTCCACGCCATCGAGTTCACCCACCCGGTTACGCATGTTGTCGCCCCAAGTCAGCAGGCGGCCATTTCGATCCAGGGCCGTTTGCTGGCTGCCAATCAAGCCCTCGGGTGGAATCCCGGTGATCGGGGGATCGGGCCGATTTCGCTCATTGCCAACGACAAGGTCGCCATTCGCGCGAACCGCCTGCCACGGCCCGCTTTCACTGCTGCAGGCCACGTAGTCGCTCCGGTCATCCGGCTGCGCGACGGGAACAAGTTTGTCGTCGTCGAAATAAAATCCGAAGGCGTGAAGACGACCGGATGGCAAGGGGGCGGCGGTGTCGGTGTCGGGCGGCTTCGGGACCGCAGCCACTTTCTTCATCGTTACCGCTTCGCCTTTGGCTTTCGCATCGAAGAAAAACCCTGACTCGTAGGTTTGGCGAAACATCATCCAGTTATCTTCGTCCGAATTCTCCCAGCGAAACAGTTTTCTGAACGGCTGCCCGGAAGAGGTGAGCGGAAACTCGGTGCCGGACTGGGTCGAGAACCCCGTAGCCGTATCGTTGAATCGAATGAGGAAGGGCTTACTTTCGCTCTCTACCTGCCACTCACTACCTCCAGCGTAGTAAGCAATCTCCTCGGCGTCCGTGGCAAAAATCGGCCCGGGCATCGTGGAAAAGATCGTTCCGTCGGGATACACTAAACGATCAAAGCCTTGCTCGAATCTGCCCAGAGCGCGATCTCCGTTCTCCCAGCGCCACTCGATTTCGTTCTCTGAGATCGCCTTGTATTCATAGGAAATGTCTTTTTCATCGAGATTGCGGAGCACCATCTTGCCCAGTTCGGGACCGAAGGTCAGCCAGTTCGCGGCATTGGTCGCTCGGTAGTATTTCTTTCCGGCGATTCGGTCGAGGAGGGGCTGGGATGCCGTTGAAGAAGTGAGGCCCGCTTTCGTATCCAGTGGCTCAATCCAAAGCACCACTCCCCTATTTTTTGAACCATCGGCCGAGAATGCCAAATCGATCGAAGCATCGATCTCAGCCTGATGTGCTTTGATCGCTTCGGAAATCGCGACTCCTGTCGCCTTATTGGTTCCTGACACATCGCGGAATGCCCAGGTTCCCTGCTTCGTGCGGAACCCTGAAAGTCCGTGCCCCGCATGAATGGCGGTGGCCGCGCCCTTTCCAGTGATGGGCTTGCTATTGGGATGTTGATAGCTGCCATCCGAGGTCAGAACTAGCACCGAATCATGATTGCCACTGAGCGCCGTCACAGTCGTCCCAGCGGGTATCGACGTCGGCTGCATCCCTTCCTTGACGTCCCACCATACGAGATCGCCAGACTTCTTCAGAATCGCCCCCTTCCAGTCGGAAGCCTCAATCGCCACGGCATCCCGAATCAGATCTGGACCGGGAACAAACCGATCACTCGGAGCGGCTTTTTCAAACCAGATCGCCACCTCGCCGGACTTTCGCAATCCCAATGCGAACGCATTGCCGACTTTCACATCCACAAAATCATTGCCCGCCGGAACGGGTTGCAACCGGCTGGCTGCCCCGAGCGAGCCATCCGGTTTCACCCAAGCTTCCAGTCGCTCCCAGTCGAAGGCGGTCGCGACGATTCGCTCCTCCAATTCTCCGGTGATTCGCTTTCCGCCGTCGAAACGAAGCACCTCACCATCCTCCGCAATTGCCCACCATCGAACCGCGCCATAGTTGTGGCTCCCCACCTTCACGACCGGCTTGTCCATCCAGTCATCCGGAATTGGAAGTGGGACGACCTTTCCGGTGTCCTGGTCGTAGTAGATCCCGCGAAGGATGCCCCCACGGCCGGTAACTCGTGCCGTGGCGCTGTCTCCAGTATCGCCCAACTGAACACCATCGACCTTCAGGGCATAGTTTGTCGTCTTGGTCGCCAATCGCTGGACTCGACTGAAGTCCTCGGAAAACGAGATCGGCACTTTTCTCCCCGTGGTGTAGGCAAACTCCGCGCTCCTCGCCCCTGTGATCGTCAATAAATACGGCGTCTTTTCACTGCCATCGTCGTTCAGATAGACGATGCGATCCTTCGAAATCCGGAAGTTCTCCTCACTGTCATCATTCAAGGGCTCGTATTCGTGCTCGGTCTCCAACCACTGGTCCAGAGACTTCAATGTCGGAAGATCCTCTCCCACCGGCACAATCCGCAACATTGCGGCGGATTTCTTCGCGGACACGAAGGCCGCGACCTCGTGGCCCTCGGAAAACTCCGGGAGGCCTAGAAACCCGGCCCCTCCGTCCGCCATCGGGCACCAGAACCCCTGCCGATCCCGATAAAAGACGGGTCCCCCATAAGCCAGATCTACAGCGATCTCCGCGATGACCGCCGGTACGCCCTCCATCGAGAAGAGTTTTCCGGAACTGGACCTCACCTTGCCTTCCTGCGGCACCGTCCACGCTCCCATGACCTCCACGAAAGGATCGCCAGTGGGCGGTTCGATTCGCCGATAGGAGTAATCCCGTCCCCACCGATGCAGCGCGCCATCAGCGGTCACCGTCATCGCACCATAGCGGCTGGCCGAGAGACTGACCACCTCCCTCAGTGCTTCCGCGGGCACCGGCCATTCTCTATGACTCTTACCCCACACGGAGACCGTGCGGTCGGCATGGAGGGCCAAAGCGATGCGTTCACCGCCGCCCACCGCGTCCACCACTGGCGGCAAGCCCGCGGGAGGAGGAGCCGCCTCACCCGTCACCGTCAATGAGCCATCGCGGTGGATCAGGAAAAAGCCCGACCCACGGTCACTGCGGATCATCGCGACATTTCTTGCCGGAGTCGTGGGGCGATGGGCGTCACCCTGCGAAAAAATGACCTCGCCATTCTGCCGCAGCGCGGCCCAGATCACGGCTTCCCCCGAGGCGGTTGAACTGGCGCACACCTGCACGAAATCGGTATAAGGCTCACTCGACTTGAGAAAACCCGATGTCACGGATGCCCCCATTGCTTCGAGACGACCGGGATCCCCGGGCTGAACGGGGAATACCAACGGACCAACCGCAGGTGCCGGGCTATCGTTGTTTTCGACAATCGCTTCGCCCCCGTCCCCATCACCCGAGACCGCCTGCCAGATCCCGACTCCCACCGCCAGCAGCAGCGCGACGGCGATGCCGGACCACAGTAACACCCGGTGGTCCCTCGCGGCCCTCTCCCGTCTCGGCACCGCAGATGAGATCGGGCGGCTCCCTGTCACCACCGACTCGGATGACGGCATCTCTTCCATCGGCTTCAACCGGATCCCGTCCACGTCGGTTCGCAGATCCGTCGCGCTCTGGTAGCGCTCAGCCGGATCGGTCTCCATGGCGCGGAAGACCACATCATCGAGCCGCACATCGAGAGCTTTCACCTTCTGGCTGGGAGGTTTCACCGCGCCGCGCGGGATTTCCCCGGTCAACATCTCGTAAAACATCACCCCGAGACTGTAGATGTCGGCCCGGCGATCCACCGTGGACTCAGCGGCCAGTTGCTCGGGCGCGATGTAATGCGGGGTGCCCATCGCCACCCCCGTCATCGTCAGTCCCATTTTTTCCGTGGCGGACACGGCATCCTCGGTCCCTTCGACCAACTTGGCCAAACCGAAATCGCCGACTTTGAGGACGCCCTTGTGATTGATAAAAATGTTGGCCGGCTTAATGTCGCGATGCACGAATCCCTCGGCATGGGCATATTCCAGCGCATCACAGATCTGGCTGACGGCATTGAGCGCCCCCTCCGGTTCCAGCCCGCCGGAGCGAATCATCCGGTGCAGATCGGTGCCATCGACGAACTCCATCACGAAATAGTGGTGCCCTCCCTCGGTCACCCCGAAATCGTAGATCTGGACGATGTTCGGATGATTGAGCCGCGCCATCGACTTCGCCTCGCGCCGAAATCGAGCCTCGAACTCCGGATCGATACCTAGCTCCGGCGGCAGCAGCTTGATCGCCACGGGCCGGTCGAGACTGCTTTGAATCCCCCGATAGACCGCGCCCATCCCGCCGCGTCCCAGCACGCCAGTCACCTCGTACCCGGGCAGCATGGCGGAAACCTCGTCCGGCAAGGGGGGCTCCCAATTTCCCGGAGGCGTCTGCATCGGCCCCGGAGTTGCCGCCGAATAGAGACGGCCATAGCCGGTGTCCGTAGACGGTTCCGGGGACGGTCCGGGATTGGGAAGGGATGTGTCGTCGTTTGCCATGAAAAAATTGGTTGAAGGGGAAATCAATCCAACCCTGTTGACCCGGTGACTGAACCCTGTTCACTCGATCCATACCGCTGCGGCCATCCAGTTGCCCTTGTCCTCGCGGGCGCGGAAAGCGAGATCTTTGAGCGGAGTGCCCCTTCCCTGAAGTCGCGACTCTAACTCCCTGGCAAAGCGGCCCTTGTCGAGTTCAAAAAAGTCGATCACATTCCAACGCCCCGTCTTTGTCAGGCTGACTTTGACTCGATCGCCGTTCCAGACACCGATGATCCCCTTGATCGCGCGACTGTCGATTTTGGGGCCGAAAGGCGCGGCGGATACTTTCTTGGGAAACCAACCTCCCTGAGGGCTCATCAGGTCGCCGTCATCTGTCAACAGCCACGGAATATCTCCCGCACCCCGCAAATCGATTAGCGAAATCCCACGCAATGGCTCGGCCACCTCCGGGAGACGAACGCCGCCTTCTTTTTTCAGCCGGTCAGCATCAGCCAGAACGGCAGCCACTACACCGCCATCCGGTTTAAAGCCCCAGACGCCGTAACGGTAGGCTGAGTGGATCATCACGCTAGTGAAGGCCTTTTCGATCGCGGCACGCTCCTCTTTGATGAATCCGTCACCCCAGACGTGGACCCGTCCGTCCTTCATGGTGGCGATGCCGGCCCCATTGCAATGGCTGGCCCAGGCGATCTCGCGAGCGGCGATGGGAATGCCGTTGCCGTCACGGATCGGCCCACCATCATTGACTGTCATCGTGTCATCGTCCCGAAACAGCAGGACTCCATCCTCCGCCCTTGGGATCATTCGCCAGATGCCCGAGAGGCCGTTCAGCTTGTCGCGGGTCGAGACGAGAGTGCCATCCAACCTCAGGGCGACCCAACCATCGTCGAGCAAGGCAACCCTCACGAAATCAGTGATCCCCTCGGCCCGACTCAAATCAAGGGGAACATCCCCGGGCCACACCGTTCCAAAGCCGCCGAGCTTGCCGGGCTTCCCAGGATTGTAGCTGCGCACCGGCCAGTCGCGTTTCGGGACATCGAGTTGCAGCTCATATTTGGGAGGACCGGTCGGCTTTTTCTCCACGGCGCTCAACGGACGGGACACGACCTGAGCCTCTTCGCCGATCAGCACGGCCAGCTCGTTGCGCAGACCGCGGATGGCGAGGGCGTCATCGATCCGGTAGGCGACGGTCAGCTCCTTCTCGATCGCCCCCAGGGCGTCGCGATAGGTCGCGATCAGCGGCGCCATGGTTTCGGAGCGCTTGGCGAGCAGCCCGGCTACGCTTTGCACCAGCTTGCTCCGCAGGTCGGCAAGCACCGGATGAGGCGGCACGGGCGAGATCTCGGCTCCCTCGGCCAGGGTCTTCCACGATTCGGCGAGTCGTGCCTCGCTGCGGATCGCCACCACCTCTTCGAGTTCGCCCTTTGTCGTGGCATCTTTCTCGGCCGAAGCCAAGGCCCGACGATAGCCCTCGACCAAGCCTCCAAAAGCCAATTCGCTTTCGATAAGGCATTGTTTTTCAATGGCGTCGACCGCCTTTCCCTGCAAATCATCGAAGCTGGGCAGAGCCGCCATGGCAAGGATGGGAGCAGTCGCCGCCTCAGCCAGAGAGACCGTCTCTTCCCCGGAGGACGGCAGGGTCATCCATTGGATGAGCGGGCATTTCATCCCATTGGCGTTGTTGAATCGGCCCGGCGAGGCATCGAGCCATCTGCCGTTTTGATCGGAAAACAACGCCACGACAACGGACTCACCATTGTTGCCATCCGGCTCCCCTTCCTTCCAGCTTGCATAGACGATGGGACTGCCGTCGCTGAGCCTCCAGCTGTCCTTTTCTCCCGGAGAGCCGTTCTCGATCCCGGTCCAGGCACCCATCACTCCCCCGACGGCACCGGCAGTCGGCAGCAGAATCTGCTCGGTCACGAAGCGTTGCTCTTCCTCGGACTGGATCTCGACCAGGCGTCCGCCGAAACTGGCGGCGATGGCTTTGGCCTCTTCGAGGTCGGTGTCGATGGGCAGGAGTCCATAGTAGGAGCCTCCAAAGACCTTGATCCGCACGCCCTCGGGAAAGCGACCCGTTCCGATCGCCTCAGCACGGGCCATGAGGGCAAAATCCCGCGCCGCGTCGGCGAGGAATCGCCACCGGGGATCGGTCGGGCGGGCGTCAGGCGGGATGACATTGATCCGGGCAACTGCCTCACGGAACTGCCCGCTGGCAATGAGCGCGGCGAGATCGGTGGTCGAGATGGGCGCATCGGCCAGAGACCTGGAAGTGAAAGAACCGAGCAAAGCGAGAAGGAAAACGAAGATGGGAAGTTTCATGAAAGGTGAAAATGAGGGATAGAGAGTGAGGTCGGCGTATTCGCTTCACTCGGGAAGATTCTCCCGGGCGGCCAGTTCCTTGCGCCGCGCCTGGACGGTGGCGGCCTGATCGATTTGCTGGGCCTGCACCAATTGTTTCTCGATGGCGGCCAGTTCCGCATCGGCGTTAACCACCGCCTGCGCGATGAGAGCTTCGCGCTGGGCGGCGACCTTGGCGGCTTCGGCATCCCAGACCTGCCGGAGACGGCGAAGATCTTCGGGACTGGAGTCATCCAGCGGCGGTGGGGTGCCGCCTTCGCGAACAGTGCGGATTTCAAAATGCCAGGGCACCACGGCATCGAGATCCCCGCTCTGGGCGACGGCACGGGAGCGTCCGTCGAGAGCTCCGGCGTATTTTTCCCTCAGGGTCTGATCGATCACGGTCCACGGTTCGGTGACCTGCTGGTGCCACTGGTGGGAAAAGCGCCGCTCGAAGTCGAGGACGGGATCGCCGGTCGAGGCCGGAGCGGCGTCGCGGGCTGACGGGTGATTCCACTTCGCCTCCGGGTAGCGGGTCGCCGGAGCCGGGAACTCGATCAGGGGAAAGGCACGGGTCGCCGCCGAGACCGTCTCCCAACCGAGAGTCGCGACGCGCTTGCTCTGGCCGCCTCTGGGGCTCAACACCCAGACAAGAGCAAGATGAGGATCATAGCTAGGATGGCGATCCCGCCAGAGAGCCCCTTCGCCGCTGAGAGGCAGTGTCTCGCCGGTGCACCAGGCCCAACTTGATCGGCTCACCGGGGAGCCTCCGAGGTGCCAAGCCTGGAAAATGCGCCCCTCACGCTTCATCGCGATACCCAAAGGCACGGTCGGAATGAGCCAATCCTTGACCAAGCTGGTTTGCGAGGGCTGCGACGGCGGCAGGGTTGCCAAGTGTCCGCCGGTTTTTTCAACATAGGCCGCCGCTTCCTCCGGCGTCAGCAACAGGGGCACGTTCACAAAGGCGTGCCCGGTGACGGGGTCGAGTTGGTAGCTGCCATTGTCCCTAAGATCGGGCAAGGCCATTCCGCTCATGTTTGATTCCGCCATCGCGATCAGCGCGGCTGCGGTATCGCGAACCGACTCGAGGACATCCCGATGTGGGTTCTGCTCCAGCAAGGGCTGCACAACGAGGAGTTCCTCGGCCCGAACTCGCGCTCCCCGGAAATCGGCGGCGGCGAGTTTTCCGCAGGCGTCGTCGACACCGTCGAGAAAGGCGTCGTAGGCCTCGTCAGCCGGAAAACCTACCCAGGGCAGGGCCAGGAGCGCGGCGGTGGTGCGGGCCCCCAGCAACTCCGCCAACTGCTCCTCGGTCGGAATGAGGGTATCGCATTGCCGGATCAGGGCCGGTTTGAAATAGGGGATCTCGTGGGGATTCCAGGTCGTGATACTCAGCTGCTTAATTTCCGTAGCGGACGATTGCTCACCGAAATTCACCGAGACGGCAGGATCACGCCCGTCATGCACTTCCCACTGGTGCTTTTGCTTGCCTCGAATGAGCAGATACCAATGCGTGTCGAACGAACGGGCCGCGCCGGGTCCCGAGGGTGGCCCGAGATGAGCCTGAGTGCCCCCGCCCGGACCGACATGATTGGATCGTCGCCCCGGCTCTCCGCGGTCGCTTTTGTATTCCACCGACATGGAATTGCCCCGGAACCCCCGCCATCGGATCAGCACGGTTTCGATCGGATCCTTGAGCCTCACCTGTGCCGCCTTGCAGGGCAGAAGAAAAGCGTCGCCATTTTCTAGTTTCTGACCATCCCGAGACAGTCCCGCCGGATCTGCCAGCGGCCGCCATCGACCCACCACCGGCGGTCCAGGCTGGTCGATGGCTACAGGACTATATTCTGAGGGTTCGGGAACGGTAATCGTCTTGGGGGCTTGCTGTTCGTCCGTTTTTGACGCCTTGGGAGCGGACGATGACGCGGATGCTGCCATCTTGGGTTCATCCGCCTTCTTTTCCGGAGGAGAAGGCCGGGAAGACTTCTGTTTCTCCCGCCGCTCGATCTCGGCGTTGAGCTTGTCCCCGAGTTCCGCGTAGACACCAGGGGGCTTGACCTCTGGTGGAGACGAGGAAGTGACGGCGTCAGTCGAGGTCTCGGCGTCAGTCGCTTCCGCCGAATCACCGGACTGGCCACGTACCACGACGAACAGCGCCACGGCCAGCAACGCGACCGCCCCGGAGAGAATCCAAGCGAGCGGAAGCTTGCGAGAGGCCTCTTCACCAACCGCGGCATCACCCACCTGCGCCACGGGTTTTTCAACTTTCCTCGCGAGAGGAGGCTCCGCCTTCTCATTGCTCGGCGCTTTCTTGGCCGCGGGAGTTCCCAAGTTCAACTTCACCGGACCGGTTCCGTCCGTCTTGGGCGAGGGAACCGTCATGATGTGATCCAGAGCGGCACGAAACCCCGCCGCATCGGCAAAACGATCATCCGGATTGGACTCTAGCGCCTTCTCCACCATGGCATCGATGCGGGGATCGAGACTAGGCACCCGTTCTGATGGAGGAATCCATCGGCCTCGGGGCACCTCGCCGGTGAGGATCTCGTATAGCATCACACCAACGGCATAGATGTCCACCCGATGATCGGGCGTGGCGCCCATTTGCGTTACCTCCGGGGCCGCATAGTCGGGCGTTCCCATGGCCATGTTTGGCATGGTCAGCATGGTTAAACTCGCCTCGCCGTCCGTCTCCAGCCGCTTGGCTAGACCGAAGTCTGCCACCTTGATGCGGCCCGCCGAGTTGATCAGGATGTTGGCCGGCTTGATGTCCCGGTGAACGATCCCCTGCCCGTGGGCATAGGCGAGGGCCTCGAGCACATGGGCGCCGATCACCAACGCATGGGAGCCATCGATCTTTCCACCGCACTGGTGGCGATACTGATGGATGTCCAACCCGTCGATGTATTCCATGGCGAGGAAGTAGGCCTCGTCGCTGGTCTTACCGAAATCATAGACCGCCACGATGGAGGGATGATCCAGACGCGCCATGGCCCGGGCCTCGCGCTGAAATCGTTCCTCGAAATTGTGCCCGGCTCCTTCCTCGGAACGATAGAGCACCTCCGGCATCAGTTTGATCGCAACCCGCCGGTCGAGATTCCGTTGCACCCCCTCATAGACCGCCCCCATGCCCCCCTTGCCGATCAGCCGGACGATCTCGAAGGCGGCCAGTCGGCCCTGAAGTTCGTCAGGACTTGGAGGTTCCCAATTGGAGTAGGCGGAGGCCGATGAAAGTGACATGACTGATTTGGTGTGAATGTGCCTCCCAAGTTTGGAGGAAGAGGATCAAGAACGGGATATTCTGGAGAGTCGGGAAAGGGCCCGCTGCCTTCTGCTTTTGTTTACGAAATTTCGTTTGTCGGATTACACCCCGTCGAAAAAGACTGTGAGAATCTCTTGCCAAGAACCGAGATCTTGGAAAAACTCAGTTTTCCCGATTTTGCCTCATGTCCTCACCCCCATCTCCCTCGAAGGAGGAATCCTCATTTCCCACCACCCGATGGACCATCGTCAGAATGGCGGGTGCCGACGATTGGGAGCAGGCAAGATTGGCCCTAGAGTCCCTCTGCCGAGAATACTGGAAGCCACTCCAGGCCTTTACCCGCCGTCTCGGCCAGACAGAGGCGGACGCCAGCGATACCATTCAGGAATTCCTGAGTCGCTTTGTGGAATCCGGAGGGTTCACCAAGGCCGATGAACCCAAGGGCCGGTTGCGAACCTTTCTCCTGAGGTCGCTGCGCAACCACCTGACGGATCAATGGCGACAGACCAACATCCAAAAGAACTCCGTTCAGAAAGGTTCCCTTTCTCTTGATGCTTGGAGCAGAACCGAACTCTCCGGAGATGACAATCATTCCCATGAAGGCACCGAAGCCTTTGACCGCGAATGGGCGAAAAGCATTATGGACCGCACGCTGGAGGCCCTCCGTAAGTCCTATGCCGAGCGAGGCAAGCAGACCGTGTTCGAGAAACTCCTTCCCGTCGTCGAAGGGGACAGTCTCCCCTCAGAAAGCCGCGACGCCCTTTGCTCCGAACTCGGCATGAGTTCGAATGCGCTGGGAGTCGAGGTTCATCGGCTACGAAACCGGCTCGCCCAGACCGTCCGAAAAATCATCGGTGACACGGTCGATGACGAGTCGGAGATTGAGGAAGAACTGCGCTACTTGGCAAAAGTGCTCACCAAGTAGCCCCCGCCCTTTGGGGGAACGTGATAATCAGTAAACTCCTTCGATCACCGTCTTGGTCAGCGCGCCAAAGGGGCGGACGTCGCCCACCCCGTCCCATGCATACTTTGCATGCGGATGGCGGCGAATGGCTTCATCGCGCTCAAGGAATCGGGGCATGAAGAACTCCTTGGTGAAGGTGCTCAATTCGACGCGACCGTATTCGCCATAATCCATCGTCTTCTCAGTTTTCTCCGGATCCACAATTCGCAGTACGGCGCGCGGCTGTGGCGCGTAGTAAGTGACGCTGTAGTTGTTCTCTTTCAGTTCTTCCGGAATGCTGACCGCCAATCCCATCAGGGTGTTGCCGTAGGTCGGCACGAATTGGGCCTGGTTTTCGAGCACTTCTTCCTGCAAGAAACGAACATACTCAGGAGTCATCGACGTGCCGCCGCAGAAACAGCCTTTGATTCCCTGACCTGAGATCGAAATCCGTTCACCGATCGAGGCAAGTAGCTTCGGCGTGGTAAAGATACAGGAGATGTCGCGGTGCTTGATGATTTCCACTGCCTGAGCCATGACGTGGGCCTGATAGCGCTCCACCTGATCGAGTTCCTTGCGACCGATCAGTCGCTTCACCCAGCGGGGGTCGAGGTCGACGTGGTAGCAACTTCCGCCTCGGTAGTTAGCGAGATGCTCCACCGCCAGACGCAGACGACGGGGACCGGTCGGACCAACCATGATCCAGTTGCCGCCTTTGGGAAAAAACTCATCACTGAGTGTATCTGAGAACTGCTCGTAGTCGTGCTTGTAATCATCCCAGCCGACCCGCTGCTTCGGCAGACCGGTGGTGCCTCCGGTTTCAAAAACGTTGAATGGACGGTATTTGTAAGCATTGGGGACAAAGCGCTCGTTCTTCTCGTCGCGAAGCCATTCGTCTTGGAAATGGGGAAACTTGACGATGTCGTCATAGGACTTCACTTCCTCACGAGGATCCCAGCCCGCCTCTTTCATCCAGTCGAGCCAAAACGGGGTTCCGGTCTCTTCGGAGAAGTGCCATTGGATGGTTTCTCGGACTTGTTCGTCGAGTTTGAATTTGGCTTCGTCAGCGGTCATGAGTGGATCAGGAAAAAAAGATAATCGGTGGGCGTCTTAGGGTGAGACCTAAGAGGGTATGATCGGCGACTCAACAGGGTCATGTCGAGTGCCTAAAATCGATCTCAGGCGAAGAATTTACGTATCGTGGCCTCAGAAGGTTTCTTCGAAAAGAGGGAAAAGACCACGAGGGAGATTGCGGACACGGCAATGATGATTGCCACTGGCATCATCCCGCCGATGAGCAGTTCGTCCTCTTCCATTCCCGGAGGCTTCACCGCGATGATGTCACGGTAGAAAAGCACCGTCCAAACCACCAGAGTCGAAATGATGGAGGCATAGGCACCGGCCTTGGTGACGCCCTTCCAATAGACCGCCGCAAGCACCAGAGGAAAAAGGGCGGCAAATCCGCTGAAGCACCA
>JAGROX010000359.1 GCA_020440025.1 Verrucomicrobiia bacterium
CCCGCCGCCACTTTCTCCGGGGTTCTTCCGCGCTGATCGCTTTGCCGGCGCTGGAATCCATCGGCTTCACGGCATTCGCGGCGCCCAAGGTCGCCACGCCGCCGAAGCGCATGGTCTTCCTCGGGTTTGGGTCCTCCCGGTTCATACCTGTTGTGCTCACCGTCAAGGCAAGGGAAAGCGCTCTGCGTCGTTGAGGGAATCACGCACTTCTTCCAAGGTAGTATTCCGATAGTAGGCATCGCTGGTATTTAGAAGAACGACTCTCTTGTAGATCGTTTGAATTCTCCAGTTTTCGGTGTGAGAGGCATTGAGCCAGGTGTTTATCCACGCGTTCTTCCCTCGGTGGCGTCCTAATACCACCAACCTTTCATCCTTACCCAGTATCAAGTATATCTTCTGCCCGCGACGAAAGTTTCTAGGGCCTCTCCAATCTGAATTCTTCGGCTTTTCATGCTTGATATTTCCGACAAGGCACCGGCGGGGGCCGTGAAGATCCCTGAGATCCCTCCGCTCGGCGTCGTCGACGCGGTTGTCTGGAATTGCGGGGTCCCTGTAGTCTCCGTCGCAGTGACCACGTGGCGTCCAATGAAACTCGCGGTAGCTCATTCTTCCAAAAGCGAACCGTCAAGGATCAGGCACCGGCGGAACGCTGGTTGCCTGCATCCGCTTATTCTCCCATAGCACTTTGTCCGTCCCCTTATATCTTATTACCAAAAGGACGCGGGAGAATCTTTAGGTGATGGATTGAATTGAAACGCGAGAAATGAGTAAAAAGAAGGAGGGTGGTTATTTGAAGGTGCGGATGTTGGGTGTTTTGACGTAGAGTTCGAGGGTGGCTGGGACGTCCAGTTTCATGCCTTTGAAGGATGAACCGACTTTGATGGTGCATTTTCCGGATACTTTGATTCGGGCGATACCGGTTGCTTTGTCGAATTGCTCGAGGTGAATGGTGCCTTCGGTGAAAGAATACAGGGTTCCGTTGTGGGAGAGGGATGCGAGGGATTGGCTGTCGGCAATGGAGACGGCTCCTTGGTAGGTGTCTTTGCCTTTGCCTCGGCCTTGGATGACGATAGACGCGTTGGTTTTCTTGTCTTTGGAGCTAAGTTCGCAGGCGGCGTCGACGTGGAGCTTGCTGCTTTCGGCGTAAAATTTGAGTTCGGAGTCCTCGGGGGAGATATTGATGGTTTGGGTGTTTCCCTCCGCCTGGAGAGTGACGATGTTTTCCGGGTTTTTCTCAGCGGTTTTGGAGGGGGATGAGGCGGATTTTTCCTGCGTGGTGGAGTTTTCGCCAGAGGCGGGCATGATGAGAAGGGCGATGAGGGCTGCGGGGATCCATTTCATGGTGTGTTGAGTCGGGTTGTTTGAGTTTCGAGGTTGCGTCAGCGTTTTCCCTTGGAGCGTTTCATTTGCTCGGAGAACGTTCAAAGGCCGCTCGACCCGATTCCGGGGGCGCGGCTACGAGTGCAGGATACGGGAACCGAACCACGGAAGTCAATCAACTGCTGACAGGAATCGGGTTGAGCGCGCCGACTTGATATGGCCGTCGTCGGATCTGTTTCCGTCAAGGTCGCTGCGTGAACATTCATGTCGTCCAATCATGGAAGTGCATCTGAACTGTTCGACCGCACGCAAGCAATCGTCGTGATTGCCCCGATGAACGGAACCAGTAACACGAGCAATATCCAGAGGGGTGTTGCAGCGCCAAAAGTGTTCTTCACCGACTTTCGAATCGCGATGACTGCTAGGATGATCCAAGCCAACAAGATTGTCGCCTGTATGTAGAAGAACTGCGGAGTGAATCCAAATTCTGGTAAATCGTTCATTTCAGAATTTTTTTGCCATAACGTCAAAGGAATGGCGCGCCGGGGTCAACTCCAAAATTGATCAGACGGCTTCCTCGGCGTCGCCATCTTGGTCGATTAAGAAAGTC
>JAGROX010000360.1 GCA_020440025.1 Verrucomicrobiia bacterium
CCTCGGTGAATCCGTAGGTCGCCATCACCGCCACCTCATGCGAACCGAGTTCGGCACAAAGGGCGCGCAGTTTTCGGCGCATGCCATCGGGGACTTTCTCGCCTCCGAGCACGATGCGTTTCAGCGTCGGACATTCGATGGCCTGCTCTACGGCCTGTTGCAGGACATGATAGACAAAAGTCGGCATGCCGATGAGGGCATCGGGCTGAATTTTACCCAGCAACCTGACATTTCCTTCGGTGCCCATGACTTTTCCCCCACCGGTGGACAGGCAGAAGGTGTTGTATCCCAGCCCTGCGTAGTGGGCTTGCCAGAACGCGAGGTGCGGGGCGAAAGGAAAGAGATTGAGATGACGCCAGTCGGCTTTTGAATTGCAGACCTCCATCATGCGTCGGCCAGCCACCTCGAGATTGTCCAGATCGTGCTGGGTGTAAAAAAACGGGACCGGCTCTGACGAGCGCCCTGTGGTGCTGGTCATGAGGATGGGGCGATACTCCCGCTCCAGTGCCGCCTTTGCTCCCGCCGGGCCTCGGGTGAGTGCCTTGAGAATCGTGGAAGGCCGACGCTTTAGCACCTCCGGATCGGGAATCAGGACAAAGTCTCGGGTCTTGGCGGCGGAGCCGGGAATGGCCAGCAGGTCCTTCTTGGAAGTGAAGGGAACGCGAGCCCAGTCGTTCCAGCTTCTTAGATCCTCGACCTCGATGCCTTCGCGGGCAAAGAGGCGGCCATAGTACTTGGAAAACGGTAACACCGAGTTCTTGAGGTAACGTCTGAGTTGCGCAAATTGAAGATCCCGCAATTCCTCGCGACCTAGATGGTCCCAGTTCCGGGCCAGTTTGGAATGTCTCGCGTTCATGTCAGTGTGCATCTTCCTCCCTAGTATTCGGGGTTCCGGTTTCCGAAGTCAGCGAAGGCGACTGATCAGAAATCAGTGCCAGGATCTCAGGCAAGGCTTTCTCTGCCGCTCTTCGGCCGACCTCGATGTAGCGACGGTATCCGGTGTAGTCGTGCCAACGAGCTTCCCTGTCGACCGGGCGAATCAATACATCAGCCAGCACGGTGCTGTGCTCCACCACCCGCATCTGCGAAGCCATGGCAGAAGATCTTAGAATATCGAGCAGATTGCCGCGCGCGGCCCAGTTAACCTCCCGATTGAGCCAACAAAATGGCCGCTGCCAGAGCGGACGTTTCTTGCAATCCGGTTCCACTCTTCGGCTTTCGTGGAACTCATCAATGGAAGGCAACACATTCACCGCGATCACATAGTCCACTCCCGCCTCGTCGCGAAGCACGGATACCGGCAGCGGATCGCAGACGCCACCATCGACATACTCCACGCCATCCCTTACCACGGGAACGACGATACCGGGAATCGCCAAACTGGCCATGGCTGCGGAGACGACGTCGCCCTCATGGATGACCACTCGATCGAAACTCTCCAACTGCGTCGTGAGAAGATAGAGCGGCTTGGCCAATTCGTCGAAACGACGATGACCGAGCGTCTTGCGCAGGCGATGCTCGATTTTCCGCCCGCGAATGAAGCCTCGGCGCGGCCAAGGAACGGGATCGACCAGCGACCAGAGATCGCGGCGTTCCTGGATTTCGGCCGAAAGGGCCTCGAGTTCTTGTCCATTGAGACCGGATGCCCACATGGCACCCACGTAGGCACCCATGCTGGTGCCGGAAATTGCATCGATCTCGATTCCGTTCTCTTCCAGAACCTGGATCACGCCGATGTGGGCGAGTCCTTTGGCGCCCCCAGAAGAAAGCGCGATTCCCAGAGTGGGCCTGTCCCTTTTCTCAAAAGCCTCACGTGGTCGGCGCTCCGATTTAGGAGGCGTGGAGGTGGAACCTCCACCTCCGAACCATGGCAGCCAATCCCAGAATCGGCGGGAAGGGCGAGTCGGATTCTTGTCCAGACTATCGAAGGCAGTTTTCATCGCGTTAGGCAGTGAGCGTTCTCGGAACGTCCGCTGTCTGGCGATCGGCTGCCCATTTCGGGGAGATCTTTTGGGGGATCTTTTCAGGATCCTCTCACCTGATCGATCAGGGTTACTGACTGATCGGGCTCGAAGGAGGGTCGGATGGTTGATTCGGCTCTCGTTCTTTTTTCCGTGGGACCTCCGGCGAGCGGGGCGGCAATCGCCAGAAGCTTGGTTTGAGTGTTTTTGGTGATGATTTGGGGGTTGATTGAGAAACTTCCGAGCAGCCCTAACGGGCCACTCTATTTAGTTGGACGAAGCACCGACCTGAACTGTTCATCAAATTCGTGAAAAATCGCATGGTATCGTCGTTCATGGCGTCTTTCAGAATTTGCTTGTGAGGACGATCTGCTTACTACTTCATGAAACTATCCATCTATGAAAGCGTTTGCCACTGCCCTTCTTGTCTCTGCCGGAATGTTCACATTCTCGCCAATGCTGATCTCGGCCCCTCAGGAAGCCATTCCGCTGTGGCCGGAAGGCGTGCCGGGCGAGGCTGATCTCAAACTGATGCCGGAATCTCAGGAGGCTAAAAATAATGACGGCATTTGGCGAGTCTCGAATGTCAGCAATCCCACGATGACCGTCTATCCGGCCCCTGCCGACAAGAACACTGGCGCCGCCGTGGTGGTCTGTCCTGGTGGTGGCTACAGCATTCTTGCCATCTCCCACGAGGGCACCGACGTCTGCGAATGGCTGAACTCCATCGGCGTGAACGCCATTCTTCTCAAGTACCGGGTTCCCCGGCGTGAGGGCCTCGAAAAACACCACGCACCGTTGCAGGATGTTCAGCGGACCATTTCGCTCGTGCGCCAGCGAGCCGCTGAGTGGAAGATCGACCCGGATCGCATCGGTGTTCTCGGTTTCTCTGCCGGCGGTCACCTCGCCACCATGGCGCTGACCACCGCCAAAGAACCCCGCACCTATCCTGCCAATCCCGGCATCGACACCGTCAGTTGCCAGCCCAATTTCGCGGTTCTCGTTTACCCGGCTTACCTTCAGGACGACGCCGATCCTAAAAAGATCTCCCCCGAGATCAAAGTCACCAAGGACACCCCGCCTGTGTTCATGGTCATCGCTCATGGCGATAAACGCTTTGCCCCCGGGAACGCACTGTTTTACCTGGCTCTGGCGGAGGCTGGACCCTCGGCGGAACTTCACATCTTCGCCAAAGGCGGTCACGGATTCGGCATGAAGAAGATCGGCGAAGAAGTCGAATCTTGGCCCACTTTAGCAAGAAACTGGATGCGGACGATGGGCTTTCTGGGTGAAACGAAGAGCGAATAGGAGTGGTTTCCCGCCAAACCGATTCAGGTTCGAACGCCCACTACGGGCGTTCGAGGGAAGAGATCAGTCGATCATCTGCTCCCCTGCCGCTTGTTGATCAGAAACCGCGGCTTTCCCTTCAAGGATTGCTTTCT
>JAGROX010000361.1:0-4517 GCA_020440025.1 Verrucomicrobiia bacterium
GCGCTTCCTTGGCGGTGCGGATGCCTCCGGCGGGTTTTACCCCCACCCGTTTGCCGGTGGCGTAGTAAAAATCCCGGACCGCCTCGAGCATCACCAAAGTGACGGGCAGGGTCGCGGCCGGTGACACCTTGCCGGTGGAGGTCTTGATGAAATCCGCGTCGGCCTCCATCGCGATCTGGCTGACGAGTCGAACGTTGTCGTAGGTCTGCAGTTCGCCGGTTTCAAAGATCACTTTCAGGTGCGCGTCTCCGCAGGCCTCTTTGGTGGCAATGATTTCGGCCCGGACCTGATCGAATCCCCCGCTCAAAAACACGCCACGGCTGATGACCATGTCGATCTCGGTGGCGCCCGAGGCCACCGCATCCCGGACATCGGCAAGCCGGATCTCGAGAGGATACTGTCCGCTGGGAAAACCGGTGGCCACGGAAGCCACATTGATCCCGGTTCCGGCGAGGTGTTCTTTCGCCACCGCGACCATGGTCGGATACACACAGATCGCCCCGCAGGGCGGACAATCGTAGCGGGCCGCCATCGGTTGACGGGCCTTGCGGCAGAGTTGGGCGACTTTTCCCGGCGAGTCAGCACCTTCCAAGGTCGTCAGGTCCATCATCGACACCGCCATTTTCAGACCCGCCAGCTTGGCCTCATTCTTGAGGGAACGTTTCGTGAACTTCGCGGCGCGTTCCTGCACACCGACCTGGTCGATGGCAGGCACAGGAAAACGGGTAGCGGCGGTCGAGTTCATCGCGGATTCAGAAGTCAGCTCAGTTTCACCATGTCCTTGACCAATTGGCCATAGAGAAAAAACAGGCCGCGCCAGGAGTAGCGCACCTTTTCCGGATCTTCGCTGGCGGGTTCGATCAAGCCACGGTCGATGTTGTGGGAAATCTGCACTTGCGTTTCCATCTCCATCTGAGCTGGCAAGGCTTCGGGATCTTCGGCGATGAGCGCTTCCGTCGACACCCCGACACGTTGGAGAAAATCGCGATGCTCGGCCTGGAGTTCCACGAACGAAGACGCATTCGGCACCCGGTTGACTTGAATGTCCGGCGACATTTTCAGGGTGTAACTGAAGGGGAAGTTCCAAGTGCGATAGGTCTTCCCGTCAGCAGTGCGCGAGGTGAGGGACACAAAAACAAACGCCAAGCCCTGCTGCTCATTCAGACAGATCGCCGCCTGAGTTTTGTCCCCGGCATGATAGAAAATCCGAAAAAACTGCTGCAATTCGTCCCACTCCCAGCCGGTGTCTTCGACGTGTTCGTAGCCCTCCGCCTCGACTTCATCGGTGAACTCTCCGAGGTGGGGAAAGCGACGAGAGTTCGGCGGCGTCTGATGACTCAGGGATTTTCGGCGCGGAAGGCGGAGTTTGCGGATACGGGTCAACAACTCGATCCACGGGAGCAAAAACCACATCAACACCCCGGAGATCCCGGCGACATGACTGCCGGTGAGAAAATAGCCTACCAGATAGCTCGCCACCAAGATCGCTACCGCGCCCGCTTTTCGCACCACAGGATTTGAGAAACTCCGCAAAGCCATCGCAAGCACGATGACGCCGAGAACGAAAAGAAGGGAATTCATGATGACTGAGAGACGTGGGCTCATTCTCTGATCGAACTGGCCGCTTGGAAAGCGCATCCTATCAGACCTTCCCATGCGTGAAAATCCCTTCGATTGGAAAAATTCGACCTTTCCCGCTATTCTCTCCCTCATGCGAGCCCTGATTCAACGCGTCTCCGAAGCCAGTGTCACCATCGACGGTCGGGAAAAATCCCGCATCGGCGCCGGATTTCTCATCCTACTCGGCATCGAGACCGCTGACACCGAGGCGGATGTCGATTGGCTCTCGCGCAAGATTTCCCAACTGCGCCTGTTCGAGGATGACGAGGGAAAGATGAATCGCTCCCTCCTCGATACCGGCGGCGATGCCATCGTCGTCAGTCAGTTCACGCTCCACGCCAGCACGAAAAAAGGCACCCGCCCCTCGTTCATCAAAGCCGCCCGGCCCGAGCAGGCGATTCCGCTCTATGAGAGTTTCGTCGCAGCTCTGTCTCGGGAACTCGGCAAGCCGGTAGGCACGGGGGAATTCGGCGCCATGATGAATGTCGCTCTGGTGAACGACGGTCCCGTGACCCTGATGATCGATACCCAGAACCGCGAGTAGGCTCAATTTCCCACCGGGGGCAGCCACAGACCGACCCGATCGCGTTTCCACCAGTTGCCGGTCTCTCGTCGTTCCTCCGGCGTGGTGAATTCATAGCGATAGAGCACGCCTCGCACATATCTGGGGGGAGATACGACAAAAGGATCCTCGTCGAAGAAGGACAAGGTTGCATCATCGCCCGTCAACAGTCCGCGCACCACGGCGGACATCCAACCGGCGCTGTTGCCTCTCGGATGATAGCCGGGTTCCAAGGCGGCAAACCACATCTGCCAGGCCAGCCGAGGTTGATGCGGCGCCACCAAGGGTGGCATCTCGTCGAGCCGACCTGGTTTCCAACGCATCCCGTATTCCTTCCACTCAACACCATCGCGACTGCCCTCGAACACGATCTCCAGCCGTTCGGTCGTCATCGTTCGGAACAGCCCGTAGCCACTGGCAAGGTGAAACGGAGAGAGCGTCGATCGTAGGTCATCGGTCCACTCGGGTGTCAGATCCACCGCGAGATGCGTCCACGGCAAGGCGGGATTCGCCACCCGACCCGACACCTCATGCCAGTCGCCGAGACAGACATGGAGATTCAGAAAACCCAGCAGGAGGATGGCTGGAGCCCGCCACCCCAGCCCGATCCATGATTGCCGCTCGGAAATACCAGACAAGTTAACAGGGTTAGGTCGCGGACTTGACCCTGTTGAGTCGACCTTTCTTGCCTTAGACCACCACTTTCTGACCAAGGCGGCGACCCTGAGATAGTAGCGATCCGACACCAGCGGCAGGCAGAGCACGATGGTCAACCAATTGAAGTAGGTGTAGTTCCCCGTCGCGGCGATGGCGAGCATGAGTCCGGTGAATCCGAGGGCTGCGATCAGGCGAAGTCGGGCACCGAGGAAAACCAAAAACGGGAATCCCAATTCGACGGCATACATGGGCACGAGCGAGAATTTCTGAAACCAGGTCGGCAACTGGTGTGCCCACCAGGCGAGTGGGTTGGGGATCGGTTGGGTGAAATAGTGAAAGGTCATCGCGGTGTGATCCGGCCACCACTCCGGGTTTTCAGGCGATGCCCAGGCCAGTTTGACCCAGCCGGATTGAAACATCAGCTTGGCAATGACGAACCAACTCAGCCAGAGCATCGCCTTTTCTCCCCAGCCCAACGGCGGCGCATCCGCGCGGCTGATCGGAATCTGCCAACGTCGCCACGGCGCGAGCCAGATGGCGAGAAACCCGGCTTCGACCAGCAGGATGTCCCACTGAAAACTCATGAAGGCACCGCCGGTGGTGAGCAGGGACAGGTAGATCGCCCAGAGTCCCAGCAGACAGGGTCCGGGCGCGAACCCAGCCACCAGCATCACGGCGAGCATCGTTCCGGTGAGACAGGCCAGGTGGATGAAGCCATCGCTGGAACTGATCCAGAACAGGGTCGGCAGGGTGGTGAAACGACCGCGTTCCTGCTGGTCGAGGATTTTTCCCACCTGATCGAGATAGTCCGCCATCGGGGTGAGGCCGCGGCTGCCGACCAATTCATCGATCTGCACCCACCACGACAGAATCGCGATGAGGAAAATGACGCCCAACCCGCGCAGAAAGAGGACACGGGAAATCGCATGGGTCTTCTCGCCCGGGGGAAACAACCAGCGCAGGAAAGTCATCGGCGTCGCCATCTTGCCCGAAATCGGCGCGCCGCTCACTTCTTTTTCTTCGACGTTTCGCTGACTCGCTCCAGCACCCTGACCTTGCCGAGTTCCCCGACTTTATCGACCGCCCGGACAGCCACCGCATCGATCCCATCGATCGATTCGAACCGCACCCAATTTTGACTACCCGGCACCACCCGCTCAGTTTGCCACTCCCATTCCGACCCGTCCTTGTCCTTAGAGGTTTTCGTCCCCACTTGCACCGACCACCAGCGAACCGCCTCGGACACGCCGGCCTCGGCATCCCAACCGATGCGCCAAAGGGCAGACGCCGCAGGTTTTTCGTCGTCATTTTCTTTCGCCTCGGTCACGGGCGCTTTCACCCGGAAATTCGCTGCCATCGGCATTTTCGCGGTCGTTTTTTCTGTCGCCAACCACGGGCTCGGCGGTGGCAGCGCCCGGTCGGTGTAGCGCTGCTTGGTGATCAGCTTGGCGATGTCGCCGCGGTTGGTGGCAAAGGCTTCCCAGTGCCAGAAAAGCTGACCGTTGGCCGGGGCGAATCCAGTGTAGGCGCGGGTCGCTTCGATCTGTCCCACTACTTCCGCAATGCCCCACTTTTCCCCTTCAGCGCCGCTGCCCATGCGACTGGCGGCAATGCCGGGCCAGACGTGGCGTCCGTGGATGTTCTGATCCTGCCACCAGCGATAGAGTTCGGTGAAACT
>JAGROX010000361.1:4648-8623 GCA_020440025.1 Verrucomicrobiia bacterium
CCCGGACGCCAGATGCCGAAAGGACTGATGCCAAGTTTGACCCAGGGCTTGGTGCGCTTGATGTCGTGATAAAGTTCCTCGATGAGATTGTTGACCAATTCGCGCCGCCACTCGTTGCGATCCATCGGTTCCTCGCCGGTGGCGAGGACTTCGCCGTATCGATAGCGCTGCCAGTTTTCTTCGTCATCCAATCCCGGTTCCTCTCCCTTCGCCGGATACGGGTAAAAGTAGTCATCCATGTGGATGGCATCGATGTCGTAGCGATTGACGATGTCGAAGGCGACGGTAAGAAAGCGATTGCGCACGAACTCGGAGGAGGGATCGAGCCAGAGATGACGCCCCGAGGTGCGCGTCAGCCAGGGATACTGACTGGACACGTGATTCGCCGGCATGACGTCGCCGTATTCGGCGGTGGTGGCACGAAAGGGATTCAGCCAGGCGTGCAGTTCCAATCCGCGTTGATGAGCGGCCTCGACCGCAAAGGCGAGCGGATCCCAAAACGGTTCCGGGGCTTGTCCCAGCTCTCCCATCAGGTAATAAGACCACGGTTCCAGTGGCGATTCGTAGAAGGCATCGCACATGGTCCGCACCTGGAGCACGATGGCGTTGAGGTGAAGCGCGGCGGCGCGGTCGAGGATGTCGAGCAGCTCGGCCTGCTGAGTTTCGACGGGAAGCCCGGGTTTGGAGGGCCAGTCGAGATTGTAGACCGTCGCGATCCAGACCCCGCGAAACTCGCGCCTCGGCTCCGGAACGGAAGGGGCCTCGCTTTCGGAAAGGTTTCGCCACCTGGGAAGAGGTGGTTTTTCCTCGACCGCAAATGCCGACGACCATCCCGTCAACGTCGCGATGACTAAGACGACCGCAGCAGGGAAATAGGCCAGCGGATTGCAAAGCCGCCGGTGTTTTGTAATCGAAAACCGACGCATCCTATCGTTTAATGGTTCCTGTCGTTCCGGCGAACGGAACGGTCTCCACTTCAATTTACACCTACATCACGATCATGGGCTCTTTATTACTCATCCTCGCCATCGCCATTCCGGTGGTCCTCGTCATTTTCGTGATCAGTCTTTACAACGGGCTGGTCCAACTTCGGAACCGCTACAAGAACGCGTTTTCCCAAATTGATGTGCAGCTGAAACGGCGCCACGATCTGATTCCCAACCTCGTCGAAACCGCCAAAGCGTTCATGACTCACGAACGCGAAACACTGGAAGCGGTGATTCAGGCCCGCAACTCCGCCGAAACCGCCCGCCAACAGGCCACCGCCAACGTCGGTGATGCCGCCGCGATCCAGGGACTCGCCCAGGCCGAATCCGGGCTCGGTGGTGTGCTCGGCAAAATGTTTGCCCTTTCCGAGAGTTATCCGGACCTGCGGAGCAATCAGAACATGCTCCAGCTCCAAGAGGAACTGACCTCAACCGAATCGAAAGTCGCCTTCGCCCGGCAGTCCTACAACGACTCCGTGATGCACTACAACAACAAGATCGAGATGTTCCCCTCGAATTTCCTCGCCGGCATGTTCAGCTTTGGTCCGGCGACCCTCTTCGAAGTCAGCGACGACTCCGAGCGGGAAGTGGCGAAGGTGGAATTTTGAGACAAGCGGTTAGCTTTTAGCACTTAGCATTTAGCTCTCTTTTCAGGCTGCTAAATGCTAACCGCCAATCGCTTTAAGCTCCCCTCCCCCATGGACTTCTTCGAGCATCAGGAAAAGGCGCGTCGGAAATCCGGGGCGCTGGTGTTTTACTTCATCCTCGCGGTGATCGGCATCATCGTGTCGATCTATGCGGTCGTGGTGGGAGCAGGATTCTTTTTGGGGGACCAGAAAGGACCCCTTCGCCTGTGGGATCCGACGCTGTTTGCGGGCGCGGCACTCGGGACGTCGGCCATCATTCTGTTGGGATCGGGCTATAAGACGCTCCAACTCAGCGCAGGCGGTTCGGCGGTCGCCAAGGAACTGGGCGGTCGTCCGCTGGATACCAACACCACCGATTTTCACGAGCGGCGCCTGCTCAATGTGATCGAGGAAATGGCCATCGCCTCCGGGGTGCCGGTGCCGGAGGTCTATGTGATGGATGACGAGAACTCCATCAATGCCTTTGCCGCCGGGAAATCGACCAGCGACGCGGTCATCGGCGTGACCCGCGGCTGCATGAAGCTGCTGACTCGCGACGAACTCCAGGGCGTCATCGCTCACGAGTTCTCCCACATTCTCAACGGCGACATGCGACTGAACCTGCGGCTCATCGGTCTGCTCTTCGGCATACTTTTCATCGCCATGATCGGCCAGATGCTGCTGCGGGGTGCCGCCAACACGACCCGCTATTCCCGCAGCAAAGAGAGCGGCGGCGGCGCGCTCTTCATGCTCGCGGTCGGCCTGGCCATCATGCTCATCGGCTACGTCGGGTTGTTTTTTGGCAAACTCATCAAGGCGGCGGTTTCCCGGCAGCGCGAGTTTCTGGCCGACGCGTCGGCGGTGCAGTTCACGCGCAATCCGGACAGCATCGCCGGAGCCCTCAAAAAAATCGGCGGGCTCAAGTATGGTTCGAAAATCCGCAATCCCATGGCCGAAGAGGCCAGCCATCTGTTTTTCGGCAACGCGCTGGGCAGTTCCCTGATGGCGACCCATCCCCCGTTGACGGAGCGGATTCGACGGCTGTTACCGGACTGGGACGGAAAATTCTCCCAATCCCTGTTGCCTGACATTTCCCCAAGTGCCGACGAACATCGGCGGGAATCGCGAGGCGCATCCTCGGCAGCTGCGGCGGCCGTGAGCGGACTCGCGCCCGAGCATTCGTCTCGTGCTCGGATTTCAGCTTCGACGGATCGTCACGACGAGGTGATGGAACTGACCGAGGCCGAAGCCTTCGCCAGTTTGGAAAAAGTTCACCCGGAGCAGGTCGACTATGGCCAGAAATTGCACGCCGGATTTCCCGATGCTTGGATGGAAGCCGCCCACAGCGAATCCGGCGCCCAAGCCCTGCTCTTTGCCCTGTTGCTGGCTCAGGACGACCAACTGCGCGGGGTGGAATTGAGCCGTCTCCGAGAAGCCACCGATGAAAACACCTACGTGGCGACGGTGAAACTGCATCGGGAAATCGCCGGGCTTCATTCTGCCGCGAAGCTCGCCCTGGTCGATCTCTCGATTCCCTCCCTGCGTCATCTGTCCCCGGAAGAGTACGAGCGATTCCGCAACATCATCGGCCATCTCATGGCCAGCGATCAGCAGATCGACCTCTTCGAATTCACTCTACAAAAAGTGATCCGTCGGCATCTCGACATCTACTACGGTCGTCGGAATCCGCTCAAAATCCGCTATCGAAAGATCGATGTCCTACAGGAAGATGCCGCCGTGCTACTTTCCACCCTAGCAGAACTCGGACATCGAGGCGATCCCGCCGCCGCCCAGGAAGCCTTCCGCCATGGCGCCAGTCAGATCGAAGGCCACACCTACGCCAGTCTGGCGCCAGTGGAAATCTCGGACTGCAACCTGGAACGGATTGACGCGGCTCTGGACCGTTTCTCTGAAGCCACGCCGCTGGTGAAACGCCGACTCGTTCACGCCTGCGGTCGCACCGTCATGGCCGACAACCGCGTCACCAGCCACGAAGCCGAGCTCATCCGCGCGATTGCCGATGCCATCGGTTGTCCGATCCCGCCGTTTGTGAAGACGGGGGTGGCGGCGGTGGTTTGATTGGTGCGGAACTTTCTTTCGCGACTGCCGTGACATCAGTGAAGCGACGAGGGATCGTCGCGCTCCTTTGGGGGAGGAAGTTCCACCAAAAACAAACAGGGTCAGGTGCGAGACCTGACCCTGTTGGGTTTGAATGGGATCTTTGGGAAGGAGATTTCGCTCAGTTCGGCGATTCGATGGCTTCGGCTTCTTCCTCTTCCTGTTTGCCGTTGTCGTCGTCACCATCTTTTTTCGCCTTCCGAGGTTGGGAGGTGAAAATGAGATCGTCCTTGGCTTCCTTGCCT
>JAGROX010000362.1:0-1596 GCA_020440025.1 Verrucomicrobiia bacterium
GTCGATCAAGTGGCGCGGGTGAAGGAAGCCAAGAATCAGCACATCGAAAGCTGCACCATCTTTTTCGGTGCCGAGTATTCTGAGAACCCGAAGATCTACGCCGAGGGATCACCCATCACCCACATCAGCAAAAAGACTCCGCCGCTGTTGTTTCTCGATGGCGAATTCGACACTCCAGGAGAGCGTTACCTTGAAATGCGGAAGCAACTGGACGTATTGGGCGTTCCCAACGAATTCGTCATGATCCCCGGAGCCAAGCACGGTCAGTGGGGCCGCGAGCCTTGGCTGACGCCGTTTGTGGAGGCGGTGGATGGTTTTTTCAATGACCTATCGAAGTGAATCAATTTGGACTTCTTCAAACAGATCCACTGTTGGCAGCCGATGGGAACTCAGCAAAAAGCACGAGGTTGGAATCGAAAGGGAACCTTTTTGGTGATTCTTGCCACGGCTATACTTGTTGGATGGTTGCTGCTGCCGGGATTGTTTGATGTGCTAGACCATAGGAAACGGGCGTTCGAATTGGAATCCGAGAGATTGGAGAATCATGTTCTTAAAGAGATCTTGATCTCAAAAGTGGAATTCAGCGAACAGCCTTTTGGAGAGTGTCTTCAAGAACTGTTTGAACAACTTCGTGAAATTGATCCCTACGGCCCTTGGTCATTTAGCTTGATGGATTCGCAACCTGAGGGGGCCAAGATCCGGAAGCGTGTCATTCCGCCACTGGATGATGAGAAAATTGAGATTGAGTGGGTCGATCCACGCCACCCAATCTCGCTGAAACTTGAATCGGTTCCTTTCATGGAAGCCTTGCGTTATACCTGTGCACTCGCCTCCGCGATCTATGAGCGGGATGGGTTTGAGTTCAAAATACTTCCTTTGGGCGATAGAGGTGCAACGTGGAGGCAAACGAGAAAGGTGGAGATTCATCCGGTATTTTATCGGTCACCTGCGGTTCAATCTGGGAATGGACCGCAAGATCTTCGTGGTGAAATTGCATCTGGCTTGGGAATGGAGTTCTTCGAAGGTGATCGAGTGGATTATTTTCCCGATGAGAATCGCGTCGAGGCTGAAGCGGGTGAAGACACTTTGGAGCTCATTGAGTTGTATCTTACCCCGATTTGTTATATTCCTGAGCCTACCTTTCGTCGGGTGATCGATGATCGAAGTTACGAATTCTGGTCCTTCATCCTTGAGAAAATTAGGCCATCGCCCGTGATTCCTGTTTCGCCCTCGCCGGTTCTGTCAGAGTCATTTGATCCTTTTGCTCAACCCTGACCGGATACCACAGATTCAATCTTTTGCGCTTTCCCAAGCGACGAAAGCCCGCTTTCGCCCGACTCCCCATCGGTATCCGGAAATGACTCCAGTCTCGCGAATCACGCGGTGGCAGGGAATGAGGACGGCGATGTGGTTGGAGGCAATCGCTGTCCCGACTGCACGAGATGCCATGGGTTGGCCGATGGATTCCGCAATTCGGCGGTAGGTGGAGAGATTTCCCCGGGGAATGTTCAGAAGAGCTCGCCAGACGCGGATTTGAAATTCGGTTCCCCTCACCCAGAGCCGGAAAGGGGATTGATCTGGCTGGGCGGGAGATGA
>JAGROX010000362.1:1646-13625 GCA_020440025.1 Verrucomicrobiia bacterium
GGCTGACGGCCACTGAGAGCGGACGATGGATTCTCCATCAAAGGGAGGGGCATCGTGAAATGAAAGGTGGCAAATGCCCCGCGGAGATTCGGCCACGAGACAGGTGCCGAAGAGTGTCGGAGCCGATCCCCAGTTTAGGGGGAGCCCTGCGCCGCCGCTCTTGATCTCACCCGGCGAAGCGGCTTCGAGAGTGACGCAAAGATCGTGAAGTCGACCCGGACCGGAAAGACCGGAGTCGATGGCGGCATCGAGAACCGACTCGCCGCGATTCAGCAGTTCGCGGGCATGTTCGAGGGTAAGGCACTGCAGGAAATCCTTTGGGGTGATGCCGACCCAAGACACAAACTTCCGATGGAAGTGAGCGGGACTGAGGCCGGCGATCTCAGCAAGCTCCTCAAGAGAAGGTTGCTCGAGAAATTGCTGATCAAGGTGCCGAATGATCCGGCCCATCTGCTCGTAGCCACTCATGGTGACAGCGTAGCCGGGAGCAGGCGAGGAACCACCCGATTCTTGCTGCGATCTCAGTCGAGCCCCAGCAGAGCGAGGCTGTCGCGGTGAATCAAGGCTTCGATCTGATCGAGATCGAGGCGGGGCAGGGCGGTGCCTTCGACCATGTCGTTGAGTTTTCTCAGCCCGTCGATGGAGGCATTCACCGTGGTGAAGGGATAGTCGGAGCCGAAGAGTAGTTTGTTCCAGACGCCGTATTCCTGAACCAGCATCAGGCTTTGGTAGAGCTGGTAGGGGCGGTAGTGGAGGGCACTGATGTCGGCAAAGACGTTGGGATGCTTCCGGATGGTCACGATGCACTCGCCTTCCCAGGGATGGCTGAGGTGGGCGAGGATAAACTTCACGCCCGGATATTTCAGAGCCACGGTTTCGATGAGGTGGGGAAACGTGCATTCCAACGGTGCCTGACGAATGAAAGTCGTTCCGGTGTGAAGCAGAACGGGCAGTCCGTGTTTCTGCGCATATTCCCACAGCGGATCGAGACTGGATTCGTTCACTTTGAAACCCGCATACATCGGCAGCAACTTGATGCCGCGCAGCTTGAGTGCTTCGTGACCGTGCCGAAGTTCATCCTGCCAATCGGGTTGCGTTGGGTCGATGGAAAGAAATCCGATCAGCGTATCGGGATGCTGATTCACATAATCAGCGATATAGCGGTCATCGACCCAGATACCGGCGAGCTTGGCCTTTCCTCCAAACACGACCGTGCGCGTGTCCTCGGGAACAGTGGCGCGATAGGCCTCGTAGGTCACGGTCAGATCGACGGTCGTATCTGGCTTGGCGCTGGAGGCCTGGGCGATGAAGTCATCGCTGAATGCGTCAGGAAAGGGCCAGGCGTGACTGTGAATATCGACGGTCATGGGAAAAGTTTTCAGTATTTGGAGTTCAGTTTTCCGCGTTGGAAACGGCATCGGCCAGTCGATCGAAAAGGCGATCGACTTCGCTGCGGGTTTCTTCATCGAGGACAAAGCCGCGGGGGCCGCGTATGATTTCGTTGCGAAAGATGCCTTGGCGAATCAGGAGATGTTTTTCCACGGCCAGAAATCCATCGAGACTGGTTTGCAGGGAGATCAGGGCCGCGAGTGGTTCGTGAATGCTGGCGGCGATCTCCATGTCACCCCGCTGAAGCGCCTGCCAAAGCGGCACGATGGCGGTAATGAGATCCGCCCCGGGCATGGTGCCGGTGATGCCACGTTGGAAAGAGTCGATCAAGGCAATCCCTCCGGTGCCTTCAAACACACAGGCCCGTCCGTCGGTGGCCTCGCGTAGGGCGGAAAGGCGAGGGCCGATGGGCGAGGCTTCGGGTTTGAACATGACGCGCTCCGGGCCGAATTCATCGAGAAGTCTGGCTTGGAACGAGATCGACATGGGGCGTCCCACATAGCCGCTGGCATCCTGAACGATCACGGGAATGGAAATCACTTCCAGGAGACGTCGGTAATAGTTCGACAACTCGGATTCATCCACGCCGATGGACACCGGGGGAATTGCCATCACAGCATCCGCTCCGCAGGCTTCGGCGTGGCGGGCGTGGCGTTCAGCGGTGTGGCTGCTTTCAGCTCCGACGCTGATCACGGACACACCTTTTCCCTCGGCGAGATGGCAGGCTTGTTTGGCGAGATGGTCACGTTCCTCGCTGGAGAGGCGCAGCACCTCTGAAACCATCGCCATGACGATGCCATCCGCGCCTTTTTCAAAGAGCCATTCAATCTCGCGGGCAAGCGTTTCGAAATCGATCGATTCGTCGGCCCGATAGGGTGTTTGAAAAACCGGCAGAACGCCGACGAGGGAATGGGAGTTGAGCGAGGTTTCGGGCATGGGATTCGGACTCTTCTATAGAAGAAAACACAGGAGAGCGAAAAGAGGGAATGCCGAATATCGGCGCATTTCCGTTGAATCCGGACATTGAGTTTCCCGATTCAATAGGGTTGGATCGGTGACCTGACCCTGTTGGGTCGATCTTTCTATCAAATCATCTCCATGAGACTCCTTGTGATTGGCACCGGCTCCATTGGCGAGCGTCATCTGCGTTGTTTCCAGACGCTGGGACGATGTGATTCCATCGCCTTCTGCGAAACCCGCGACGAGCAGCGAGGGATCATCGCGGAACGCTACGGGATTCCCGACTCGATGGCGTTCGCCAGTCTCGATGCGGCGCTGGAACAAGGCGAGTATGAGGCAGCCGTGATCGCCACGCCTGCACCGACCCACATTCCGATGGCGAAGCGACTGGTGGGCTTGGGGGTGCATCTGATGCTGGAAAAACCGGTCAGTTTGTCGCTCGACGGGGTGGATGCGTTGGCGCAATTGGTCGAAGAAAAGGCTGTGACGGTGGCCGTCGGCTACGTGCATCGCGGGCATCCGGCGATGATCGCGGCGAAGGCGGCGCTCGACTCGGGGCGATTCGGACGTCCGCTGCAGTTTCGAGTTTCCTCGGGTCAGGCATTTGCGGTGCTGCGACCGGCTTATCGGGATGTCTATTTCGCGAAGCCCGAGATGGGCGGTGGAGCGATCAATGACATGATCACTCATCTCTACAACGTCGGCGATTGGATGGTGGGATCGATCGAACGCATCGTGACCGATGCGGCGCATCAGATTCTCGATGGCGTCACCGTCGAGGACACGGTGCACAGCATGACGCGGCAGGGTAGTGGCGTCATGGGCAGCTATGCCTTGAATCTTTATCAGCAGCCGAATGAGCTCGTCATGACCGTGGTCTGCGAGGGCGGGACGGTTCAGGTCGAGTATGCCAAGAAGCGCTGGTCGTGGATGACCGAGCCCGGCGGCGAATGGAACCACGAACCCGTGGAAGTTCCGGATCGCGACACGATGTATCTGAGACAAAACGAGGCCTTTCTCAATGCCATCGAAGGAAGCGAAGCGGTGCTGTGTTCTCTGAACGAGGGAATTCGCACCCTGCGCGTGAACCTTGCCTCGCACCAGAGTGCCTCGGAGGGGCAGTGGGTGGCGATTGGCCAATGACCGAACTCATCACATGACGAACATTCAAAAACTTTTCGATCTTACGGGAAAGACGGCCCTGATCAGCGGCGCGAGCGGTTGGCTGGGGGGCGCCATGGCCCGGGCTTTGGCGGAAGCAGGAGCCAGTGTGATCGTGACCAGCCGTGATCGAGTTCGGGCCGAGTTGACGGCCGCCGACTTACCCAGCCCGGGAGGGGCGAAGCATTTCGGCGTGACATTGGACCAGATGGACGAGGAATCGTCCGCAGAAGGTTTCGCTCGGGCGTTGAAATGCACAGGACGTATCGATGTGCTCGTGAACAACGGTCACGAAGCGAATGGTTCCGATCTCACCGCGGTGACCCGTGAGGAATTCACCCGATCCTTGGAGAATGCCACGGCCTACTTCGATCTGGCGCGACGTTTTCGCGATCATGCCGTCGATCGAGGCGGCGGTGGCAGCGTGATTCTGATCGGTTCCATGTATGGTGTCGTGGGTTCCTATCCCGATGCCTACGAAGGCGTCGTTCCCGCCAGCCCGGTGGCCTATCATGCCCTGAAAGGTGGTATCGTCCACATGACGCGCCATCTCGGGGTCTACTGGGCCAAAGAGGAAATACGGGTGAATTGCCTGTCACCGGGACCATTTCCAGGACCGAAGGCAAATCCTGAAATGGTCGAGAGACTGAAAGCCAAGTCCCCGATGGGTCGCATGGGCCGACCAGAGGAGTTGAAGGGCGCGGTGGTATTTTTGGCGAGTGACGCGAGCACTTACATCACCGGACAGAACTTGCTGGTGGATGGTGGATGGACGGCCTGGTAAAGGAAGCGAAATGACAATGACTCAACCCCAACTCACGTCGAAGGGCTGTCGCGCACGGCAGCAGAGGCTCCGCGAACGGATGTCGACCTTGGAGATCGAACGTGCGGTCGTGGTTTCGCCGGAACATGTTCAGTATCTGACCGGCTTTCGACCCCATTGGTTGATGCATGCCGCGGCGGTGGTGGACCTGACCGGCGACTGCACCCTGGTCGCCGCGAATTCCGAGCCGGATTTTCATGTGGCGGATCGGGTGCTGACTTTTGAGGCGCAGTGGAATGCCACACTACGCATGGAACAGCGGGAGGCGATTGGAGGCGCTCTCAGGAAGATATCAGACCAGCGATCGATCCGTCGCTGGGGTGGGGAATTTTCGGTCTGCTATCCCCATGTCTCGGAGGCCTTGGGTGGAGAACCGACGGCAGATATCGATTCGAACCTGTGGGAGATGCGTCGGATCAAAGATGCCGACGAAGTCGCGATGATTCGCAAGGCAATTGCCTGCACCGACGCGATGTATCGGCGAGCTCGGGAAATCATTGCGCCCGGAGTTTCGGAGCTGGAGGTGTTTGGTCAACTACACTCAGCAGCCGTGGAGGAAGCCGGAGAAGCACTCACGGCGCTGGGCAACGATTATCAATGCAATTCGCCCGGTGGCCCGGCGCGCAGCGGTGTCGTCGCGGCGGATGGCGAACTCTACATTCTCGATCTCGGTCCGGCCTATCGGGGATATTTTGCGGACAATTGCCGGGCTTTTTCGGTGAATCGACAGCCAACTGACGAGCAACAGAAGGCTTGGGAAGCGATCATGTCTGTGTTTGAAATCGTAAAGGAAATGGTTCGTCCCGGTGCGTCGTGTCGTGCTCTCTATGATCGCTGCAAGGCGTGGCTGGATGAGGCGGATCCGAGTGGATCGTTCTGGCATCATCTGGGACACGGGATCGGACTATATCCTCACGAGGCCCCGCACCTGAATCCTGCCTGGGATGACGAGTTCCAGGAAGGCGAGATCTTCACGGTGGAACCGGGCCTCTACTACGACGGATTGCAGGCCGGGATTCGAATCGAGGAGAACTATCTGGTGACGGCTGATGGCATCGAGCAACTGACGATCACTCCGACCGAGTTGTGAATGCTCGGGTCAACTCATCGCTGACTCGAAATCGGCCAGATTCACCATCGGTGCCGTGGCCGCCCCCAGCATTCGCTCGACGGAAGCCTCGTCTTTAAATCCACTACCGGTGACCACGCAAACGATGGCGGCATCGCGATCAATCTCTCCGCTCTGAGCTGCCTGTAAGGCTCCTGCCAAGGCCACGGCTCCGGCGGGTTCGCAAAAGATGCCTTCCTCGCGTGCGAGGCGGCGTTGAAGTTCGAAAATGGACTCGTCACTGACGAGATGCCCGGTGCCGCCGCTTTTTCGGCAGGCGGCGATGACGGCATCTGCGTCTAGCAGGTTGGGCACCTGAAGTCCGCTGATGTTTGTGGTGCAGGGATCTGCTTTTCGCCCAAAATCCCGCCCCTCACGAAGAGGTCCGGCCATGGTGTCGTTGCCCTCGGGTTGAACACACTGGATGGCCGGAGTCGCCGCACATTTCTCGAATCCCCGCGCCACAGCGAGACAGAGACCGCCCCCACCGGCGGGGAGAAATACGTGATCGATCTTCGCATCGAGATCGGCGTCAAGTTCATAGGCCAGCGTCTCGACACCGCTCATGCCCTCAGGGCTGACGGCGAGGGCACTGACCTGAAGCGCCCAGCCGGGCCGATGTCCGAGATCTTTCAACCGCGAGAAGGTTCGCTCGGTGATGTCCGGATCGATCCCGAATCCGCGGATGCGGTAAAGCTCGGCACCGTAGGCCAGCATCTGCCGCAGTTTTCCATCGGGTGCGGGCTCGACAATGGCGAGTCGGCAGGGAATGCCGGCGACCGCGCACGCGGCGGCGAGGGCGGAACCGGTGTTGCCGCTGGAGGTGGCGAGGCAGTGCTGTGCGCCCCTTGCCCGCATGTGGGAAACGGCAGACACCGCAAAGCGATCCTTGTAGGAACCTGAAGGATTGTTGGACTCAAGTTTGAAATACAGTTGGGGCAATCCTGCCGCCGGGCCGACGTGTTGGGAGCGCACCAACGGGGTGTTTCCTTCGCCGAGAGTGATGCGCGATTCGGCGGGCGGAGCATTGCCGAGGAGGTCGGCCCATTGCCAGATGCCGCTTTCTGCAGGAGGCCTTGGCATCTTTCTCAAGAATGTTGGGGATCGATGGGTGCGACGACTCCGACCGAGTCACCGCTGAGGACTCGAGGAAACGTTCGCAACATGATGATGATTCCGTCCTGATCAGCGAGGATGGGATGGCTCACGGTGCCAAGCAGATCGACGACTTGTCCCAATGTTTGATCTTTTTGAACGAGTTCACCGACGGTGACCCGGCTTTCGAAATACCCATCGATGGGGGAGGGATGGCAGACCTGCATGTGGCCGGAGCCGGGGCGGGTGTCCTCGATGACATGCTGCACTTGGCTGGACGGACGATCGCGTTCGATCATTCCAAACTCGGCCATCACATTGAGGCAACCATCGACATTGGAAGCGGTGCCGTCCGGCGAGCAGGTGGCAGATCCGAGATACTCGGTGTAGATGGCAGGAATCCCGGCGTCGCGAGCGATTGACATGGATCGACCATCGAGATCGGGAGTCGTACCCCAGATGACAGGCAGATTGAAGGCGCGAGCCATGCGGCGACTGCGATCCAGAATCTCGGGATCGGAAACCATCATGTATCCGGCCAAGGGAGTGACGGCAAACTCGGTGCCGCCGGTGTGAAGATCGATGTAGAGGTCGGCTTGACGAATGAGCTCGGACAAGGCGTGGGCGGTTCGCTCGGTGACGGAACCGTCGGGACGGCCCGGGCAGGTCCGGGCCAGATCGAGATTGTCCTCGCCGGCGCAACGGTGACCTCGGAGAAAGGCGGCCTCGTTGACAACGGGAATGAGAGTGAGGGAACCCTGTTGCAGGCGAAGGTCCGAATCGAAATGTCGGATGAGAGATCGGATCGCGGTCATGGGCTCGAACTCATCGCCGTGAACACCACCGGTGATCAGGAGATGAGGTCCCTCTTTGCCGCTGGCATACTCTTTCAACTGAAAGGCCATGATCCTTATTCTTCCGTCGCGGATTTTGGCGGCTGATGATCGAGGTAACCTTTGAGGCGGATGCCGCCATCGACGGTGAGAATTTCTCCGGTGACGTAGTCGGCGTCGTCGGAACAGAGATAGACGGCGGCCTTGCCGATATCGGCGGGAGTTCCGATTCGTCCCCAGGGAATGCCTGCGCCTGCGGTGGCCATGACATCGGCAGGAAAAGTCTCGCGCTCGCCGGGGGTGTCGATCCAACCGGGAGCGATGGTGTTGACGTTGATTCGATGCCCGACGAGTTCGCCGGCGATGGTCCGCATCATGTGATTCAAGCCTGCCTTGGCGGCATTGTAGGCCACCGCTCGGGGAAAGGCCATTTCGCCATGGACGGATGAGATGAAAACAATTTTGCCGCCCTCGCCTCGTTCCACCAGATGACGGGCGATGAGTTGGCTCATGTGAAAGCCGCTCGCGAGCGCACCCTGCAGGGTGCGATCAAAAATGTCGGGGTCATAGTTGAGGAAGGTCTCGCGGCGACTGAAGGCGGGATTGCTGATGAGGATGTCGATGCGTCCTGCTTCTCCGATGGCCGCCTCGGCGAGTGACTCGCATCCGGTGCGATTGAAGATGTCGGATTCGACCGCCCAGCAGTGCCGACCGAGGGCGCGGATTTCTTCGGCGGTGGCATCGATGTCCGGGCTGCCCGGTCGGTCATTGAGAACGATGTCGGCACCGGCTTCGGCGAGAGCGATGGCGCAGCCTTTGCCGATGCCGCGGGCGGCACCGGTGACGAGGGCAATTTTATTGGCGAGTCTCATGGGGAAAGGATCGAGGAGCTGGGATTGAGGATCGAGAATGGTGGAAGGTTCACGCTTTCAGGTGTTTTGCGAAGTGGGTCTTGGTCTTTTCCCACATGGCTTCCGAGAGCACGTGACCGGTGTCGGGTTCGATGAATGCGCTGAACTGATCGGAAGCATTCTGCGCACCATAGACTGCGGCGATGCGATCGACTCCGGCGCGGGCATGCTCGATCGGGCTGCCGCCGTCGGTTTCACCGAGATTCAAATGCAGGGCGCGTGGGGCGATCAACGCGGCGATCTCTGGCGTATCGCCAAATGCCTGCCAGCCGGGGACAAAATTGGGAAAACAGTGAAGCAGGTGGTGTTCGTGAATGGCGGAGTAGGTCGGAAGGCAGCAATTGCCGACGAGGGCTTTGAGTCTGGGTTCGAAGGGACCGACCAGCCAGGTGTGGGTCGAGCCCATGGAATGACCGTAGCAGCCGATGAGGTCCGCATTTACCTCGGGTCGAGAGACGAGGAAATCGATCGCTCGGCGCATGTCGACAATGTTCTTCCATGCCATTGATTTTCCATCGACGACGTAGCGAAGAAACTCAAAGCGTTCGAAATTGCCCTTCTGCAGTTTGCCGCTGGGATCCTGGCGTTCCTCAAAACAGAGGGCATCGGGACAGAGGACGACGTAGCCCTCCCTGGCCAAAGCGACGCCGGTGTGATGCATGGGATCGCCGTCGAGACCGGCGGGTTCGCTTTTGCCGAGGTGATATTGTCCCGCATGCTGATGCCAGATCGCGACGGCTGGCGCGGGATGGTCGGCGTCGACGCCATCAGGGATGATGAGAAGCGCGGGAATGGCATCCCCGGGTTCGGCTTCGTATGTCAGGGACTCGATCCGATAGCCATCCTTCTGGATGGTTTCTCGGTAGACCGGGGCCAGGGGACAGGCCTCGGGCCATGGGCCGCCCAGGCAGCGTTGGAGTTGTTCGCGAAGTTGGTCTGGAGACATGGACGGAGAGTCTGCTGAAATGGCGGGAGTTTGCAAAGCGGCCAATGCGCTGACCGCCGAGCCGGTGACGACGCTTTTCAGCAGGTCTCGGCGATCCATGTCGAGTGCGTCGCTCACGAGAAGTTACTTCTTTGCTTTCTTCTTGTTCTTCCCTCCCTTGGGATCACCAACGCCGGTGAGGTAGAAAAGGCGACGCTCGACTTCGCCTCCGCCGGATTTGACGTCGGCGCGAGTGACCTGAAAATCGATCTTCGGTCCGTGGTCTCGGAGGTAGACCAGCATGTTCATGATGATCTGGGTTTCGACCTCGGAATCGGAAGTTTTCAGGGCTTCCATGAAGGTGGGGCGGGGATTTTCCTCGCCCACTTCGGCCAGGAATGTTGCGGCTCGGACCCGGTTGAGTCGCTCGCTGTCGGCCAATGATTTGCGAATGCCAGGGGCGATGGCTTTGGCTTCGTCGCCGAAGACGCAGAGCGCCGTCAGTGCCCAATAGCGAACCCAGGGGTTCTCCGATTCGAGCGCCGCGACCAACTTGGGAGTTGCCTCGGCAAAGGGAAGCAGAGCGAGGTCAGCCGTATCGGCCAAGGTCGCGATCTCGGCGGCATGAGCCTGACCGAACGCGACCGGGTTCTGCATTGCCTGTTCCACGAGCACATTTTCGGGGTAAAAACTCAAGTCGGGCATCGCCTTCACCTGCGCCTGAAGACGCCCGCGCAAATCGGCGAGGGTTTCGGCAAACTCGGGGTTGGTGGCTAGGTTTTTGGTTTCCCAAGGATCGGCATCGATATCGTAGAGCGCTTCGGGCGCCTTAGGTTCGAAAAACTGGGATTGAACGGGGTTCAGCTTGCCGGCCTTGAACTGCGTCCGCCAGTCCTCGTAGGCGAGCATGTTGTAGCGATAGTTGTTTTGCAGACCGTCGGGATAGAATGCTTCGTAGTTGCGGATGTATTTGTATTTTCCTTTCCGCAGCGTGCGGACCATCTCGTATTTTTCATCCATCCGGTCGGCGTGACCGAAGACCTGATCCCTGGCATTCACTTCGCTCAGGCTGGTGCCATTTCCGAGGAAGGCTCTGCCATCGACCTGATCAGGAACCTTGACTCCGGCGAGGTTGAGGACCGTGGGGCCAAAGTCGATGAAACTGACGAAGCCCTTCACCCGGGTTCCCTTGGGGGCGTCGACGAGGTGCTTCCATTTTTCAGGCACCCGAACCACCAAGGGGACGTGGAGCCCTCGCTCGTAGGCGTAGCCCTTGCTGCCTGGTAGGACGCCTCCGTGATCGCCGAAGTAGAAGATGAAGGTGTCCTCGAGCAGTCCGTCTTTCTCCAACTGGGCGACCAGGTCACCGACTGCGTCATCGATCACGCCCATGCGGTCGTGGTAGCGCGCCAAGGTGTAGCGAAAAGTCGGTGTGTCGGGATGAATGGGGGCGAGTTTGACGGAAGCGGGATCGGTCAGTGTCTTCTCGGTCGTCATCAACTCGGCTGGAAAATGGAGCGAGCTTTCGTGCGACATCGTGTAAGTCTGCACATGGAAAAACGGCTGCTCGCTTTTCGGGCGATTCCGCCAGTGGGCCTTGTTTGACGAGTCATCCCAGATCTTCTCCGATTTCTCTGCGTTGTAGTCTTCCTTCGAATTGTTGCTGGTGTAGTAGCCAGCCTCCTTGAGGTAGGTGGGAAACATTTTCAGTCCCTCGGGCATGGCTGCCAATTTGGCCTTGCGATGGAACTGGGTCCCGATGCGCGGTGCGTAGCAACTCGTGATCAGAGTGGTGCGGGCAACCGAGCAGACCGGGGCATTGGAAAAAGCCCGGTCGAAGGTGAGGCCATGCTTGGCGAGAGCTTCGATGTTTGGGGCGGGAGCGCCGTCGGCATCAAATAGTTTGAGATAGTGCTTCGAATTATCCTCGGACATGATCCAGAGGACATTGGGCCGATCTGCGGCAAGAGCAGAGGAAGCGAACCCGATCATTCCCAGGCACCAGAAGAATACGCATTTGAACATGAGGTTTCGTACTGTTTTGAAGCCCTCGCATCAAGTGCGAATCGTTGCCGTGAATACGGAGGGGAGGGGGATTGACGTTTTTGCTGCTCTTTGACGATGATTATCGACATGCCTGAGAAAACCATTCACGTCGGAGTTTTTACCGAATCTGGAGGAGCCCACCTCGGCGCTTACTTTGAGGCGCTCGCTGAAATCGAGGAATGCGAGAACGTCGTTCTCTGTGATCCGAGCGGCGAATCATTCAATGCCGCCCGCGTGGCACTGGGAGAAAAACTGGCGGCTGTTTTCGAAGACCCGGCAAAGTTGCTGATGGAGGCCAGGCCGGAACTCGCCGTCGTCAGCATGGAAGCGGTCAATGCGCCGCCAGTGATCGATCAGGCGCTCGAAGCGGGCTGTCACGTATTTGCCGAGAAGCCGGCCTGCATTCGGGTGGCTGATTTCGAGGCCATGGTGAAAAAGGCGGAAGCCAAGAAACTCCATTTCATGATCGCACTGGCAAATCGGATCACGCCATCGGTTCAATATGCTCGAAAGTTGATCAGTGACGGTGTCATCGGTGACCTCTACGGCGCGGAAATTCACTTGGTGGCGGATCAGACTCGACTGAAGAGCGAAAGCTATCATCAGAGTTGGTTCGCGGATCGCGCGCGGGCGGGAGGAGGGCATCTCATCTGGCTCGGGCTTCACTGGTTGGATCTGTCGATGTATCTGACCGGTCGCCAAATTTCCGAGGTCTGCGGGTTTACCGG
>JAGROX010000363.1:0-642 GCA_020440025.1 Verrucomicrobiia bacterium
CGATGCGGGAACGCACCAGGGACGGATACTGAACCACGTCAATGCCGCACACTTTGACCAGCCCGCGATTGGGATAGTCCAGCGTCGCGAGAATGCGCATGGTGGTGGTTTTCCCGGCACCGTTGGCCCCGACAAAGCCGACCACCTGACCGGGTTCGATGGTGAATGAGACACCGTCGACGGCTTTCAGAGAACCGAAATGCCGATGCAGATTCTGCACCTCGATGGAAGGCGGAGGACCTGCATTGGATGCCGGGATTGGCGGCGGAGATGGGGTTGTCTCCAGAGAGGTATCCGGTGTCGGCGATGGATCGGCGTTCGGGGAATCAGTCATGGGCGCACGGCGAACTGCCAGTCTTATTGTTCGTTCTTGGGGGGCTCGGACGCGTCCGCTTCCGGTTGCACCCCGCTGGCGGGAAGTATCGAGCCATGGATGACGGCGAAGTCATCCTTCCATCGGATGGAGCCGAGGGTGTCGATGAAACCCGCCTGGGAATCGGTGGAGGTGGCGAAAAAGTGGTCGGGCTCGCTGATCAGAGACTTCGCCCGATTTCTCAGTGGCGCGCTGAAATTTCCGGTCTGCGACTTCCACCACTTTTCCAGATCCTGACTGTTGACCGGCTTCAGGGGTATCTCCTCGCC
>JAGROX010000363.1:711-2401 GCA_020440025.1 Verrucomicrobiia bacterium
GGTGAATTCGAGGCTGGAGAAAAGTTTCGGTGGGGTTTCACCGCTCGGCGACGCGGCCTGGAGTTCGATGCGGGACCGGGTGGGGCGCACGGTTTGCAGGTAGTGGCCCTGCTCGCTGCGACTCTGGAACCAGTCGCCGCGAAAAGTATTGCCGTTGAGGTGGTAACTGGCGACGGATTGTGAGGAGTTGTCGAGTCGGTTCCACGGCGAAGCCGGAAGCATCACCGGAGAGACGAAGGCCGGTTCCGAAATCTGGAATCCCGATCCCAGCAGCACGCCGGTTCGACTGATCTGCTCTTGGATTACGTAGAGACGTTTTTCGTTGGCCCCTGGTTCGAGATTCGCGAGCACCGCCCGGCGGCCGGATCCTCCGATGCCATCGCTGAGCAAAATGAGCGCGAGGATGAGCAGGCTCGCGATCAGCGAAATGATGGGTGTGGTCACGAAAAGACGGTGCCGTCGTCCCGGTTTGGCGAGTACGAAAAGATTGATCGGTCCCACTACTACCCCGAAGACGATCAGCAGCAGGACCACGAGAATCGCATTGAAGCTCTTGCTGCCAAAACTCCGCAGCAGAGGCCAGTCGCGCCGGTAATCGTTGGCCAAGCCATTGGCGACATTTGGCACTGATCGATAGCGTCCCACGATCTGACTGGCGTTGAGATCCTGACCGTTCCAACTCCAGGCCTGCGCCTTGCCGAGTCCGCGATTTGTGGCGGATCCGGTGTTGCCTAATCCCACGAATCCTTCGGCGATCAACACTTCGGCGGGCTTGGGGTTGCGGGTGTAGAGATCCAGTCGGCCTCCCAGTCGTATCCATTCCAGGATGGCGAGTCGGGCGCTGGGTGATGCCGTTTTCCATTCCTCGTCCGTGATCATCACCACATCGAGGGAGGTGTAGGCTCGCCAGTCGGCCGGCAAGGTGGCGGGATCGAAGGTCGCGCCAAAGACATCCGCACCCGATCGGCTACCGCCGCTCATCGCCGAGTTCAGTTGACTCAAATTTCGGTCGGCCAGCTTTTTGCTGATCGCGATTCCCGGCCAGTCGGCGCTGTAGTTTGAGGAATCGGTCTGACTCTCAGGCGGCAGTCCGACGCAATGGGCCCGGGTCGTGAGTTGGCGATAGGAGCTTCCGCGGCTGATTGAAGTCGGCACAGGAACCAGCAGTTCCTGAACCGTTTCTGCCCCGGCATCGGCGGAGACTTCAAAATTGGAGCGGTAGCTCATTTCACCCCAACTCGACCCAAAATCGAACTCGAGGTTCCATGTCCGATTCTGTGGCGTGGCATTGCGAATCGTCACTCGCACCGGCAAATATCCCCGGGCGACGGCCGGGGAGAAGACGCTCTCTACCTCGATACGGGTGCTGCCGGTCTTGTCGTAGTTCCGCTGAAGCAGCCGCTGCTGAGCTTGCGCGGTCTCCCCGAGACCAAAAAATAGGAAGGGGACGATGCCCAGCATCAGGGCCAGCACTCGAGCCCGGCTTTTTGCGCGATGGTCGTTTGAGAAATTCTGGGGAAGCATCATCCGGCGGGCGATTCGATTGCGGCGAACAGTCAGGGTTACGATTGACCGTCGCAGTATCTTTCGAGCCAGCGCAAAGACGCAAGCCTTTTCCCGTCTTTCTAAGCCCTCAAATCGCCACCAGATCGTAACCGCGCCAGTCGTTCACCGTCACTTCGGCGAAATT
>JAGROX010000054.1 GCA_020440025.1 Verrucomicrobiia bacterium
ATGTCAGCCGTGACGCGCCCGACCTTGCCTGCACCTGGCATCTTGGGATTCGGGTTCTTGATTCGTGCCAGATAACTGGTTCGGGGACGAGTGCCAATGTATTTCAGAAGTTCATACTGACGAGCGTGACCATCGTGACCATCACCACCCATCTTTCCTTTGAGCTTCGTCACCTTGTCTTCGGCCAACTTCCAGTTGCCGAAGGTGATGGCACCAGCAGGACAAGCATCCTGACAGGCCGTCGTGACCGAGTTCGCGGGAACCTGAACGTTGGAAGAATCGCGAGCCGCGACCTTCGCCGCCACCTTGGCTGCACTGAGACGCTGCACACAATAGGTGCATTTCTCGATGACTCCGCGCATCCGCACCGTGACGTTCGGATTTTTCTGCAACAACTCAGTCGTAGTCGCGCGACCAGCAGCAGGCGCCAAGGGGCCTTGATACAATTGATCCAACGGACGCTTGTTGTAATCGAAGTAGTTAAAGCGACGAGCCTTGTAGGGGCAGTTGTTGGCGCAATAGCGAGTACCGATACAACGATTGTAGGTCATCGCATTAAGGCCATCACCCGTGTGCACCGTAGCATTCACCGGACAAACCGTCTCACACGGAGCCGCCTCACACTGCTGGCAAGCCACCGGCTGGGTCAGCATTTCGACATTGTCATCGTCGACCTTGCGCTTACCGGGCGAACCGGTTTTTTCGAAGTCGAGCCCCATCTCGGAAACCGCTTTGGAATCGTAAGGAGAAGAGAAATAGCGATCCATCCGGATCCAGTGCATTTCGCGGCCAGCAATGACCTGCCCCTTGCCCACGATGGGTATGTTGTTTTCGCTCTGACAGGCAACACTGCAGGCATTGCAACCAATGCAGGTATGCAGATCGACCACCATGGCCCACTGGTGATCGGCATCGACCCTGAACTCATGCCCATCAATGGCCGGACTGGCGTTCGCCTTGTTCCGATCACTATCAGGATTGGCGTAGTCAGGACCCTCGTAGAAAGTGATGTTTTCAGGAATATGGGCATCCATCCCCTGACGACCCGCAAAGGTCTTGTCTTCCTGATACATCTCGACAGTGCCCTCGCGCACAATGGCCCGGCCCTCCATCGAGTAATGCTCCGACGTCAGCGCCAGTGGATAGGAGGTGTTGAGATTCTTGACCGTGGCACCGGAAATCACAAAAGGCGACGCACTCGTCCGAAGACCCCAAACGGAAAAACCAACTCCGGTCGCCGCTGAACCCATCTCCAGCTGGGCACCACTTCCATCACGTACATCACCATAGTAGCCCACCGCCACCTGAATAGTCGCATCGGCCTGACCCGGGTTTTGCAAAACAGGCAACTGAACCTTTGAATCACCCGCTGTGATTTCGATGAGATCGCCATTCTTCACTCCGAGCTTCTCGGCAGTTAGCTGACTCATCAGCGCGGCATTATCCCACGTCAATTTGGTGATCGGATCAGCCGCTTCCTGCATCCAGCCGTTGTTCACGAACCGACCATCATAGGTCGACGAACCCGCCACCAGAGAAACTTCAATTGCAGAAGGAACCGGCACATCCACCACCTCCACTGCTGCCACGATACCGGCCACTTTGGCCGCATCCACCGCCACAGAGGCCACCTTCTTGAAAGCACTTCCCTTGGCAAAACCATCGCGAACAGTGACTCGCCAATCAGCCGAAGCCACCATTCCAGCATGCGTCTCCTTGACCGCCGCAAGCGCGGGAGAATCAGAAGCAGGAATACCCGCCACCGGAGCCGCATCACCTTCAGCCGAAGGAGCCGTCAAGAGCGAGAGAAGAAATTCGATCTCAGAAACCCCACCATGAAGAGGGTGAATCATCGGCTGCTGAACCGAGTAAACCCCGGAAGCGGAGCGCCAATCACCCCACCCCTCAAGGTAGTGAGCCCCCGGCACATGCCAAGTCGCCGCCCGAGCCGTCACATTCCGACGCTCACTAAGGTGAACCACAGAACCCACCTTGTCGAAAAGCTCGGCCAACTTGAGATCAGCAGGCGCATCAATCAAAGGATCGGCCTCAGAAGTGATAAAAAGCGTCTTCACCTGCCCAGCCTCAATCGCCTTGGCAAGATCCACCAAACCAGGCAGCGCCGGAGTTTCCGACTGAAGCAGCGAAATCACAGATTCCTCACCCTCATACGCACCCAGCGCCGCATTCATCGCCGCCGCAAGCGCATGAACCGCCTCAGACTGCCTTGAACCAGCCACCACCAAGGAAGCCCCCTTGGAAGCCGCAAGGTCCGCCGCGCATTCGCGAATCCAAGCCCCGTTGTAAACCGCCGCCGTCACTTTCGACAACAACGGCTTCAGCGCCGCAGCCAGCGCAGCATCTCCGGTCAACTTCGCCAACTCGGCAGCGATCAGAATCGCCACATTTCCCACCTGACTCGCCGCAAGGCGATAACGATGATCCGCCATGCCCCCAGTCAGCGTGAAAGCCGGCTCCAAGACATAGAGACGATTCATCTCCTCCCCATGATCCACCGCGCCTCGACCGCGAGAAAACTCCATCACAGGATCTTCACCCACCTTATCGAGACCAAGAAAATCGGAATCCAGAGAGAGAATCTTGGTCGCCCGATCAAAATGAGGAACCTGAACCACACCCTCACCAAAAAGCTGAGACTCCACCGCCGCCAAACCGGCCGCCGCAAGCGGCTCGTAGCCATAGACCTTGGCACCAGCGAATTTCTTGGAAACCTCACCCAGAAGACGATTTCGCGTCGGCGCGTATCCTTCACTTACCAGAAAGGCCACATCCTTGCCGCTGGCAGACTCGCGAAAAGCCTGAAGAAATTCCGACTCAAAAGCCGCAGCATCCGCCTTCGCACCCTTCTTCAGATAGTCTCGAGAGCGATCCGGGTCATAAAGATTCAGCACCGAAGCCTGCGTGAAAGCATCAGAACCACCAGAAACCGCCGGATGAAGCCGATTCCCATCCACCCGAGTCGGACGCCCCTCATGAGTCGTCACCACCAGCGGATCACAACCCCTCCCCCCGAGCCGCCCTTTGGCACTGGCATAATACAACGCCTTACCCGGCACCACCCATTCAACATGCTCGTTGTAAGGCACGAGATGACGAACCGGACGATGACAACCAACGGAACCAAATCCGGCCAGCGCAGTCGCCGCGCCCATCAGCTTCACGAAATTCCGACGCGAAACATCATCCGCCTCCAATTCCGCAGCACCCTGCGGAAACTCACGGTCGAGCCATTCCCGAAATTCCGGAGTCTCCTCAAGTTCACCGAGGCTACGCCAATACTGACGCCCCGTTTCCAGAGTCTTCGGATGTTGCCACTGACGTTTCATTCGTTCGTAAAGGAAAAAATCCGCTGCTATTGCTGCTCTCACCCAGTC
>JAGROX010000055.1 GCA_020440025.1 Verrucomicrobiia bacterium
GATCAACGTCAGACGATTCATTCATCCGTCACGGCAAGCGTCGCCAATTGTATCGACTCGTCTCCGTGGACGGAGATGATGATCTTGGTGACAGTATTTCCATCGAGATGGAAGCCCCGGTGCCTCAAGGCGGCGACTGGCTGGAAATCGCTCATCGATACGAGCGCTTCCCGCCATCCGTTGGAATCAGGCAAAAGTGGCTCTGATTCGAGACGACATTCGAAATTTCCCCCAAAGCCGCCATTCTCTCGCTGTGTCACCAAAAAGACGGTGAGTGGGGATTCGCTGTGATAGCGGAGGCGGAAACGGCTGTTCACATTCAAGCTGACGAATTCCCCATTGATGGCGATTCCGCTGCGAACCTGCTTCGCACCATCTGAGGCATGGCCGGCAAGGTAGGGTTGACCGAGGTAGACCAGTTGGCCGTCGCGCTGGATTGGTTCGCCTTTGGTGACGCGAACATCCGAAGCCTCAGGGTCAAGTCGCCAGGTCGAGCTCGGCTGACTCGAAGCTCTGATCAAAAGCTCGCCTGTCGAATGCAGCGTGGCAATGGCCTCGTGGCGCGCCGGCACTTCGACCGATTGTCCGTCGACCAGTCGACGCAGACGCACGAGACCCTCGTCGACCGCGAGGCCGGTTTCCTCGGCGTTGGCGTTTAAAGACAGAGCGGTGCCCAAAACCTCGGCTTCCGCCGTCGGTGTGGTGATGCGGAGCGGAGCGTCGGCCGGTTGTGCCGCGACGTCTGCCGACAATCGGCCGGAACGGAGTTGCAGCCATTTTCCCTGTCGGGAATCGGAAATCGCCAGCTCTGATTCGCCCTCCAGCGTGACCAATGTGCCGTCGTCGAATCTCAATTGGGCGGAACCGCTCGCGCTTTCAATCTGAACGGTGCCCGCAGGCAACTCGGAACCGCTTTCCAGAATCGCGGTTGAGAGGTCGTTTCGAAATACGGCACCGTCAGCGAATTCAACGAACACCAGTGATTCGGCTCGGTTGAAAAAGGAAATGAAGAGAAAAAAGCTGAGACACACGACTGCCGCCGCGGTCAGCGGCATCGCCCAGACTTTCCCAATGGAGTGCGGAGACTGGTTCGCCAGCGTCATCGGCTCCGTCGCCGCTTCAGCATAGTCCCATTGCAGCGAACCGTGCAGGGCCAGGTAATGCAGGTAGTGTCGCCGGGTCTCGGGCTCAGATCGCAGGCGTTCGGCGAGGCGCTTTTCTTCGGCGTCATCCGGTCCTTGCTGGAACCATCCCGACTACCGTGAATGGATCCGCGTGACGATCGAAGAACTGATGGATGGCTTGCAGTATGGAGCGGAGCGCGTCGGGCCGTTATCCGAGGTGCTCTTTCGTGGAGATGTCCCGAGTTGTTTTTGCGAACACTGCAACGCGCGAAATGAAGCTGCCAACATCGATCCGAAGCGTGCGAAGGAAGGCTACGCGCAGCTCTATCAATTGATTCAAAGTCTCGAAAGCGGCAAGCCCAAGCCAGACGACGGCGTCATGACCGCTGTGCTGAGGATCCTCATGAAATACCCCGAGGTGTTGGCTTGGTATCAGCAGTGGTTTCAGGCCGATGAAGAGATTCAAACCATGGTCTATCAGACCGCCAAGGCGCAGCGACCGAATGCGGATGTAGGGCAGCATGTCGATCACCAACGCAGCAGCTGGGACATTTTCTACCGAGCGGCGGTCAGCTATGGGGATATGGCGAAGCACAACGATTTCATCAAGCCGATCGTTTACCACGATATTCTCGGGCCACGCCTGCGTGAATGGGTCATCGAGCGAATGCAGGCGCGGGTGTTGAATGATTTATCGGAAAACCAGGCACTCGATTTGTACTATGCGCTCTTCGGTCACGATGCTTCTCGCGAACCAGACTTGGGTGAGCTTCCCGAGCAGGGCCTTTCGCCGGAATACGTGTACCGCGAGATCAAGCGCTGTGTGGATGGTGCCAATGGGGAGGCGAAAGTTTATGCCGGCATCGGTTTCGACGTTCCGCATTACGTTCCGAACGGCATGAAGAAATTTCCCAGCGATCCGGAAACCACTTTCCAGGCGACTCGACGCGCGTTGGAAGCCGGGGCTGCTNNTCGCGCGAGTATGCTGAAATGACCGTTCCCAATTTGCAGGCCTTCGGCCGAGCGGTGCGGGAGGTCGGTGCGTGAATCCGGATGTGGGATTTCAATGCGAATCGGCTATCCTCCAGAGTACTACGATGTTGTCTTTTCCACTACCTTCTTATCGGAGATCAGCATGGGCGGGCCTGATAGCCCTCGCGCTTTTTTCCGGGAACGCCGCCTCAGCTGCCGAGCCTCTGCCCGAAACGTTCACCACTTTTTTCAACACCTACTGCATCGATTGCCACGACACGGAAACAGCGAAGGGAGATTTTCACATCGATTTCCTGAAAGAGGTGGAGACACCGACTGATGCAGAATACTGGCAACTGACCCTGGACAATCTCCACCTCGGCGAGATGCCGCCGGAGAAAAAGAAGCAGCCCAGCGCCGCCGAAATCGAGGCAATCACCACCTGGATCGAGGATCGACTCGCCGGGGCCGCGACGAAGCTGCGAGGCCACACCGGCGAAGTCGTCTTGCGACGCCTCAACCGGACGGAGTATGAACATACCATCGAAGATCTGTTCGATGTGCGAGGCGATTTTGCCGAGGGTTTTCCCGAGGACGCGAAAGAAGACGGCTTCGACAACATCGGTGCGGCCCTGATGATGTCGGCGGAGCAGTTGGACTCCTATTTCGCGGCGACGGATTTCATTCTCGATCGAGCCATTGTGACGACCGATCGACCAGAGACGAAGTCGGTGTGGTTTACCCTTCGAGACATTCGCCAACGGGAGGAGGAAAAGCGCAAGGAACGCGAAGCCCGCGAAAAAGAGAAGGGCTACACGCCCACCAAGACGGAACTCGAGCGGCAAAAAAAGGCGAAGGAAAGTGGCAACTATGGCAGCCCCTACTTTCCCGATCATGGTGAGGAGGACGCGCTCATCGCAGTGAAATACACCAAGCCCTCGACTCAAGATGATTTTCGAGTGCGCGAGCCGGGTTGGTATCGTTTCGCTTTTGCCGGTTATGCTGTCCGCAGCCCGGACAAGCCGGTGCGGGTGCAAGTGGTCCATGGATCGGCCAACAAGGAGGAGATTCCGACCATTGCTGACGTGGTCCAGTTGGTGGAGGGCGAAGCGTCGTCCCACGAGTATCGGGTTTATCTTCAGCCGAATCAGCGGGTCTGGCTCGAATTGGTCGATGGAACCAACTGGCTGCCTGGCTCGCGTATTCTGGAGAGCGAGGACGTTGCCGCAGCCATCCGCTTCATCGAAATCGAGGGGCCGCTTATCGATCAATGGCCGCCGCGTGGGCATCGGTTGCTGCTGGGTGAGCGTGAGGCGGATTCCTTTTCGGACGACGAAATGCCGAACATCATCGGAGACCTCGCGCCGCACCTTTTCCGCCGTCCCGTTGCTGAATCGGTGGTGCACGACTATGCCAACTTTTATCAGTCCATGCGCGTTGCAAATGAAGCACCGCTCAGTGCCTTCAAGCTCACCGTCAAAGCCATGATGGCCTCTCCGCTTTTTCTCTACCACGTCGAGCCCGGGGAAAGTCCCGACGCCTATGCCCTCGCCAATCGGCTGTCGTATTTCCTGTGGCGATCCTCGCCTGACGCGAAGCTCCTGCAACTTGCCGCCAGTGGAAAACTCACCGAACCGGAAACCCTGAAGGCCGAGGTCGAACGCCTTCTCGCCGATGACAAAGCGGAACGTTTTCTCGCGGATTTCGTCGGGCAGTGGCTCAAGGTCGACCTCGTCGGCGAAATGCAACCGGACTCGAAACTCTACCCGGAGTATGATCCGCAGTTGGAGATGGCGATGGTCGAAGAGACGCGAACTTTTGTCCGCGAAATGCTGGAGAAAGATGAACCGCTCTCGAACCTGATCGATTCGGATTGGGCCATGCTCAACGATCGTCTCGCCGAGCACTACGGTATCCCCGGCGTCGCGGGCAACCATTTCCGCCGCGTCTCTCTTGATAAAACAAAAACGGTCCGTGGCGGATTGCTCACCCAGGCGAGCCTTCTCAACGTGACTTCCAACGGCACGACCACTTCGCCCGTCGTTCGTGGTGTCTTCGTGCTCGATCACCTTCTCGGCAACCCCGCGCCTCCGCCGCCGCCTGACGTCCCGCCGATCGAGCCCGATATCCGGGGTGCTACCACGATTCAGGAACAACTGGAGAAACATCGTGAAATCGCCCAGTGCGCCAGTTGCCACCAGAAGATCGACCCCTACGGTATCGCTCTGGAAAATTTCGATGTCATCGGAGGATGGCGGGAGAACTACCGTGCTCTCGATCCGTCCAACAATCCCAAATACCCAAAGCTGGTCGACGGCAAACCGGTCTCCGCCAGCGACACCATTCCGCGGCTGGGCGCCTTCGCCGATTTCCGGGAGTTTCGGCAACTGCTGCTCCAGGACGAAGGACTGGTTTATGAAAACCTCGCCCACAAGTTGGCCACGTATGCGCTCGGCAGAAAGATGGATTTCGCCGACGAGCCCGACCTGCGTGCCATTGCCACCGATACAAAAGGAAGTGGTGGCGGGATGCGGACGATGATCCACGGGTTGGTAGCAAGCGAACTCTTCCGACGACCGTGAGTATTGGAATTCAGCAACGATCGAATATGAACAGAAGAACCTTCCTCAAAGCCTCCGGAGTCACTCTCGGACTTCCTTGGTTCGAGTCCCTAGCCAATGAAGCGAGGAGCGGCGATACGCCCCAGCGACTTCTCCTGTTCTGTCTGCCGCTGGGCCTCTATCGCGATGCGATCATTCCCTCCGAAACGGGGGCAGGATACCAAACCAGCGAGTATCTCTCCATCATCGACGAGTTCCGCGATCATTTCACGATCTGCTCCGGTCTCGAGCATCCCGACGTGAACGGCGGGCACTCGGCCGAGGCGCGGATCTTTACCGGAGTTCCCTCGAACAAGCGGAATGTCCGATCGCTCGATCAGTATCTCGCCGGAAAAATCGGCAGCCAGACCCGTTTTGACTCACTGCCGCTTTCGGCGGGACGCAATATTTTCAGCTGGACCGACGGGGGAACGATGGTCCCGGCGGAGAGCAAGATGTCTCAGGTTTACGCCAGGCTTTTCGTCGACGAAGGCGGTGCCAATGCCGAAAAAATGTTGCGCGAGATTGGCCACGGGAAAAGCATCACCGATCTCATCCGTCGTCAGGCCGAAGCTCTGCAGCCGAGTCTTTCCGATTCCGATCAAAACAAGCTGGAGGAATACTTCGAGTCAGTCCGGGAGACTGAGCGGCGCCTCGTGAAATCAGAGAGTTGGGTCCACACCCCGAAGCCCACGGTTGATGTGCCGATGCCACAGGATCCCGCCAGCAGCGCCGAGATCGTCACCCAGATGCGCAACGTCTGCGACATGATCCATCTCGCCTTCAAGACTGACTCGACCCGGGTCATCACGTCGGGCTGGTTTCAGCAGAACAACGTCAACATCCAAGGTGTCAGCAACGGTTATCATCCACTCTCACACCACGGGATGGACCCCAACAATATTGGCCAGCTGAAACTGATTGAGAAAGCCTTCTTTGAGGAGTTGAAGATTCTGCTGACCAATCTGATAAACGACAGGGAAGGTGACCGGACTTTGCTCGACAGGACCACCATCGTAGTGACCTCAAATCTCGGCAACGCTTCGAACCACTCCAACAAGGATCTGCCCGTGCTGCTGATTGGTGGGAACTACGATCACGGCCAACACCTCGCCTTCGAACCAGGCACTGAGCCCTTGAGCAATCTCTACCTCAGCGTGCTGAATCAGTTCGGTTTCGCCGACAAGGAATTCGGTAGCTCGACCGGCCCGTTGAAAGGGCTCGAATTTTCCTGACCTTTTCGAATGAGCGGTAAGACGACTGAAGAGGGTTAAGTCGCGAACCCAACAGGGTTGACTCAAATGGTTGCCACACCGTTTTTTCCGAATTTGCAGCCTGTTTTCCAACATGAACAAGATCAACCTGTCCCAAGTCCCCGTCGAACATCGCCGATCGCCAAAAGGTCGTTTTGAAATGGAGCGACAGCACGTCTCGCTCGCCCTCGGAGGAACGAAGAACATCGGTCCATGGGGAGGCGGACATCCTTTCGACATCGAACTGGCGACATTGCTTCCGGGCAAGGCCAATTATCCGATGCACTCTCACGCGGCGCAGACGGAATACTACATCATTCTCTCCGGCAGTGGCCTGCTTCACAGTGCCGAAGGCAAACCGGAAGAACTGGTGGCCGGCGATCATGTCATCTGCCATCCGGGCGACGGCCATCAGATCGAGAATGTTGGTTCCGAGCCGCTCGTCTACTATGTGATCTCCGACCACCACCCAGCCGATGTCGGCACTTACACCCGCACTGGGAAACGCTGGCTCCACCCCGAAGGACGAGTCGTTTCGACCGAGGACGTGGACTATTATGCCGGTGAGGAATGAGCTCATCTTGACCGCCATCCACCTTTGAAATGAGAACGACCTCGGTTTCCTTCCATCTCCTCGCGATTTTTCTCGCAATCGCTCCGCTGGCCAATGCTGCCGATTTACCGCCTGAGTTCGTCGCGGGTGCTGAGAAACGCCGCTCCGAAATTCCACTTGGTGGCGACTTCAAACCCGACCCGAAAGTGCCGGTCTTCGTCGCCGTCGGGCATGGCGGAAGGATTCTCCTTTCTCGCGATGATGGAAAGACTTGGTCCCAGGGTTTCTGGGGCTATCCCGGTTCCGATCACGGAATGTGGGCCTGCAAGTCGGTCGCGTATTCGGAGGGCGTCTTCGTCGTCCCGGTCGGCTGGGGCGCCATCACCTCTTACCTTGCCTCCGAAGATGGCGTGAACTGGCGACACCTCACCGACGGATCGACGACGCTTGCCGGTGTGAAGGAAGCCAAGGAAGATCCGACCGCGATGCCGATGACATATGGCATGGCGGGAGGGAAGGGCACCTTTGTCGCCACCGGCTACATGAGCACGGCCGCGACCTCGGATTTCGGTAAAACGTTTTCCACCTTCTTCCTGCGTGAATTCAAAGACGACCCGCGAACACGCAAACTGGTGACCCACCATGTCGATCCCCTCTATTGCGGCGATACGACGGGACGTTTTCTCGCCCTCGGAAATGACCGGTCGAAGGAGAATCCGGTCTTTGGCAACCTTTTCGCCTCGGACGATCTCGGGAAGACGTGGACCTGGCTGGAACCGAAGACCTTGAACGAAAAATGCCAGGGATACAGCGGCATGGATTCCAACGGATCGCTTGTCGTTCTCATCGACAAGACGGCGGAGAATGCGTTCGTTTCCGCCGATGCCGGAAATACCTGGCACGGCCCATTTCCTACTGGAACGACACGGGCCCAGCTCAGCGTGGTGAACGGCGAGTTCTGGCTGACCGGTGTTCCCCCACGCGCAAGCAGCGACGGGAAATCGTGGAGGGATCTCCCCGACAAAGTTCCTGCCGGGCGAATCGTCGCCTCCCCCGGAGGTACGCTGATCAGCATCGACCGCCAGCGTTTCAACATTCTACGGAGCGGCGACGGTGGCAAAAGTTGGGACCAAGTTTACACCTTCGAGCCGGAAACGAAGCACGTTCACGGCGCCCAGGGACTGCGGGACATTGCCTTCGGTTTTGTGCGGGAGTGAAAAAGGCCGATCTGTAAACAATGAAAGCCACCTGCACACTGCTCGCCGTCCTGTTGCTCGTACCGCTCACCACGCTTTGCGCAGCAGACCCCGGGCCTGACAAACGCCCCAACATCATCGTCATCCTCGCGGATGATTTCGGTGTTGGTGACATCCAGTCGCATTACCCGGACAACAAAATCGCTACACCGAATCTGGATCGGCTCGTGAGCGAGGGCATGAGCTTCACCGATGCCCACAGCCCGTCCGCTGTCTGCTCGCCGACGCGCTATGGTCTGCTTGCCGGACGCTACGCCTGGCGCACCCGGCTTCAGGAATGGGTGGTCGCCGCCTACGAGCCGCCCCTGATCGACGACCTGCGCCCGACGCTGCCCGGATTCCTGCGTGAGCATGGCTACCACGCCGCCTGCATCGGCAAATGGCATCTCGGCTGGAACTGGGTGGGACCGCAACCGAGTCAGATGACGGCGAAGCCGAATGGGCAAAAGAATCTGAAATGGGACTTCGAAAAGCCGGTGGCCGGTGGCCCGGTGGATCGCGGGTTTGACCACTTCTTCGGCGTCGATCTTCCCAACCTCCCGCCCTTTACCTGGATCGAAAACGATCACGTCGCGATCCTGCCGACCGAGGCCTATCAGGTAGATCCCGAAGAAGGCATCGCGCTTCCGGTGGCCTTCAACGGCAGTCCGTCGGCACCGGGTTGGCGACTGCAGGCCATTTTGCCGGAGATCACGAAGCGTGCGGTCGACTACATCCACGATCGTGCCGAAAAGGAAGAGCCCTTCTTCCTCTACTTCGCGCAAACTTCACCGCACGAGCCCGTCGTTCCGTCGGCGGCTTTTCGCGGGAAGAGCGGCATCGCGCCGGTGGCGGATTTTGTCATGGAAACGGACTGGTCCGCCGGGCAGGTGATGGAGGCCGTGGAAGAGGCGGGCATCGCGGACAACACGCTCGTCGTCTTCACGGCGGACAACGGTCATTCGCACTACACCGGCTGGGACGATTTGATCAAAGCCGGGCATCAACCGAGCGGTCCGTATCGTGGTCACAAGGGCGACATCTGGGAGGGCGGGCATCGTGTGCCGCTGGTCGTCCGCTGGCCGGGGAAAGTTGCCGCCGGATCAGCGAGCGATCGCACGGTGTCACTGACCGACTTGTTCGCGACTTTCGCCGGAGTCGTGGGCGATCCCTTGCCTGCCGATGGCGCAGAAGACAGCATCAGCTTCCTGCCTGACCTCCTCGGCGAGGGAGAAGGCACCCGCACAGGACTCGTGAGCCACTCGAATATGGGCGAGTTCGCCTTGCGCGATGGTTCATGGAAGATCGTCTATCGCATGGCCGGGAAAAACGTCGAAGCCTCGCGCGGACAGGCCACTATCGCCGAGCTATACGATCTGGAACACGATATTGCCGAGGCAAACAACCTCGCCGACCAGCACCCTGACATCGTCGCCACGCTGACCGCGAAACTCAACGCCGTCATCCATCGCGGTGCCACCCGAGAGAACATCTCCGCGCACAACGACTGCGATGTCGACTTCCGCAAGACCCAGACCGAGCGCTGGGCTCCCGTGGCGGCAAGCGACACGACCACCGCGCCCAAAGGCTTCACGCCACTCTTCGATGGCAAAACCTGGGCCAACTGGGATCATCCTGCACATCTCGACGGCGTGTGGGAGATTGCCGATGGCGTGATCCGACTGCGCACGGACGAACCTCCGCGTGAGAAAGGCAGGGACTACAACCTCGCCACCGAGAAGCACTTCAAGGACTTCACGTTGATGATCGATTGGCGTCTCACCGGCGAACCGCACGTCAGGCCGCATCAATGGCTCAAGGACGACGGCACCTTTTACACCGACGCCGAGGGCAAGACGATCATGAAGGACAATCTCACCTGGGGCGACAGCGGTATCTACCTGCGTGGCGCACGTCTCGCGCAGGTGAACATCTGGTGCCAGCCCTGCGGCAGCGGCGAGGTCGGCACGAAGTTCAAAGACCTGCAAGCCACCCAGGAAGAACGCCTCAAAACCATGCCCTCGACCCGCGCCGACAAAGGCCTGGGAGAGTGGAACCGCTTTGTGATCACGCTGCGCGTCGATCGCGTAGACGTGTCGCTCAACGGCGCACAAGTGATCCAAGGTGCCCGAGTGAAGGACATCCCTGCCGAGGGGCCCATCACCTTGCAGAATCACAAGGATGCGGTGGAGTTCCGCAACATCTTCATCCAGGAGATCACCCGACCATGAAATCCGTCCTGTTCAGTCCTGATCACATCCATCTCACCTTCCTTGCCGCCCTGCTACTGACACCGCTGTCTGCGCTTCCTGCCGACGACGCGCCGCAGGAGACGTTCTCCGTGCGGGAGGACTTCGGACCCGAATCACCCGCTCCGCCAGAACAAGCGGCCGGCTGATCCGGTCAGCAAGGTTTACCGCACCAACGAGCACTTCCCGCCCGAGAAGGTGGACCTTTCCGCGAACACCTGGCGCACCGTGAATCTCATATTCAAGGGCGACACGGTGGACATGTTGGTGGACGGCGTCTGGTCGCGCCAACTCACACGCGCGAATTTCGACGCCACCAAGCGCAAACTCCTCTGGATGCAGAACGGCGGCGAAGCCGGCATCGAGATCGACGACATCGTCGTTACGCCGACCTCCTGAACGATGATGAGATCCATTCTGGCGAAGGGCTGGTAGCGTCCGACCGACGAGGCTGGTTTTCGAAACATTTGGGCACTTCCGGAGTTTCATGCAGCCAGTATGAAGGTTTGCCGTTTTTCGATTCCGTCTTTCTTCGCCCTCTCGCTGCTGACCCTGGCCGCTTCCGGGCAAACGGAAACGTTGCCCGGGCGACTGCCGCTCCTCGACCGCGATGGCGACAACCGGATCTCGCTGGAAGAAGCGGGCGACCGGCCATTTCTCCGTGCCGCGGACAAGGACAAAGACGGCTTCGTCACAGCAACCGAGGCAGCGCAGATGATGAGCCGAACTGCGGTGCCTAACCCGCCTCCAGGGGAACCCGCCACTCTTGCCCCCGATGCCGCGACCTACAAGAAAGCCGCCGATTACTCCGCCGAAAACAACGGCCGTGCTGTTCTCGTCATGAGAAAGGGTGAAGTCGTCTTCGAGCGCTACGACAACGGGTTCGACGCCGAAACGAGCACCCACCTGCACAGCGCCACCAAGGGCTTCTGGGGTCCGGTTATCGCGGCGATGATCGAGGACGGCCTCATCGAGTCTTTCGACGAACCCGCCTCCAAGACCCTGACCGAATGGGCGAACCATCCGCGGAAGAGCAAGATCACCCTCCGTCACCTCCTCACTCTGAGCGCGGGCCTGGTGCAGGATGTGGAAAACCTCCAGGGGCACGAACGCGAAACCCTTGCCCCTGATCTCTACCGGCACGCGATCGGCGTCATGGCGCTGCGCGAACCGGGAGTTCAATTCCAGTATGGTCCGAGCTGCTACTACGTGCTGGGAGAAATCATGAAGCGCAAGCTGACCGTGAAGCAGCAGACCCCGCTCGACTACCTGAAGCAACGCATTCTCAACCCCATCGGGGTGACGACCGGGGAATGGGTCCACGACGCGTCCGGTAACCCGCACATTCCCAACGGGGCCTTCCTCCGGGCGAAGGAGTGGGCCAAATACGGCCAGTGGCTTCTTCAGGGAGGTGAGTGGGAAGGGAAGCAGATCGTAAGGAAAGACCTCCTCGAAGAGTTGATCGTTCCCAGCAAGGCGAATCCGGGACACGGGCTCGCCCTCTGGCTCAACCATCCGGAGGGACAGGGATCGCATCCCCTGCAAGCAACCCCGAAAGGTTCCCCCGGTGGATGGATTTTTCACGACGGATGCACCGACCTTTTCGCCGCACTGGGTGCGGGGAAGTGCCGGATGTATGTGATTCCCTCCCTCAACATGGTCGCTCTCCGCATGGGGGATAGTGAGCGGGATCGATTTTCTGATGATACCTTCCTTCGTCTGCTATTGACCGCGGATACGCCGGTCGTGAAGAAAAGCGAACCCTAGGGGTGCCGGAAGTCGCTTCCCATCCGATGTGTCGATTTTTCTCCGGATGAAGTTGGCTGCCTGACTCGTTCTCTCAAAAGGCATGCACCAACCGGTCACCTGCTCTTCCTGAAGAAAGAAACCAAACCCTGTCAGGTCACTGGCTTGACCCTGTTGAGTCTGGTGGTAACGGACGCCTCTATCTGAAAAGCACGATTTTGACGCAGAACCACACCATGCCACTTCCTGAGCGTGGGATTTGTTTTCGTGGCGCTATCTATGGTTCGATGATTTCACGCCTGACTCACCTTCTACTCCTGCTCACCGCGGGCCCGCTCTCAGCGCAGAATCTTGATCCCGACGGTCAGCAGAGCCTCGCCCGCGAACTCGGGGCCAAGGCGCAGCGATTTGAAATGTGGACCGACGACGATGGCCATGTCACCGGTCTCATTTTTATCAATCATCAGGGGCTGAACAAAGAAGCTGGCGAAAAGCCGGGTATCAATGATGACGATCTCGCGAAGCTCTCGCAGTTTCCGAAACTCACGGCGGTGAATTTTGAGGCCCAAGCGATCGGCGACAAAGGACTCGCGATCTTGAAGGAGATGCCGCAGCTGAAACAGATCGGCTTCCACTACATGGCGAAGAATCCCGGCGCCTCAACGACGCCGGATTGTGCCGCGGTCGTCGATGGCAAGCCGAATCTCGAGATCCTCGAGATCAAACACAACTTCAGGATGGATGGGTTCGCGATTGAGAAGATCACGACCCCGATGCCGAAGGTTTGGCGACTGGTGTTGGATACACCCCTGACGCCGGAGCAGACCATGCACCTGATTCGCCTTTGTCCCAATGTCAGGGATCTGCAATTCCATCGGACGAATTGCACGGCGGATCAATTGGCGGAGATCGGACGTCTGCTGCCAAAGCTGGAACTGCTTTGGTGGAAGCCGAAGGACGGTTTGCAGGCGGACCATCTTGTCGCGTTGCAAGGGTTTGAGAAACTGCGCATCTTCAGCCCGCAGCAATTCAGGAATCACCTGCCGTTCGCGAATGGCTGGGACGCGTTGTTGAAACTTCCTTCGTTGGAGCGGGTCGAGGTCGAAATCAAGGACGATGAGAACGGCAAGGCCCTGAAGCAACTTCTCGCGGCCCGGCCTGGGCTCGAAATCGATGGCAAGCTGACTCGCAGTCGCAATTACGACGGACTTTGAGATGAACCTCTTGACGCACCAATCACTTTCAAGACGGAGACTACTTCGTGGTGCCGGCGCGATGCTGGGCCTGCCATTGCTTGAAGCGATGACGCCCGCTCGTTCGATGGCTGCCGTCGCGAATTCGCCGAAGCGTCTCGCGTTTTTCTACATCCCCAACGGAGTGGTGCAGGATGCCTGGCATCCAGAAAAGACGGGGACGGATTTTGAATTTACGTCTTCGCTGGAACCGTTGCGGGAACTGCGGGATCACGTCAGCCTTTTCACCGGACTCGACCGCGAATTCCGTGGTGGAACCGGTGTGCACGCGCAGGCGGCGTGCTCGTGGCTGAGCAGTTCTCCACCGACCGAAGCGCTTGATGGGGCTTTTCCAACCAACATCACCCTCGACCAGTTGCTTGCCGGGGAATTGGGAACCAATTCGCCGCTGCCTTCTCTGGAGTTGAGTTGCAACAACCACACCAACAGCCGCGAGACCAAGTATTTTGAGACCGTGTCCTGGCTCGCTCCGGGATATGCCTCAACGCCGGAAAAAGACCCGCGCGAGGTCTGGCATCGGCTCTTTGGAAAACCGAATCCAAAGGACAAGAGCGTGCTCGACCTCGTGCTCGAAGACGCGAAGCGCCTGAAACGGGAGCTGGGCACCAATGATCAATCGAAGCTGGAAGAGTATCTCGATTCCGTTCGTTCGGTGGAAAGCCGGATCGAGCGGGCGACGGATGCCGCGGAACAAAGAGGAGCCCCACCGATGGCGCAACCTCAGGGGATACCCGAGCACCGCGATGACTATATTCGCCTCATGGGCGATCTCATGATCCTGGCCTTTCAGCAGGATATCACACGCGTTTCGACACTCTTGATCGACCCGGAACGCTGGGACACGCCGCGGATGTATCACGGGGTTTTTGATCAACCGCAGAACCATCATGTGCTGACTCATACCCAGGGTGACGAAGCGAAAGAGAAACTGAAGAAGATCGATCACTTCCACGTTCAGCAGTTCGCCTACGTGGTCGAGAAGATGAAGTCGATCCGAGAGGGCGAGGGTACCCTGCTGGACCATTCCGCTATCCTCCTCGGCTCAGGCATGGGGGATGGGAGAGTTCACGACTACAACAATCTTCCCATCGTCCTCGCCGGAAATCTTGGCGGAAAACTGAAATCGGGTCACCACTGGAACTACGAAGGCAAGCGCCCGCTGGCCGATTTGTGGTTGGCATTGCTGCAGGCGACGGATAACCAACGGGACCGCTTCGCCGACAGCACCGGAGTTTTAAAAGATGTACTGGTGTGATCCGATGAAAGTTTCTCGTTTTCAACTGCGCCTTGTGGCGATCATCAATGCGTTGCTCATCGTCTCGTTCACCTCTGCCGACGAGTTCCAGGATAAGATCTATCCCGTTCTTGAGATCTATTGCTTCGACTGTCACGATGGAGATGCAGGCAAACCCAAAGGCGATTTCGATCTCTTTCCCTTTCTTACAGGAGCTGATGCCAAGGCCGATCCAGAGGCCTTTCGGCATGTTCGCGACGCGCTCCATTTTCTCGAAATGCCCCCCGAGGAAAAGAAACAGCCGAGCGCGGAACAAAGGGAATTCGTCATCGATTGGATCAATCGCGAGATACTCCGCCAGCCGACCTATCGCGGCGCGCGGGATCCCGGTCCGCCGGTAATGCGGCGGATGACACGACTGGAATACAACAACACCGTGCGGGATTTGCTCGGTCTGGAGTCTGACGTGTTTTCTTTTTCGGAACGGCTCATGGCCCGGCGCGATTACTTCGACCCGTCAGTCGGTAAAGTTCCTGACGAACTGGATATTTTCATTCGCGAATACGGAGCCAAAGTTCCCGCGCTTCTGAAGATTGCCAACCTCCCCGGTGACAATGGAGCGGAACACGGCTACCTGAATCAGGGCGACACGCTCAACGTGACACCCCTGCTGATGGAACGTTATCTGTCTGTTGCCAGTAGCCTGGTGCATCACGAGGATTTTGGAAACGAGGCCTCCAAAGTGGCGGCGCTGCTGGGGATCGAGCCGCGTCCGAAAACGACAGCACCGACGCTGTCTCAGAAGAGCGATACCGGTATCTTCCCGGCGATTGCCGGACGCGATTTTGCTCCGGTCGACAACATCAAGGGGGATGCCCCAGGTGGCTCTGATCAGTCTTGGCTGTTTCGCGATCACATTTCTTCGGCTTTCGATGAAGGCATCGGCGGCGTGTTTCAGCATCCAGAACAGGTCGGTGCACGGGTGCCTGGGAAGGGAGGTGTGATCCGGGCTGCGTTTGGAAGGAATCAGGAAAAGGCACTCCTGATCAACCCAACCGAAGACCTCTGGTTCGTCGATTTCGCCACCGCCCACGAAACGTCACCACCCGCGAATATTGCCAACGGCCTAAAGGGCGTGAAGTCGTTCCGGCTCGGGCTGAAACTCGATGGAGTTCGGGAGAATGAGGGAATCACTTCGCTTGGTGTTGTCGTTTTGAGTCGTTCGAAGCAATCGCAGGGGCCAGTCACGCTGACCGTTCGCTTCAGCAACGGGGAATCGGCTTCGCTGACCGATGAAATCGAGACCGGGGCGGGGGAGGACAACACCTTCTTTTCCTGGCAGGCGCCTCCGGGAGAAGCGATCACGGATCTCTCCGTCGATGGCTCGAAGTTCACCGGAGATTACGTGCTGCTTGATGATCTGGGCTTCATCACCGGCAAGGTGGCCCTTCCCGAGGATCGTGCGGCAGTGGTTGTCTCCGAGACGAGAAGGAAAGAAAGCCTCCCGGTCGAGGCGGCGCAGAAGGAGCTGAAAACCCAGTTCGCCGAATTTCTGGCTCGCGCCTTCCGCCGCGAAGTTTCGGACGAGGAAGGGGCGCTGTTTTTTTCCTTCTACGAAAAGGGAATCGCAGACGGACAGTCGCGACAGGAATCCATGGCCGAGGCGATCCGGGCGGTGTTAAGTTCGCCCCGCTTTCTTTTCCTCACCGAAAAGGCGAGTTCCAATGCCGGACCCATTCGAACACTGCGGGGCCACGAACTCGCGAATCGACTCTCCTACTTTCTTTGGAGCAGCATGCCTGACGAATCTTTGATGGCAGCCGCGCGCTCCGGAGAACTGAATGATCCCGCACAACTAGAAGTCCAGATCCAGCGAATGCTGCGCGATCCCAAAGCCAAGGAACTCTCCGAGTCATTTGCCTATCAATGGTTGCAACTAAACGTTCTGTTGGGATCGCAGCCGGACCCGAAGCGCTACGCGTCGTTTTACAGCGGACCGAAGGGCAAGGAGACGCTCGCCGCGCCGCTGCTGCAGGAGGCGCTGTTGCTGTTTGAAACCGTGTTAATCGAGAATCGTCCCCTTACGGATTTGATAGATCCCGATTTCACGTGGCTCAATTCGGAACTGATCAAGTTTTACGGATTCGAAAAGGAGTTTGCTACCCAACTGAGATCGGCGCAGATGATCGACAAAAATGGGAAATTGCGACAGGACAACGGTAAGTGGTTTCGTTGTCGGCTCCCCAACCGAACCCGCGGCGGTGTGTTGTGCATGGGTAGCACGCTCACACTCACCTCGCTGCCGTTGCGAACCAGCCCAGTCTACCGGGGAGCCTGGGCCACAGAAGTCGTTTTCAACCGGCCCCCGCCGCCCCCGCCCGCGATGGTCGGTGAACTGGGGGCCGACGATCAGCAGATGCAGGAGGTAGGAATGACGCTGCGGCAAAAATTGTCCCTTCATCGCGAGAAAGCCGCCTGCGCGGGCTGCCACAGCCGCATTGATCCCTTGGGATTCCCTTTGGAAAACTTCGACGCCATCGGCCAGTGGCGGGAATCCTATGGCAAGTTCCCGGTCGATTCCGGCGGTATCCTGATGCGCGAGCACGACTACGCGGGGATCGTTGAGTTCAAAGATGCCCTACGGCAACGGGATGGAGATTTTCATCGTGGCTTCATCCGTCATCTTTTGGCCTACGCATTGGGCCGGCATCTCGAATCCTACGATGAATGGACGATCGATGAACTGGCCGAAGAAGTCGATGGCAAGGGGCTGCAGGATCTGATCATGGCGATTGCCAAATCCTATCCCTTTCTGCATACACGCAACGCTGAGTGAGCCGGTTGCTCCGATGGTCTCAAAACCCGGTCTGATCGAACCGAACGGCACCGAATTGGCATGACGCTCGCCCTCTCTCGACTCTCAACAACAGCGCCTCATCAGGTTTACCAAGTTGCGATTTCGACGATGACGTTTTCTTGGCTCTCAGCGAATCGCTCTACTTTTTGTCCTCCTCGCGGCGATACAGAAAAGCATCGGAGGTCACCAGAGAAGTGATCAGTGCGTTCATGCTGCCGCCATTGTCGCGATAGGCCTTGTGTGCGGCCTGCAGGACCGGGGCGTCGTTGAGCGTCTCGTTGCGGCCCATCCAGAAGCGGAAAGCGTGGCGGACGAAGACCTGCTCGACGCGTTCGCTTTCGGAAAGCTTCTGGATCATTTCCAGGGCATTTCCAACAGGGCCATCGAGCTCGGGATCGCCCGAGTCGATGATCTCGCCTGAGGCATCGACGGGTTCATCCAACTCGGTGGTGCGGAAGAGACCGGCGTGATTGTACATTTCAAAAGGAAGACCGAGTGGATCCATTTTCTCATGGCAGGTCCAACAGTATTTCTCCCGGGTGACACGCATGCGTTCACGAAGGGAGTTCTGCGGTTCATCGGGGAGCTGGGCATTGACGGTGATCGGAACGTCGGGGATGCCGCCGCCGAGAAGTCGCGTGCGGATCCAGATACCGCGATGGATGGCATGGTTGTCCATCGCATCGGACTGCGAGACAAGCCAGCTGGGGTGCGTGAGAATGCCGAGTCGCTGTCCTTCTGGCGCTGTTGCTAGGATGCGCTCAGGCTTCATCGAGCCGGCCCCGAAGGAACGACGGCTGACACGGGCGTAGATGGCCGGACCGGTGAGCTTCGCCCCGGCCACGTTGACATTGGCGTTATCTCTTCTAGTTCTGGCGGCGGCTTTGATTTTGTTCTTCATCGCCTCCACCGCTTTCTTTTGTTGATCAAGCGCCTTCTTTATCTGCTTATCCTCAGGGGCGGCTTTTGCCTGTGCTTCCAGGGCTGCTAGCTTACTCTTCCCGGTCTCAAGTTCGGCCTGTTCCTGTTGGGTGGCGGCCTGATCCGCTTTCTTTTTCGCCGCCATGGCCGCCTCGCTCTCTTCTTTGGTGAGTCTCCTTCCGAAGTAGGTGCTGTCCCTTGGCGTGGCCACGACCTGCTGTGTGGTGAGCAACTGCTTGAGGACGTCTTTATCTTCCTCAAGAATCAACTCGATGAGGCGGTCCGTGCTTGCCGTCGCATCGAACATGGCGCTGTAGTGGGCAGTGCCTGCCGGGGCACCGGTTTTCCCGAGGGCGGCGTTGTCTTTGCAAATATAGCCGCCCAGATCGTAGTCGAAGTAGTCGCGGAAAAAACGCAAGATGCGTGGCTTGCGGATGCTGTCATCAGCGAGCATTCGGGTGACTTCCCGCTCCACATCCTCCGGCGTGCGCATGCGGCCTTCTGTAATCGCCTGATGAAGTGCCTCGTCTGGTTTGAGGTAGCGGAGAGCGTGATTCACCGCGAGCCCGAGTTCCCAGTCCTGCAGCATGATGCGGCCATGCTCATCTGCCTTTCCGGTTTCAGCCAATTCCGGTCGAAAGAGGGCGTCGCGATCGAGAAAGATGGCTGACAGGCCCATGAAGACGCCGTCTTCTTTCCCCACTTTGGCGACGGAATCTTTGACCAATATCACGTAGTCGTCGGACTCCTTCGTCGAGGGCGGGCGGAAGGTCAGCGCCTCGAAGAGATAGTTCACCGCGTCCCTCAGACCCTGGTCTGTGAATTCGGAACCCTCTTTCATCAGCTCGTAAACCGGTGTCAGTTCGCGAGCCACTTTTGTGCTGTAGACGATCGCGGTGGGGAGTCCACGGAGATCTCCGGGAGGCTTGACCTTGTCATAGGTTTTGGGGTCGTCAGTGATTTGTTCCGGCATGCCGACGATGCTCAGCGGTCCGTAGGCCATGTAGCGCAGAATGTTCTCGGCAAGATCGAGGATCTGGGTCGCTTCGGCGCTGTTGACGGTGTAGAAATCGGGGTAGTTCTCAAAGCCGGTTTTTCGGGCTGAGGAGAGGACCACGGGAATGCTTTTCACGGCGGTGGCGTAGGCCACTGTCCCGCCTTCCCAGCGAAGGATCCGGTCGGTCCCGAAGTAGAGTTTCAGTTCGCCGCCATGGTTGGTCGGGACGACATCCCCGCGGGTGCGAAGCCCCGGTTTTTCGGGGTCAAAAGCCGGCTCGATATTGATCAGTTCGTTGAGCCGCGTGATGTGCTCCTGAGGTGTCACTCGCCAGATGCGGGTGGGCGAGGAAGTCGGCACGAGTTTGATGCCGTCCGGCAGAGGCCCGAAGAGCAGGTCGTGATCGATGAAGTTGCCCTTGTTCGGATCGAGGTGGGCGGTGAAGCCGCCCTTATCCTCCATGACGCGCTGCAGTTCGCTGACGATCCAATCGGAGAAGCGAAGACGCTCGATGACATCCGGTTGCTCCTGCTTTTTGGGCGGCATCTCCTGAAGCGCGACCTGGGCCCAGAGCGACTTCCAAAGCGCGGCGTTGGTCTCGTCGACCGGGCCGAGGTCAAGGAGGTTGAGATCGCCCTTGGTCGAGACGTCGTCATGGCACTCGAGGCAATGTTTATCGAGAAAGCCCTGCGCAAAATTCTCGAAGTCCCCGCGCACCGGTGCGCCGGGCGTGTAGGTCTCTTCCGCCCGGGAGGTCGCGCCGAGCAACACAACCGCCGCTAACGCGAGGGGCAATGTCATCCGGCTCATACCAGAATCTCTTTGAGTGGGCCGCTGCCGGAATCGTATTTGGCGGCCATTTGCTCAGACATGTTGAAGCGGTCGACTTCGACACCGGCCGTTTTCAGAATGGAAGCGTAAAGCGCATTGATGGGGCGCGTGCCGTCCAACTGCGTGAAGCAGCCCGTCTTGAAAGCACCATTGCAGTTGCCGAGAAGCATCACCGGCCAGTTCGCCCCGTTGGTGTGCTGCTTGTCGGCGTTGTTGCTCGTGTAAACGATGAGGGTGTTGTCCATCATCGTGCCGCTGCCTTCGGGAACGCTTTCCAGTTCCTCCATCAGCTTCACGAGCATGCGGCTGTTGTATTGGCGAATTTTGATCCAGATCGGATTGTTCTCCTGCACCATGTGCCCGAGATTGTGACCCTGTTCCGTCACACCAAGTCCTTTCCAGGAACCGAAGATTTCACCGCGGCCTGAGCCAATCGTGAGCACGCTCGTGATGCCCGATTTCAGAGCCGATACCCCGAGGTCGAGAAGCGTGTCATGCCAGTCCGTCTCAAACTCCGGGTTGTTGTAGCGGTCGTCTACCTCGGGCGCGAACTTGCGCAGATGGTCGGAAGCGCCATTGAGGCGCTCGCGGAGGTCGTTCATGTCGTTGAATCCCTGAACAAACTCGCCGTATCGCTCCCGGTCAGCCACCGGCAGGGCTTTGCCCTCAGCCGAAGCCATTTGCTCAATGCGGTCGAGCATGCCGGAACAGGCCTCGTGATGACTCCGGATTTCACCACTGGAAATGCCACCGTAGAGCATTTGATAGAGGTGATTCGGGTTCGAATGCATGAAGATCGGGCTGCCTGCTCCGCGCGCGGAGAGATTGGCGACGGTGGGCTTGGCCTTCATGTTCTCCATCGAATCCATGCCGATGCAAAGATGAGGCAGAAGCGTCTCGGGAAGGACTTTGCTCAATTCATAGTCGATCGTCGGCCCGCTCGGTGCCACGCCATCACTGCCGCGATAGCCGCCAAGCGCACCGAAAAAGGCACTGTGCGACGGGCTGGTGTGGATGCCGTGCAATCCACTGATGATGTGGAGCTTTTCCTTGAAAGGCTCCAGGGCCGCGATTGGCTCGGGCAGAACGGCCTTTGCGAGCGATCCGCTGTTCACCATTCCCGCGGGGATACAGGTCGCAGGTTCGAATCCCTGATTCTGCATGAAGAAGATCACCCGTTTCGGTCCCCCCGACGAAGCGGAGGCGGCCCGGCTGATCTCTGGAAAGAGAGCGGATCCAAAGGCAGCACCAATACCGGAGGCAAGCGTCTGGAGAGATTTTCTGCGACTAATCATGGGGTAGCTAAGCGGATATGCGAGAGGGGAGCAATTGGCGCATACGAGTGGTGAGATTGGGGGGCGGTGATATGCTTGGCAGAGCCCAGAGAGAGATCCTGCCGGGCTAGTCTTCCTCGGCGTTGATTTTCGACAAGGGAATCAGCGGACCAGGAACTACCTTGGTTTCTTTTTCGGCTCGGACTCCATTCTCATCGGTAGAGATCTCGATCACTCGACCGGTAATCAGATTCTCGTCTTTTTTGAATGACTCGGCGCTGAGAGTGTCTTCGGTCAGGGTCGTGCGGCCGATCAGGAACCAACCATCGTTTTGGAATCGGTAGCGATGGCTGAAGCCCCATCGGTCACGTGAGCCGGCGTAGTGAGTGATTACAAAGGTGCCACGTTCGATCTTCAGCTCTTGAAAAGGATCGCCCAGTATCCCTCCGGTATGATGGGATCTCACTGCGGTCTGGCTGACGGTGTTCAACTCGAAACCCTTGTCGGTGGCCAACAACACGACGAGGATGCGCTGATACTGCGGATTCTCTGGGCTTGAATCAGAGTGAGTCAGGATCACGACGGCGTCGGACTTCTGATCCTGATTCAGGTCTCCTTTGGCTTCGGCGAGGATCACCCAATCACGGGGTGCAATGTCATCAGGGGTGTCGACATGGCGAGGGAGGGCGGGAGCCTCGGGGGTGGACAACTTGTCTTCCTGAGAAAATCCCGAACGAAGCAGAGGTGCCAAGAGGAGGTAAATGAAGATTCGTGGCATGACTGAATGGAAAATGTTTGTGTGAATCGGAAAGAAATCGAACGGTTTTGTAAAGGGCCAAGCGGTTGGAAGTTAGCTCAGTCCTAGCATTTTGGTTTCGATTTTTGAGAGGACATCGCTTCGGGTTGATGCCAACAGAGAGGTTTTGCCTCATTTGGGAAAGAACCTCCCCTTGGTAGACCGCTGTGGCATCGATTCATCATTGCTTGCCCAAAAGGTAGAAATATTCTTCAATCGTTCCCTTATGGGGATTCATGATCGTGATTACATGAAGGATGGGAAGGGGAAATCCAATGCCTCGGGGCAGGATCACGTCATCAGATTGAGCGAGGTCCTGATCGCTCTGGCGAAACTGGGTGTGCTTTTTGTTCTCTTGATCCTGAGCCTTCGGTTTCCATTGATCTGGATCAAGATTCCTCTCGCGATGGCGGTTCTCTTTTTCGGTTGGCGTTGGCTATTCCGATCAGAAAAAAAGCAAGGGCAAGGCACCGCTGCCTCGATTGATTCGAAGCTTCCCGAGAAATCTGTCCCGGCAGAAAGGATCAATCCTCGTCGGTCCAACCTGGAAGCCTACGAGGCTGCAGTGGGTCGAGCTTCCAAGCCGGATCATAATGTGGTTCGACTGTTGATCGCCTATGACGCGGCGGGTGAATTCGGAAAGGCAAAGGCCCTGATTCAACGAATGGACGGCCAGGAGTTTTCCGCTTCTGTAGGGGAGGAGTTTCGGGCTCTGGCAAAAAACTATTTCCCCATCGAGTTGGAGCCAACCGAAGCAGGCGTTCGCTTCAGGCTCGCATAGATCATGGGCGATTCGGATCGGTTGCGGGTTTGAGCTCTCCGTTGTTCAGTCTGGAATTGGGGTATCGATGATTTCGCCGTTTTCGGTCAGCAAGGAAGGGCACCGCGGATTCAGGGTAATTGCGCTCCGCCGGATCTGTGATTTTCTTGTGAGAGCCAAGCCATCGCAAGCCCAAGGCAAGATGCCAAAGAACTCGAGCTGATTAGCATCCCCATGAAGTCGACTTTCTCTTTATCCTTGGCACTTGCCCTGACCGCGTCGCTACTGTCTGCGGAAGAGGTGCCGGAGGGGGAAAAACTTTTTGCGCTGAAGGTAAAGCCGCTCTTCGCAGAGAAATGCCTGGCCTGCCATGGTGACGAGCCGGACAAGATCAAAGGCGACTTTGACATGCGTTCCAGAGAATCCGTTCTGCGGGGTGGTGAGTATTTTGGAGAGGAAGTTCTTGTGCCTGGAAAAGGCGAGACGAGTTATCTTTATCTTACGACCACGCGGACTGAGGAGGACTACGAGATGCCGCCCAAGGAAGCGGATCAGCTCGCCGAAGAGCAGCAGTGGTGGATCCGAGACTGGATCAACGCGGGCGCTCCCTGGGTGAGTGACGAGCGGGTCGCGCGGATCCAGGAGCAACATGCGGAAGGCGAGCAGGTGGCGACTTCGTTGGCCCTTTCGGAGGACTGGCAGAAGCGGCGGTATGTAACGGAAAAACTATGGGCTTATCGGCCACTGCAGGTCGAAGCGGTTCCGGAAGGAACGCATCCGGTTGATTGGTTTATTGGGAAAAAGCTGAAAGCCGCGGAATTGAATTCCGCCCCGGATGCAGATGCGGAGCAGTTGGTCAGGCGGATGAGCTTTGGCTTCACCGGGTTGCCACCTGAGCCGGAAGAGGTGGAGGAGTTTGCCGCCGAATACCAGAAGGACCCAGAGATGGCGGTGCGAGATTTCGCCATCGAGTTGATGGCTTCGCCTCACTACGGGGAACAGTTTGGCCTCCATTGGATGGACGTGGCGCGCTATGCGGACTCGGCAGGGTTCGCGAACGACTACAGTCGACCGAATGCTTGGCGATATCGCGACTATGTGGTTCGTGCCTTCAATGAAGACAAGCCCTACGATCAGTTTGTCCGGGAGCAGGTGGCAGGCGATGAGATCGATGATTCGGACCCTGAGCTTCTCATCGCGACGGGTTTTCTCAGGATGGGACCGTGGGAGCAAACCAGCATGAGTGTTTTCAAGGAAACTCGCCAGCAATGGTTGGATGATGTCACGGATTCGGTCGGTCAGGCCTTTCTCGGCCATGCGCTGCAATGTGCCAAGTGTCACGATCACAAGTTCGATCCGGTACCTACTCGCGATTACTACCGGATGATGGCGGTGTTCTCCACCACCCAGTTTGCGGAGCGTGACGCGCCCTTTCTTGAAGTCGAAAATCGCAAAGGTTTCGAGCGATCGGACGAGTGGGTCAAGGCCAAGATCGCTGCCTATGCACAGCAGCAGAAAGCGCTGGATGAAAAGGTCGCCCAAGCCCGCAAGGACGAAAAGGAACGTGCCGCGAAGGTCGGTGACAACGGCCTCGATCCGGGAGATGAAGCGTCTCTCGCTCGGATGAAAAAAAACATGTCCCGCCACAAGTGGGAGCTGGAGCGCACCCAGCCTATTGCTTTCGGGGTCTACACCGGGAAAACGATTCAACGAAACAACGTCGGCAGCCGGATACCCTTGCCGGACGCTCCCTGGGGAAAGGGCGTGCTGGAACCTGACACCATCTTAGCGGGTGGCAGCGCCTACTCTCCGAGCGATCCGGTCGAGCCGGGAGCGCTGAGTGCGGCGGAATCCCTCGGCGAGATGGAGCCGGTTGCCTTTCCGAATGGTCAGGGAAAGCGCCGAATGGCCTTGTCCGAATGGATCGTGAATCCGAAGAATCCACTGACCGCCAGAGTCATGGTCAATCGCGTTTGGTCCTGGCATTTCGGCCGGGGACTGGCGGGAAACCCGAATAATCTGGGTGGCACCGGAGCTCTTCCCACCCACCCCCAATTACTCGACTACCTGGCGAATTGGTTCATGGAGAACGGTTGGTCGATCAAGAAGCTGAATGAGTTGATCGTCACTTCGAAAACCTACCGCCGAAGCTCTGTTCACCCGGATCCTGCGCTTCAGGTGAAACGCGATCCCAAGCTGGAGCTCTACGCCTCGTTTCTCCCGCGTCGCCTGACGGCTGAAGAGTTGCGTGACGCGATGCTGGCGGCCACTGGGGAACTCAATCGGGAGATCGGGGGAATTCCAGCCCGGCCCGATATGGATCTTGAGGTGGCGTTTCAACCTCGCCAGATCATGGGAGGCACTGCGTCCGTCTACGAGCCCGACCCTCTGCCGGAGCAGCGAAATCGCCGCAGTCTATACGCCGAGAAGATCCGGGGATTGCGAGATCCCTTTTTTGAGTCCTTCAATCAGCCCGGCCCGGATAAATCCTGCGAATTGCGGGAGACTTCGACGGTGACGCCCCAGGCGTTGACGCTTTTTAATGCGGAGGAGGTTTATGACCGCGCGCTTGGATTCGCTGTTCGATTGTTGAGGGAACAACCGGAGAAGGAAGCGACCATCGACCGAGCGTTTGAGTTGGCGCTCGGCCGGACTCCTTCGGAGAGTGAAAGGGCCGTCTGTCTCGAACATTGGAACGATGCGATCTCGGAAGAGGAAGGGAAGCCTTACCAGGAGAGGCGGTTTCCCAATAAAATCAGCCGAACTGTGATGGCGGAGAAAACGGGTGAACCGTATACTTTTGAAGAGATCCTTCCCGCCTATAACGGATACCAGCCAGACATCCAGCCTGCCGATGTGGATGCCCGGACACGCGGCCTCGCGCAGCTTTGTCTCGCGCTCTTCAACCTGAACGAGTTTGCCTATTTGGACTGACCATGAGTAAGATTTCCTTTCATTCCTTTGCCACTCCCACCCGACGCGAAGCGCTCTTTGGCCTCGGTGCGGGACTCGGATCCGTGGCTCTGACGTCGCTACTTCGTGGCGCAGAAATTCGTGAGGTGCATCATCCGGCACGGGCGAAGCGCTGTATATTCCTCATGATGGAGGGCGGACCGTCGCATATCGATACCTTCGATCCCAAGCCAGAACTCGCCAGGCAACATCTCAAGGCGTTCACCCGGAGCGGCGAAAAGGAGAGTGCCATGTCCTCGGGGAAGCGCTACTTCGTGAAGAGCCCTTTCGACTTCGAGAAGGCGGGCAAGAGCGGTGCCGACATCTCCACGGAGTGGGTTCATCTCAAGAAGCAGGTCGACGACATTTGTTTCTACCGCGGCGCCCAGGTAGATTCCGTCAATCATCCAACTGCTTGTTATCAACTCAACACCGGCAACCAGTTCGGTGGTGACCCGGGGGTGGGAGCTTGGGTCACTTACGGCCTCGGCACCCTCAATGATAATCTGCCCGGTTTCGTCGTTCTCCCAAGAACCAGCTATCCTCAGGGTGGCGCGGGAAACTGGTCGAACGGCTATCTCCCTGCGGAGTTCCAAGGAACGCCACTGCGCCCGGAGGGCAGTCCCATTCTCAACTTGAATCCACCGGCTGGCGTCACCTCTGAACGCCAGCGCAAGAATCTCGATCTGATCGGTACGCTCAATCGTCAGCACCTGGCCGGACGTCCCGGTCGCGGCGAGTTGGAAGCCCGCATGGCGAGTTACGAACTGGCATACCGAATGCAGACTGAGGTGCCCGGTGTCCTTGATCTTGCTGGAGAAAAGCCAGGCACTCTGGAAGCCTACGGGATCGGGGATGCCAAGACCGACGACTTTGGGCGCAAATGCCTGCTGGCGCGGCGTCTGGTGGAAAAAGGAGTGCGATTTGTTCAGGCCTATGCCGGAAACTGGGACAGCCACGATTACATTCAGAAAGCGCATGGCGCCCTCATTCGATCCGTCGACAAACCGATCGCGGCCCTGCTTCAGGACTTGAAGGAACGAGGCATGTTGGACGACACCCTGGTGGTTTGGTGTGGAGAGTTCGGACGGACACCCGACAACGGATTGCGCGGAGGCGATCAATCCTATGGCCGCGATCACAACGCCAAGGCGATGGCGATGTGGTTTGCCGGCGGAGGAGTCAACGCGGGGCACACGGTCGGGGCGACCGATGACATCGGGGCCGAAGCTGTCGACTGTGTTCATCACATTCGCGATGTTCACGTGACGCTTCTTCATCTGCTGGGACTCGACGACAACCGCCTGACCTACTTCCATGCGGGCCGTCACAAGCAGCTATCGCAGTTTGGTGGAAAGGTGATTGGGGAACTGTTGGCTTAGGCCTTCCCGCTTTGTCGCACACTCTTTGGAGAGGCTCGTGGTGGAGTTGAAACTTCCTCGGGCGTACGCGGCAACAGGGAATCAGTTCGTCATCGGCAGATAGTCGCCGGATACGTCAGTCCGGGACTGAGCGCCAACGAGTCGACACCGTCGCCACCATTGCTGCCTTCAAGGGAGTTTCAGCGCGGATGTTTTCCGCTTTTCCTTTATTGGAATTATCAGACCGAGTCTTTTTCTGGACATTGTCTAAAAAACGATCTAGTCTAGAAAAATGCACGACCCGGCCACCCTGCTTCGCGAGCATCGCATTCCCGTCACTGCCCAGCGCTTGGCGGTGCTTCGGGCGGTTTCCCGACGACCCCATAGCACGGCGGACGCCATCGCCGAAGTCGTTCGAGCAGACATCGGTGCCATTTCGCGCCAAGCCGTTTACGACGCCTTGGGAATGATGGTGAACAAAGGGCTCCTCCGGCGCATTCAACCCGCCGGGTCTCCGGCCCTCTACGAGAATCGAGTGGGGGACAATCACCATCACGTCATCTGTCGTTCCTGCGGAAAAACAGCCGATGTCGATTGCGCGGTTGGAGAAAGGCCATGCCTGACGGCAGCCGACGACTCGGGTTTCCAGATCGATGAGGCAGAGGTGATCTACTGGGGCACCTGCCCTGATTGCCTCTCGTCGAAGTAATCGAAAATCGAAATCACATCAAACTTTCAGACTAACCCCCAAACAAACCCCATGAGAAACCGAAATACAGCAACCGAGTCCCCTCTGATGAGCAGGGGGACCGTGAAACACGCGAAACGAATCGTCAAGAAATCCAGTCACATTTGGCTAATTGCAGTGACTCTCAGCTTTTTGGCAAGCTCGCCTCGAGTTGAAGCACAAGACAACCCAACCCCCGAAAAGAAGATGGAAAACACAAGCAAATGCCCGGTAATGGGTGAAATGGCGGGACCGAACCGACACACCGCCGCCGGCGCCATGTCCAATCGTGATTGGTGGCCGAATCAGTTGAACCTGCAGATTCTTCACCAGAATTCCGCCAAGAGTAATCCGCTTGGTGAGCAATTCAGCTACGCCGAGGAATTCAAGAAACTCGATCTGGAAGCCTTGAAGAAAGATCTCGCTGAATTGATGACGACATCACAGGATTGGTGGCCAGCCGACTATGGGAACTATGGTCCGCTCTTCATTCGCATGGCCTGGCATAGTGCGGGCACTTATCGGGTGACGGATGGTCGTGGTGGCGCCTCGGACGGCACTCAGCGCTTCGCTCCTCTCAATAGTTGGCCCGACAACGCCAATCTGGACAAGGCTCGGCGATTGCTCTGGCCGATTAAGCAGAAATATGGTCAGAAGATCTCTTGGGCCGACTTGATGGTTCTCACTGGCAACGTTGCCCTCGAAACCATGGGTTTCGAGACATTCGGATTTGCGGGAGGTCGAGAGGATGTCTGGGAGCCGCAGGAGGATATCTTTTGGGGTCCTGAGAGTGAGTGGCTTGGTGACAAGCGATACAGCGGAGACCGCGAGCTTTCGAATCCTCTTGGCGCCGTGCAAATGGGGTTGATCTACGTCAATCCGGAAGGGCCGAATGGCAATCCGGATCCGCTGGCTGCTGCCAAAGACATTCGGGAAACCTTTGCCCGCATGGCGATGAACGACGAGGAAACCGTTGCTCTTATTGCCGGCGGACATACCTTTGGTAAGGCGCACGGAGCGGCTCCTCCGGAGGGCAATGTTGGTCCCGAGCCCGAGGGGGCGCCCCTCGAGGAACAGGGTCTTGGTTGGAAGAACAAGTTCGGGAAAGGCAACGCCGAGGATACCATCACCAGTGGACTCGAAGGGGCCTGGACCAGTTCTCCCGCAAGATGGTCTCACACCTACTTCTCCAATCTCTTCGCCTATGATTGGAAACTGACCAAGAGCCCGGCCGGAGCTCATCAGTGGACCCCCAAGGACGGAGCCGGGAAAGGAACCGTGCCGGATGCGCACGATCCTTCAAAGAGCCATGCGCCCATGATGTTCACGACCGATCTGGCGTTGAAGATGGATCCCGCCTATGGCGAGATTTCGAAGCGATTCTTTCAGAACCCCAAAGAGTTTGAAGAAGCTTTCGCCAAGGCTTGGTACAAGCTGACTCACCGTGACATGGGGCCCGTTTCGCGATACCTCGGTTCGCTGGTGCCGAAGGAGCAACTGCTGTGGCAGGACCCGATTCCTGCAGCCGATTATGAGTTGATCGATGAGGCAGACGTGGCCGATCTGAAGAAGAAAATTCTTGCTTCAGACCTGTCCATTTCTCAACTGGTCTCGACCGCATGGGCGTCGGCTTCCACCTTTCGCGGGAGCGACAATCGTGGCGGAGCCAATGGCGCCCGCATTCGCCTCGCGCCGCAGAAGGATTGGGAGGTCAACAATCCGGCCCAACTGGCAAGAGTCTTAGCAGTTCTTGAAAAGATTCAGCAGGGCTTTAACGAATCGCAGACCGGTAAAAAGAAGGTCTCGCTCGCTGATCTGATCGTGTTGGGTGGAAGCGCCGCTGTCGAGGAAGCCGCGAAGAAAGCCGGGCATGAGGTAAAGGTTCCCTTCTCGCCAGGTCGGACGGATGCTTCGCAGGAAATGACCGATGTCGAAGGGCTTGCGGTTCTCGAACCGAAAACGGACGGCTTCCGCAACTTCCTCGGGCACGAACTCGACCGCCCGGCGCCCGAGAATCTGGTGGATCGGGCCCAGCTTCTTACCCTGACTGCCCCGGAAATGACCGTTCTCATCGGCGGCATGCGGGTGCTGAACACCAACGTCGGTCACCCTGATCTTGGTGTCTTCACCGAGCGACCCGGAACCCTGACCAACGACTTCTTCGTGAACCTGCTGGACATGAATACGGAGTGGAAGGTCTCTCCCATGTGCGAGCATTTCTACGAGGGACGAGACAGCAAGACGGGTGAGATGAAGTGGACCGCCACCTCAGTCGATCTCGTGTTTGGGTCAAACTCCCAGTTGCGGGCCATCTCGGAAGCCTATGCCAGCGCCGATTCTCAACAGAGATTCGTCGAGGATTTCGTAGCCACCTGGGTCAAGGTCATGAATCTCGATCGTTTTGATCTGTCTTCCTGATCTTCGATTGACCTGCGGTGCTCATCGCCTGCACGGGGAATTCTTCGTGCAGGTGATGGCCTGAGGTCTCCCGAGTCAGATCTTTGCTTTTGAAAGTCTGACGATTCGGCTTTGAAACGAGAGTCTATTCAAGCCGCCAGATGGAAATAGCCGTGAATGTGCGGCACGCCGCGGAAGTACCAGACCATCTCCGGGCCTTCGATTTGCCAGGTGTCCCAGACTTTGTCGTTACCGATGTCGTAGGGGCCGCCGTAGCAGGAGACGAACAGACGATCGATGATCTTCTTGTCCTCGATGGTCTTCATGGTGGCCGTCACGTCGTCGGGTCGAAAACAAGCCAACATGCGGCGCATGGTGTCGAGTAACTTGGCTTTTTGATCCGGGCTCAAATCCGCGCCACTGAGGCCGGGTAAATCGGTTTTTCGTTTCAGGATGACCTCGGCAGGTTTCTCATTCCGAGGCTCTCGTCCGACCAGGATACGTTCCTGCTGTTTCCCGTCCAGCGAGCTGACGAATTCATTGAAGATCAGCCCTTGATACCAGAACGGGTTGCCTTCGTGGTCCTTTGATTCCCGGAAGGCCTTGGCGAAATTTCCGTAAAAGATCGGCGCGCCACCAAAGCCGAGTCCTTTGTCGGTGTGGGCATTGCAGCGTCGCGTCACGTGATGTCCGGTGTAGATGAATTCGAAATCTGGATCCTCCGGGGTGCCGAAAAACCCGACCGAAGGCGTGTTCTTGATTTGTCCCATGAGATCCTTCTGCACCTGCCAGTTCATCTTCTCGCGATGCTCGGGGTGATGCAACGACTCGAAGATCTGCTTCACCAGGTCCTGTTGCTCTTCGGTATAGAACGTGTGAAGGCGTTGGTCGGGGCAGATGTACCACCAGTTGCTGACGAATTGTCGCTTGGGGTGGTTCAAGGGAAGAATGATTTTACCGATCTGCTCTTCGGACAAACTTTTGTAGAACTGCATCGGTAGGGAATCCGTTTCCGCCCCCAACCCTCGAAAGGTGGGAACGGCGGCCATCGCGGCAGCTGATCCGAGGGTGCGAAGGACTTCACGACGGCCCCAAGGCTGAAGGTGAATGGCGGATTCGATCAGTTTCATGGCGCTATTTTCTCTGGAGTCGGAAGAAAACACCAGTGCGAAATCGCGGCGACAAAGCTCACGGTTTTCCCTCGATGGGGTAGCCCTGCCAGAGCCATTCAAGGGCATGGGGAAGGATCTGCGGTTTTGCGTTGCCGACGCCGTGTCCGGAATCGAGGCAGTAGAGATACTGGTAGTGATAACCCTTTTCCTTCAAAACGGTGGCCATCCGGTTGTTGGCTTCCACCCAGTCGTGCATCCCGTCGCGCATGACGTTGGGATTGTAGTTGTCCCGGTCACCCACGGCCATCCAGATGCGCAGCGGTTTCGGTTCGCTCTCGGGGATGAGTTTGTTGTGAAATCCCCAGGCTCCGTCTGGAGTCTCGGGATTGAACGGCCATTGCTGATTCACGAACGTTCCCGAAAAGGTCAGCACGCGATGATACCACTCCGGGTGATACCAGGCCATGATGAGTGCGGCCGAGCCGCCGGAACTATTGCCCATCGTCGCGCGTCCCTCGGGATCCTTGGTCAAGGTGACGCCGTAGTTTTTCTCCACCAGTGGCAGCACTTCATGTTCGATAAACTCGGCATAGAGTCCCGACATGGTGTCATACTCGCGTCCACGCTCGTGGCCCTGGGCGTCACCACCTCCACTGGCGATCATGATCGCGATCATGGCGGGCACGCGCTTCTGTGCGATGAGATTGTCGAGGATCTGAGGTAGGCTCTTGTCGGGCTTGCCCACGAGCTTGGGCCCATCGTGGGTGACGATGAAAGGCGCTTCAGTGCCGGGGACGTACTGTGCCGGAATGTAAACGGTGACGGTTCGCTGATAGTCGATGGGATGCGTCTCCACGATCAGGGTCTTGGGGTTGTCGGGATCGACCGTTCCAAAAACGTCCCGGGCGATCCCGGGGTTGAACCGCTCGCAGTCTTTTGAGTCGATGACGAACTGCTCGACTTTGCCTTGTGGCACGCCTTCCACCGCTTTCGTTTCCGGTGCCGCGACATACTCCGGTCCGATCAGAAAATCGCCCTCGGCATCCACGGGGGGATTCACTCCTGGTTTGCCGTCGAGCCGGATGAACTTTGGTGCGCCGGGAGCATCGAAGGGACGCGTCGGCGGCTGGGGGCGTTCGGTTTTTTTCTCTTGGGCCAAGCCTGGTACCTTCGTCGCGTCATAGGTGGCCCCTTTGGACACCTGGATCATGGTGACGCGGATCTTGGTGGGGAAAAACTTCTCCGGGTCAGGGCGGAGATGAGCGTGACCTTTTCCGCCGCTGTCGTCCTTGATCACGAGTGCCATCTGCTTGATGCCCTCGGTCCAGATGATGGAATCGTTGTTCCAGAACTCCGTCATTTTGACGTCCTTCTCGTAGACGCCAGGCTTGGTGTAGACGGGCGTATTGGTGCAACCATAGCCGTTTTTCTGTCCTTTGTTGGGGAGGTAGCAGAGGCTCCAAGTCGTGGGGGCATCTCCGGCGGGTTTTTTTAGCACTTCGATCCGGACATGGACGCTTCCGTTGCGGTAGTCGATTGGTGCGGTCCAATCCGTTGGGCAGTCCTTTCCGAAATCCTCAGCTTTCACAAAGAGATGCGACTTGGAGGGGATGGCCTCCTCGAGGGTGAAATCGAAGGTTTTGTCAAAGAGCACGAACTGCTCGGCGAACGCGGATTTCGTCACTGACGAGGCAGTAAAGAAAATCAGAAGAAGGGAGAGTTTTTTCATGAAGTTGTTTTTAGAAATAGAAACCAAGGAATTTCACGGGGATGGCGGTTTTCGGCGAATTGACGGGAGGTGGGAAGATCGACATGATCCTTAAATGAAAAAACAACTCCTGGCGATTCCCTTTTGGGCCTTGGGAATGGGGCTCGTAGGGCTTTCTGCGGTGAAAGCTGCGGACGCGAGCGATGAGATATTCCTCGCCGCTACCAAGGCCGCGGGCAAATGGCTCAATACTGATGCCAGGGGACGATCCGAGCTGGAGTCTGTTCTGGAGAGGTATGACGGCGACATCGACGCGATCATCGAATCGATCAGGCCCAAGGGAAGTCCGGAATTTGCCGACATCAAGGGGAGGGAGATCAAGGGCGATACCTTCGTGGTTCCCCGGTTACTGGCTCGCAACGAGGATCACCCGTTCAATTTTTTCGTGCCATCGCATTACGACCCGACCAAAGCGATGGGGCTCATCCTTTGGATGCATGGGGGCGGGACATACAAACCGGGAGCCAACGTCAAGAGACGGTCCAGTGAAGGGAATCGGAAGGAACTGGAATCCGGCGACTACATCCTGGTGGCAGCCGAGGCCTGCCATGGCGTGAACTTTCCCGAAGGCGCGGTCCTTGATGAGATGGCAGGGCGCTGGTCAGTTCCGGCGGCGGAGCGATACCTGTCCGATCTGACAAACGAGTTCATGCACCGTTATCACATCGATCCGAATCGAGTCGTCCTGAAGGGCTATTCGATGGGGGGCATCGGTGCCTACAATCACGCGATGCGCACCGACCGCTTCGCGACCGTGGGGATTGGTGGCGGATCGTGGACTTGGGGGACTTTCGACACGATGGTGAACACGCCGGTTTTTATCTGGCATGGAAAGAACGACTCCTACTGGAACAGCCCCAAGGACTGTCGCAATCGCATGACCGATGTCTCCCATGCCCGCTTCGCCCACGAGATCCTGACCGAGTTGGGATACGATCATGTCTATCTGGAGACGGATGGTGGGCACAATGATGTGAATCGATTGGATGGAAAATGGTTCAGTCCGACGGACCAATTCTACAGCGGGAAGACGGGATACATTCTCGACAAGGTTCGCGACCCCTACCCGAAGCGAGTGATCGCAATGACTCCTCGGGGGAACTATGAAATGATCGATCCGAAGACCAGCGGTGATCCTTTCCGCCAAGCCGAATCGCTCCACGATCATTGGGTTAGCATCGAGACCTACACGGCAGGTCCCGTGCCGGTGGATCATCTCATCAAAGAGGGCATTATTCAGAAAGCGAAGACTCGGGAGGAGTGGCTCAACTACTCGTCCACCCGCTCCAAGAGCACCTTTCAAGGGGCTCGGATCGAAATCGAAAACCTCGGCAACAATCGCTTCAACGCCACGACTCAACACGTGGATTCCTTCAGCATCTGGTTGCATCCGAAGATGGGAATTGATTTCACCCGTCCCATCGTGGTCACGACCAATGGGAAGGAAGAGGAATTCAAATGCCAACCCAATCTGTTGACGGCGTTGCGGAGCTTTGATCGCAAAGAGGATTGGGGCCTGATTTATTCGGCCAAGGTGATGGTCAGCGTGAATGGAAAGGCCTCGAAATGACCGAGAGTTTCTCTTGGATTTGGACTCGGATCTGCCTTTGTTTCGGGAATGCCGGAAAGTCAGTCAGAGGTCACGCCTGCGGAGTCGCCGATCATCGTTCTGGTCGAGACTCAACTGGGTGAGAATATTGGGATGTGCGCGCGGGCAATGCTGAACTGTGGGCTGGATCGGCTGCGCCTGGTGACGCCTCGGGACGGCTGGCCAAATGCTCGGGCGGTGGCAACGTCAGCTGATGCAGAACGGGTGATCGCGGGAGTGAAGTGCTTTGATACCGTGGCGGCAGCGGTGGCGGATTGTCGGCGAGTCTATGCGACGACGGCGAGATCACGCGAACTCCAATTGCCCGTGGTGGAAGTTGGCGAAGCGGCCCGGGAAATTCGCAGGGGAGTGGGGCCGTGTGCGATTCTCTTCGGGCCGGAGGCCTCCGGCCTGGATAACGAGGCCTTGTCGCATGCCGACCGATTGCTGTCCATCCCGGTAAATCCGGAATTCAGCTCCCTGAATCTGGCGCAAGCGGTGTTGCTGTTTGGATGGGAATGGTGGCAGGGGAGGGAAGCGGAAATGGTGGAAGCCACTCAGGAATTGGAAGCGGCGTCAAAGCAAGATTTGGGCGCATTTCTCGATCGATTGGAGGGCGAACTGGAAAGCGGGGGACGTTTTTTCAATTCGCCGGAACTGAAACCAGACACGGTGCGGAATCTGCGGGCCATCTTCAATCGTTCCGCGCCCAGTGATCGGGAAGTGCGGATGTTGCATGGGGTCGTGACGGCCCTGATCGCAAAATCGGACAAGTGAAGCGTGTTGGGACGGTAAGAATGATTATTCTGGTGGGAACCCTAGGCGAGGCCGCGTAAACTGGCGGTCAAACGCATGGCAAAAATAGGAAAATGGAACACGCTGATGGCGGTGGAGATGTCGGACTACGGTCTCCTGCTGGACGGCGGGCCGCATGGGCTCATTCTCGCACCGACGAAGTATCTCCCGGAAGATGCCGAGCCGGGAGAGGAGTTTCGGGTGTTCGTCTATCTCGACTCGGAAGATCGAATCATTGCCACGACAGAGGAACCGCTGGCGCAGGTCGGTGAGTTTGCCTGTCTGGAAGTCGTCAGCGTGAACCCGAGGATTGGCGCCTTTCTCGACTGGGGGCTGGCCAAGGATTTGCTGCTTCCCTTCGGCGAGCAACTCGCTCGGGCGAAAGTCGGTCAGAAGGTCGTCGTTGCGATTCTGGTGGACGATCGGTCGAATCGGATCATCGCCTCCATGCGAACGAATCGGCAGTTGGACAAATCGCGCCCCCTCTACGACGACGGCCAACCGGTCAGTTTGTTGATCACGGAGAGAACTCCTCTGGGATACAATGCCATCGTGAATCACCGACACCTCGGGCTTCTTCATCATTTCGGCCTGGCCTCTCCCGTGGAAATTGGCCAGACCTTGGAAGGATTCGTCCGCCGGGTGCAGCCGGATGGAAAAATCGACCTGAGTCTGGATGCCTCCGGCTACGGGCGAGTGGCTTCATTGACGGATGACATCATCGAGGCTCTGCAAAGCAACAGTGGATATCTCGGGATCGGTGACAAGAGCACACCCGAGGAAATCCGACGCGTCTTTGGCGTCAGCAAAAAAGCTTTTAAGCAAGCCGTCGGAGCGCTCTACAAACAGCGTCGCGTCGAGATCGAAGGGCGGGGGATTCGTCTGATCGATTCACCAGAAATCTAGGCTCTTTTTGCCAAGGCTTTGCTCAGAGGGCAAGCGTCCTCATCGATCTCATCGGGGTGACGACGATAGCGTTCCAGTAATTGCTTGGAGCGTTTCGCCAACAGGCGGCGAATCTCCCGTCGCTTTCCTTTTTCCCGCGGAATCACCATGTTGTCATAGGCGGTGGTCTGGTGTCGCATCCAGGCAATGGTCGCGGCCTCTGCCCGCTGCTCGATCGGAATCCGTTGCGTTCGCGCCACTGTCCCGCTGCCGACGGGGACCGCGTGGTCTGTGATCGCCTGGGCGAGACGATCAGCGAGTGACGCATGAGCCGGAGCAAAATCGAGAAATGCCAACACCCCGGCTTTGAATTCCCCGATATAGATTTCCTGCTCACGGGCTCGGCGCGCTCGACCCGCCGCCAATTTTTTTTCGTAGGCCGGATCTTCCCTTTCTTGATTCAGTTCGGATCTCAGGGTTTCGATGCGATCAGTGGGAGCCCAGATTCCTTGAGAGAATCGCTTTCGTCCCTTCTTCTCCACTACGGTCCAGGTCGGTCCATCTTTTTTGATCCGCCGACTCAGGGCGGCGTCTCCCGGTTTCAGCAGGCTCCAGCCCGCAGGCACCGTCAGCGTCTTTCCGTCAGGGGAGATTACCTGCCGGGCCATGGAAGTGGGGCGAACTTCGAGAGATTCGTGAGCCATGAGGCAAAGGGCCGCTTCTTTGGCGAAGTGCAAATCAGGAATCGCCTAGGCACGGCATCTGCTGAAATGATGGAGTAGAGCTTTTTTATGATGAGGTTCAGTTTGATTTCACCTCGGAACGGGCGTTAACAAGCCGAGGAACGTCAATGTCTTCGTCATGAGACCCATTTATCGACTCGGATACCTGCTCTCGAATTTCTTCGCGAAGTTCTATTTTCATCGAACCGTGATTCACCCGGAGAAGCTCGCCGTTCCCGGAGGGTGCCTGGTGGTGGCGAATCACACCAGTTTTATTGATCCGCCAATGATTGGATCGGCCTTTCCCGAGGCGATTCATTACATGGCGCGAAAGACGCTTTTCAGCAATGCGTTCGCCAGATGGGCATATTTGGGGGCAAACGCCATTCCCGTGGATCAGGAACGCCCGGAGATCGGAACCATCAAGAAGATTCTCCGATTGGTGAAAGAAGGTCAGAAGGTGCTCATTTTCCCCGAAGGCGAACGAACCTTTGATGGAAAACTCAAGGAAAAGGGCGCTCCCGGAATTGGAATGTTGATCGCAAAATCCAAGATGCCGGTGCTACCGGTTCATCTCTACGGTGCCTACGAAGCCTTTCCCCGGGGGGCCAGTTTCCCCAAGCCCGCCCGATTGACCCTGGTGGTGGGAGATTTGCTCGATCTCAATCATCTGTTGGAAAACTCGGGATTGAGTGGCAAGGAACTTTATCAGGCATTGAGTGACCAAGCCATGCAGGCGATTGGCAATCTCAAGCTGCCAGAATCCGAAATTGCCATTGACGCCTGATTTTGAGGGAGGGCTGTCGAATCTTTTCGCTGTCACATTGAAGGATGAAACAAATACACGCCAATTTTTTCCCCGGAGTCTCCTAACCCTTCATTTGAGCGTAATTTTTCTAGCAAAAACCGCTTGTGAAATTTTTCACAAAGTCTTAAATAGCCGCCGATCACTTCACTCATGGGAAACATCTTTCCACGCTGGACCAATTTTTTGCCGCTACAGGTTCTTGTCGCCCTCGGGGGACTTGGAACGCTGGCGATCGCTGTGATCTGGTATTCGTTCACCCCCAAATACACTCAGGTGGGATACGAGCCGCAGCAGCCGATTCCGTTCGATCACAGTCTCCATGCGGGGCAGTTGGGGATGGATTGCCGATACTGCCATAGCAATGTGGAGGTTTCCTCTCACTCCAATATTCCTAACGCGCAGGTCTGCTGGAATTGCCACGGTCCCGGGAAGGTGAAGTCCGATAGTCCCAAGTTGGAGTTGCTTCGTCAGGCGATGGATACCGCTTCGGACGATTACACGGGTGAGCCGCTTCGCTGGGTTCAGATCCACGAGACCCCGGACTACGCTTACTTTAATCACTCGGTTCATGTGAATCGCGGAGTGAGTTGTGTCGAGTGTCACGGTAAGGTCAATGAGATGGATGTGGTGAGTCGGCAGAAGACCCTCAGCATGAGTTTCTGTCTGGATTGTCATCGGAATGTTGAATCCAAGCTTCGTCCGCTGGATGAGATCACCAATCTCGACTGGGCTGCTCATGATTTAGATCGCGATGAATTTTATGCCTACCTCGCGGACAAGACCGGCGAGTCGGTGGATGATTTGAAGGCCGA
>JAGROX010000364.1 GCA_020440025.1 Verrucomicrobiia bacterium
CGACGCCGAGGAAGCCGTCTGATCAGTTTTGAGCTTTTCACCGGCACCGCCATTCCTTAGACGTTCAGACCGAATGGTATCGAAGATGCGCCTCCAGTTTTTCGAGCTGCACGGTTCGATCGGCAGCCACGTCAGGGGTCGTGAGACGAATCGTCACTTCATTGGCGCCGATCTTCCAGGTGTCGGACGGCACGACAGCATCGAGGCGCAGCAAACGCTGCTCGGCGTTGACCCGGTAGATCCCTTTGCCGCCGGAGGCGGGCTGGGGTTTGGGTGAGAAGATCTGGGCGTCCTGCCATGTCGGGTCGACGCTGCTGATCGAAAGGGGCCTGCCGTTGAAGTGGATCGCGAAGGTGTCGGTCTCTTTGGCCTGAAACAGTAGGCATCGAAGCGTGACGCTGGCTTTCCCTGGGATCGTGGGAGGCGCATCACTGAGGTGCAAGGTGAGGGTGGCGGAGCGATCGTTGCTCAGTGGCAAGGGGAGAGGGGCTTCATCGTTGCGATTGAAAAAGCCATCGGCCCAGGGATAGCCGCCACGTCGTTCGACGGCGAAGATCTTGTCTTTGCCGGCGAGGGTTTGCGGATCGCCGACTTCTTGAAACGCCATCTGGTGGGTGAGGGGGGCGATCTCGCCTCCGACTGTCTCTGCCAGTTCCGGGGTGGCCATGGACCAGTTGAAGGTGACGACGCTATTCGCGCCGCGCTGGAAGTGATTGGCAAAAACCCCGCGCAGAAACTCGATGGGCGCGTAGCGGTAGCCGTCGGTGGCATGGTGATCATCGAAGCAGGGCTGAAGCTGAATGCCGGGCCCGACTGCCGCACGGATCCCTTCGACATCCACATCCATGGTGCGTGAGCCGAGGGTGAGCACATCGACAAGCTGCTGCTCGCCCCAAGCGGTGACATCGAAGCCGTCGGCGTGACAGCCGGCAAGCGTCTGGGGGACACGGGCTGCCAGCAGGAACGGACGCCCGCGTTGCTGCGCCACCTGGAGTAGCATGGTGCGCACCTGGCGCATGAACTCGGTGACATGTTCCCGCAATTCCCACTGCCGTCCCACGGGCAGGCAGGGCACATGGCGCGCAAAGTCGATCTGAATGCCATCCAGATCGAATCGCGTCGCGATCTCGCGCAGCACGGCTGTCTTGTGCGTTCGCAGGCCTTCGGCGGCGAGATTCCACATGCCATGCGGCCACCAAGTGGCTGGCAGCACCCAATCGGGATGCTGAATTTTCAGGGAGCTTGGCACCTTCGCGTGTCCGCCTTCGGGCAGGATGTCCACCTCGCTGATGCGATGATTCCAAAAGGTCTCCAGCTTGCGGCGGCGGGTTTCGTTGATGAGTTCTTTCCTCCAATCGACGCCAGCCTCGTGCCACTGTTTTACCAGCGGATGCACATCGGGCTGGAAGACTTCGCTCGGATACACGCTGCCCACGGCATTGCCGCCGATGTCCCACCAGATCGCATCAATCTGACTGCCCGGCTCGTCCGCGTAGGAAAACACGACGTCTCGGAACGGCTCGAACGAGGGCACGCTCTCGGGGTGCTTCTTCAGGTAATTCAGCAGCACCCAGAAAACATCATGCTGCATCACGATGCGACGTTGGCGGGTGTTCACCACGGCCAAGTGTTCCGCCGTCAACTCGAAGGCGTTCGAGGTCGCCGCGAGCAACGGTCCGCCCAGCATCGCGGCTCCGGCGCTGGTTCCGAGAAAACGTCGTCGATTCATGGTGTCAGGGAGGGATCACCCTCAACCGGCGCCTTTGGCACTCGATCTCGGCGGCTATTGCCGGAGGTGAACGAAGGCGCCGCGCTTGTTCCCCACCACGACGTCCAGCTTTCCGTCGCCATTCAGGTCGGTCACGGAGAATTGGGTGCCGACTCCGGAGTCGTTGTCGATGAGGTGGGGGACGTAGCTGGCGGAGTCACCTTCGCGCTTCAGCTCAAACCACCACACGACAGCTGGCTGGTTGGGCTCGGGATCGCCGGCTTTTCCGTGGGCCCAGAAACGCTTGCCGGTGACGATGTCGAGCACGCCGTCGCCGTTCATGTCTGCGATTTCAATGGCGTGTGGTTGGGAGAAGATGATGCCCGTCTGGCCTGGTTCCTCGGGGGTCCCGGTGATGAGGTGCTGCTTCCACCCGTCGGCGGTTTGCTCCATCCAGGCGAGCCCGTATTCATGGGCTGCCAAGCTGGTGATCACGTCCGGCTTGCCGTCGGCATTCACATCATAGACATACATCTGGGCGCCGCCTTTGCCGAAGGGGGCATCGTGCTTGACCCAAGGGCCCTTGCCGTCGAGAACGGCGGGTTGCTCCCACCAGCCGGTGGCCTCGAGGATATCGGTCTTGCCATCGCCGTTCACGTCGCCGAAACCGATTCCGTGGGTGAATCGTTGAAACGCCAGCCGGGGCGAGATCATGTGCCAGGTCCATTTTTCCGTGGGATTCTTCGGGTCATAGGTGGCGTAGCCGAGGTGTCCGCCACTCATGCAAAGCAGGTCGGGCTGGTCATCACCGTCGATGTCGGCAAACATGGGCGACTCGCTGTCGGTCACCTCAAAGGCGACGTGCTTTGGCCACGGGACATCCGCCCCTTTGGGATTTTCATACCAGAGCGTTTCCTTGCCGGGAAAACCCATCACGATGTAGTCGTCCCAACCGTCGCCATTGATGTCTTGGCTGGCGTTGAGGAAATTGTCGCTGTAGCCGTTGGTCACGCTTTTGGCGCCGTGGAATCCCTCGATCTCCACCTCGCTCCCGTCCTCCAGCTTGGCCTTGGTGCGGGTGGTGTCGGGATAGATGAGGTGGCGCTTTTCGAAATCGGGTCCGGCGAACCAATACGGCCCGTAAACCACGTCCATGTGGCCGTCCTTGTTCGCGTCCAGCGCGGTCGCCCCTTCGGCCCAGAAATTGTCGATGAGTTGCTGTTTTTTCCAAGAACCGTCCAGCGCGGGCGGCGGGGTGGGCTGGGCCAGGGTCAGGCCGGGGACAACGATGATGGCGAAAAAGGTGGCGAGAGTTTTCATGAGGTTTGCCGGGAGTTTACAAGATCGCCGGGGTCGGAGAAGCGATTTCTTCTGCCGGTTCAAGCCAGATGGCGGTCCTCAGTGATCATTCTTCCGGAGAACCACCACGATGTCCGAGTAGCTGTCGTCAAATGGTCGGGTGATCTCGATGTCGTGATGGAAATCGTGGCAGGCCACCACCGTGAAATCTGGCAAGGCGGTGCAGAGGGTGTGCTTCAGTTGCTGGGCGTTGTAGGTGCGAGATTGCCAATTCGTCTCTTGGAGGCGGGTCTCTCCGTTCTCCGTTACGCTCAATCGGCACCGCAGTCGCTCCATGCGGAGACCGGGATTCGACGGGAAAATGCGGGTGTTGCACACCACCTGAATGCCATCGCGAGTCGAAACCCAGCGCTCGTGCACTGTGGTAGAGCGGGAGTAGTCGGTCAGATGAATGCCCAGCAAGTAGATCCCGCCCGGTCGGAGGCAATCCCCGATGAGCCGGAGATGGGAGCAGGCATCGGCCTCGGTCGAAAGGTATTTGAACGTACTCACGAGACAGTGGGAGAGATCGAAATCGCAGCGGCCGGGAACCTTGAAATATTCCAGGCGGTCGCGCCACAGTCTGGCCTTCAAATCGGCTTTCCCCATGCGTTCGTGGGCAAAGGCGATGCCCTCACGACTCACGTCGAAACCTGACACGTTCCAACCGCGCTGGGCCATGGCTTCCACAAGTCGGCCACTGCCGCAGGCTGGTTCCAGCAGTCGAGGCTGCCGCCGCTGGCACGCTGTGCGGCCAAACTGCTGGTGGATCTTCTCGATAAAATCTGACTCCGCCTCCGTGCCCGCGCCGAAGGCAATATCGTAGTAGAGAGGGGTGTCGTACCAGTTTCGTTCTTCGGCCACCATGGACTCCTTCGATACGGTCGGCACCACGCTTTTCAAGTTTTGGCGGCTCGGTGTGCGGGAAAACATTCATGACCTGAGAATGACTGATCGTTTGGTGGTTCTGCGTCGGCGGTTTTGACTCGATTTGCGTTGCATGGGGGAAGGCTTGGCGCTAGGGCGGTGTTGGACGATTTGAGCGGAACCGATGGATTTGGACTCTGAGAGCGATCAGGCAGCGAAGAGCGGTGGGGCGGCCTCGGCTTTCCCTCAGACTCGATGGAGTCTGTTGCTGGCGGTCGGGGCCGGAGGAGAGAAGGATCGTGAAACTGCTTTGGCGGAGTTGTGTCGGCAATATTGGTATCCGCTCTATGCCTACGCGAGGCGACGTGGGCTATCGGCTGAGGATGCTCAGGATGCGACGCAGTCCTTCTTTGAGCATTTGCTTTCCGCGCAGGTCTTTCAGCGGGTGGGGGGCAAGGAGCTGGGGCGGTTGCGGTCTTATCTACTGACGGCGATGCAGCGCTGGCTGATGAAAGAGCACCGGAAAAGGTCAGCCCAGAAGCGTGGCGGCGGGGTGGTGGATATTCGTCTAAATGAGGGGGAGGGGGAGCAGCGCTACCTGAGAGAAATGAGCCACGAAGAAACGCCGGAGGCTCTTTATGAAAGACGCTGGGCGCTGGATATTATCGAGCAGGCGCTGGCGGTTTTGGAGGCGGACTATGAGCGGAGTGGAAAGGGGGGGCTGCACGCGGCGCTGTCTCCTTGGTTGACGCGTTCCGCTGATCTAGGTGAGCTAACTCAACTGGCGGAGACGATGGGTTTGACGGCGGGTCATGTGCGAGTGCATCTGCATCGGCTGAAGAAGCACTTTCGCGCGGTGCTGTGGGATCTGGTGGCGGCGACGGTGGCCACGGAAGAGGAGGTGGCAGAAGAGATGCGGCACTTACAGTCGGTGCTGACACGATGAGCCTGTAACGACCGATGTTGCACCGGGTGAATAGAATCAATGGATGACCGAAGCTTGATCCTTTGTCCTGAATGTAGAATCGCCCTGCCGGTGGATGCCCCAGCCGGGTTGTGCCCGCGTTGCTTGGCGACGGTTTTTCTGGGGGATGCCTCTCCGGGAGGTGTTTTTCCTGTGTCGCTGGAGGAGGACGACGAACCGATTCGTGAAAGTGGTGAGAGGGTGGGCCCCTATGAGGTGCTGGAGCCGATAGGTGAGGGAGGCTTTGGGGTCGTGTATCGGGCGGTGCAGACGCGGCCGATCATGCGGACAGTGGCGCTGAAGTTGATCAAGCCTGGGATGGATTCCAAGGCGGTGTTGGCACGATTTGAAGCAGAGCGGCAGGCGCTGGGAATGATGGAGCACCCACACATCGCCCGGGTGCTGGACGCAGGGATGTCGGCGGATGGACGGCCCTACTTTGCCATGGAATTGGTCAATGGGGAGCCGCTGACAGTGGCTTGTCAGCGGCGGGGGCTGGGATTGAGGGAAAGGTTGGAGCTATTTTTGCAATTGTGCGGTGCGATTGAGCACGCTCATGCCAAGGGAGTGATTCATCGGGACATCAAGC
>JAGROX010000365.1:0-1508 GCA_020440025.1 Verrucomicrobiia bacterium
GCGGTCGACCGCCAATCTACGGCGCGCGTGTTGGGGGAGGTGCTCCATGAAATCTGGAAATACTCCGAGCAGCTCTGCGGCAAGCGTCTAAAACCGATGCTCGGACACTTGCTGCCCTACTACGAGCAACGTTGCGGAGAGCTCCCAGCGAAGGTCCGCGAAGTCGTACTCGCCATCAGCGCCGCTCAAATTGATCGCGTGTTGGCCCCTAAGAAAGTCCATGCCGGAGTTGTCAACCGACGGACGCCGAAGACCAACGCGGCGATCAAGGCCCTTGTGCCGGTATGAGCGGAGTGTTGGGACGCCAGAGAGCCTGATTGGACCGATGCCGACACCGTGGCCCACTGCGGCGGAGACATGGGAGGGAGCTTCCTCTGGAGCCTGACGCTTGCCGACATCTTCAGCGGCTGGACAGAAGTGTGCGCGACCTGGAATCGCGGCCAGCACGGGGGTTGCATCGCCTTCACCGCCACTTTGCCGGTCGGGAGAAAGCCGTGGAAATGACCCGCTCGCGGCCCTGCCACAAGAACGATCAAGCCCATGTTGAGCAGAAGAACTCGACCCACGTGAGGCAACTGCTGGGTTTCGATCAGCTCCGGAACGACCTCGTTGTGCCGTTGGTCAGCGAGCTGCTGGAGGCCTGGAGCATCTGGCGCAATGTCTACACGACGACCTTCAAACTGCGGGAAAGCGCTCTCTCCATCCCAACCCAAAAACCCCAACCCTACCGAAAGCTGCGGATCTCCCAAAAGCCGCCTAATCAGCCCGCTCTTCGGTGTCCTTTAGTTTTGAGGCAACATGGGCGATCGATTTCTGTTGCCGAAGCGGCTAACGTGAAGGCACCGTGTTTTGGTTTTGGATGGATCCAATTCAATCCGAAGATCATAAATCAAGAAAAAAATGTGTGAAAGGCGTGTGATTTGCAATAGAAGACTCGGAATAGGTTGAAAATTAGCAAAACATTCTGGGGTTCGACTCCCATCGAACCATTTAATCATCAAAGAGTTGTGCTTTCCGGTTGGCGGGGATCAGCTTTCTCATCGCTGGCTGAGACCGACGGAGCATGGCATTCAAAGCAGAGCCATGTCGTGGTTTTCTCCTCGCTCGTAGACCACGTTGGCTCGTCCCACGAGTAGAGGATCCACCGAACCGATTTGCTTGGGATCTTTCTTTTCGTAGGGAAGTTTGTGGAGCACGTAGCGCAGGGCATTGAGCCGCGCTCGCTTTTTGCAATCCGACTTCACGACGGTCCACGGGGAATCAGCCGTGTCGGTGTGGAAAAACATCGATTCCTTGGCGGTGGTGTAGTCTTCCCATTTGTCCAGAGATGCCAGGTCCACCGGTGAGAGCTTCCATTGCTTCAGGGGATGGGATTTGCGTTCCTTGAAGCGTCGCCGCTGTTCTTTTCGGCTCACCGAAAACCAGAACTTGATGAGGTAGATTCCGCTGCGCACCAGATTGCGTTCGAACTCCGGCGCCTGACGCATGAACTCCACGTATTCGTCAGG
>JAGROX010000365.1:1568-12871 GCA_020440025.1 Verrucomicrobiia bacterium
AGAACGATCTCACCCCGGGTGGGAAGATGCTCGACGTAGCGTTGGAAATACCATTGCCCGCATTCGCTGTCGGTCGGTTTTTCCAGAGCGACGACTCGCGCTCCGCGGGGATTCAGGTGCTCCATGAAGCGTTTGATCGCGCCTCCCTTGCCGGCGGCGTCGCGGCCTTCGAAGAGAATGATGACCCGCTGGCCGGTCGAGCGCACCCAAGCCTGCAGTTTCAGTAACTCCACCTGCAGTTGGTATTTTTCCCGTTCGTAGTTGCGACGGGACATCAGGTTCATGTAGGGATAGCCGCCGTCGCGCCAGTCGTCTGCCAATTCGAAATCAGCACGGTTGCGCTGGAGCTTCTTGGCTGCTTCGACATGCTTGCCCAGCAAGCCCTTCAGGGCGATCACGTCGTCAGGTGAGGCTCCGGAAAGGATGGTTTCAAAGGTTTCCAGTAACTCGTGCGAGCCAAGTGGCGCGGTTCGTTCGAGGATGTCCTTTACCGCCGTCGCCTTGGACTCCCGGGCTGCGTTGGTGGATTCGGAGATGGAGAAGCGTTCAACCCCGTTGGTCGACAGGCTGGGGGAGATGTCGCCCTCTTTCGTGACCCGGGCGCCAGCTTTCGGTTTGGAGACCTTGCGTTTCGGTGACTTGACTGTCTTTTTGGAGCGCTTGAGAACGGCTTTCTTTTTGGCGGATTTGCTCATGGTGCGATGGCCGACGGAGGGAAGTAAATAGCAAAGGTACCAAGCCCAGTCGCGCTGGCAATGCATTACCCAGATCCGCGTTTTGATTGGCAAGAAACGCGCGGATCGCGGGGCGACGCCGAGGGTGACGGAACCTGCCTACTCGGGAAGAAGAGGTTTTTGTGAGAACGCCCCAACTGATTCGACATATCCGCCACCTTGTCGCCTGCCGTCGAACGCTAGGATCTGGTCAAGGATTCCGGCGAGCCGCTTCTCACGCGAATGCTTCAGCTTTTCTCTGCGTCCGGCTTTGGTTCCTTCACCTTCTCCGCTTCTGCCTCCATGCGATGAATCCGCAAATGGCCATCGTGGTGTGCGGTCGCGAGATGCAGGCCATCGGGTGAGAGATGTAAATCACGGGCGTCGTTGTCCAATTTGATGCGGTGAAAATCCTCCGCTTCTTTTGCCTTCCAGAACAGCAGGTAGCCACCTTTGCCGCCGACCGCTGCGATTCTGGTTCCGTCTGGATGTAGAGCGACACCCCACGCAACCCCCTGAAGGCCGCCCTTGGAGAGGTGTTCAATCGTCGCCGGTCCGCCCGCTTCCCAATCGAACACCACCACCGAGGGATTGCCGATTCCGGCGAAGGCGTTGGATACATTGGTGATGCCGCTACCCGCCAATTGCCTGCCGTCCGGGCTGAACGTCATGCCACGAAAACCCCCGATGAAGGCGAGGAAAGTTTTGTCGAACTTGACCAGTGATTCGGCCTTCCACGTGCGGACCTGTTTGCCGGCGGCGAAATCCCAGTCGATCAGATTGGCCATCAGGTCGCCGGAGACGAGATGAACGCCGTCGGGATGAAAGGCGAGATTGTAGATGTGCGACTCGTGGCCGCTCAGTTCGCCGACTTGTTTGCCATCGGCGGCATTCCACAGGCGGATCTTCAAATCATTGCCCGCAGAGGCAATGAGCTTGCCGTCAGGGCTGGTGGCCACTGTCCGAATCCAGCCATCGTGAGCTTCGATGGCGCGGACAGGCTCGATCTTTCCTTGGCTGGCATCGCCGCCTGCCGGGAACCAGATGAGGCGCCCGTCGGTACCTCCGGTGATCAGTGTTTCGCCGGAGTCGGCGAAGGTCATGCCACGCACCCAACTGTCGGTGATCAGTTCGACTCTTTCACTGTCGGCAGCGGTGTCGCTTAGAGGCATTCGCCAGACTCGGAAATCTTCCGCGCCGGCAAACACGAAGCGTCCTGCGGGATCAAAGCGACAAGAGATCAACGGGCTGCCGATCTCGAGGTCAAACGCCACATGGGTCTGAGTCACATCCATCACGTCAGAATGTCTTTGATCGGTTCAAAGGCCGGATCGGCGATCGGAAACTTGCGGCCGCCAATCTCGAAATTCGAGGTCGAGCGCAAGCCCAGGGCTTTCAGGTAGGTGTGGAACAGGTGGCCAGCATCGACTTCGTCATCGGTGACTTCGGTGCCATTGGCATTGGTCTTGCCGTAGATAGCGCCCGGCTGAATGCCGCAGCCTCCCAGGCAGACCGACCAGGCATTGCCCCAGTGATCACGTCCGTAGCGGGCGTTGATTTTCGGAGTGCGACCGAACTCGGACAGCACCACCACCAGCGTGCTCTCCAGCATGCCGCGTTGGTGGAGGTCATCGATCAGAATGGAAAAGGGACGGTCGAACTCGCCGAGTTGTTCATGGTGAAAGTTGAAGTTCTCGTTGTGCGTGTCGTAGTTGGAGTGGCTGACCTGCACGCAGGTGATGTCATTCTCCAGCAGTCGGCGCGCCAGCAGACAGTGTCGTCCGAAATCGTGACTTCCGTAGCGCTCGCGGTCCTGTTTCGACTCTTGGGAAAGATCGAAAACCTCGGCGCGCTTCACCAGTTCCTCGGCCTGCTCGAAGCTCTGCACATAGGCATCGGTCTCGGCGGTTCGACGCTTCGAGCCAAAGCGATTGTTGACCAGGCTGCGGATTTCGTCACGGGCTTTGGCCGAGTCCTCGCTCAAATCCGAAGGGCGGGTGCTATTGGTCAACGGCTTGTCACCGCCAAGCGACATGCTGGCATACTTCGGGCCGAGATAAGCCGCGTCGGCACTGCGCGCACCCGTTCCGTTGGCAGAGATCTTGACGTGACCGGGCAGCGACGGACCGCCCTCATCCATCGACTTGGCGACCACTGCCCCGATCTCCGGGTAGTCGGTGCCCGGCATCGGATGGCGCCCAGTGAGCATCATGTAGGTGCCCTTGCTGTGGTCTCCGTTTTTCGTGTTGATGCTGCGCACCAGCGAGAGGTGGTGCATTTTCTTCGCGGTGTAGGGCAGCAGCTCGGAAATGTGCATGCCCGGCACCGAAGTCGGGATGGCGCGGTAAGGTCCACCGGTGTCCGTGCCGGGTTTTGGATCCCAGCTTTCGAGCTGACTGAGGCCGCCGTGCATGCGAATCACCAGCATGCGCTTTTGCTGGCTGGCCAACTGAGCGCTCACTGCCGGGTTGGCAAAGGAACTGAGTCCACTGAGAGCGGCGCCACCCGCAATCAAGGATCCCAGAAATGGCCGTCGAGCGATCAGGTGTTCGTCCGACCCGCAGGCGTAGTGGCATTGATTGGATTTCATGAAAATGGAGATTGATGCGTTGTCGACCAAATCAGTGTTTGAATCGAAATTCGACGGAACTGAGAAGCGCCCACGAGAGGTCCTGCACGGCGACGGATTTCTGCTCGGGGTGGGCCGCCAGGAAATCTCGAATCGCGGCGGTCTCCGTGGCATCGGGCGCACGGGTGAGCACGCTCAGATAAAGTTCGCGAGCGAGATCGGCAGGGTCTTCGATCGCCAGCAATCGCCCGGTCAGGTTGCCGCCCGAAGGTCTCAACCAAGAGCGAACCGTACCATCGTTGGAAAGGTAGAGTGCCTGATCGGCGGTGGCGAAGAAGTCATTCTGCGGCAGTCCCGGCTGTCCGCCGAACAACTGGACGAAACGTTTTGTCGTCGCCGATACCTGGGTGTCGACATAGTCTTCGACAAATTTTCTTCGCTCCGCTTCCGTCAGAACGGGTTCGGCCTTTTTGTCGTCGCTCTTGCTTTCCTTCTTCGAATCCGCTGCTTGCTGTTTTTTTGCCGCCGCTGCCTGATCTGCGAGCTTCTTGTCGAAAGCCGCTTCACCCGCGATGGCCAACTTGTCCCACTGTCCGGTAGCGCGCAGCATCGAATGACAAAGTTGTTCGGGTGTCAGCTGAGTGAAAGCACCGGTGGCAAAAGCGTCCGACCACCGTTCACTCAGCTCATCGAATGACGCAGTTGCCCGTTCGGAAAGCTCGCCCTTGCCCGTGTCTGCCGATTTCTCGATCGCCGCTGTCATCTCGGCTTTTTTCGTCGAGAGCGCATCGGAGGCAGTCTGGTGGGCGACGTCTGCGGCGCGGCTTCGATCGCCCAGAACGGAGGCGGCGTTCACCAAATCGACGTCGTCCGGAAATTGCGCTCGGGCCGCCTGGGCGCTTTCGGCGGATTTGCGAAGTAGTTCCGCTATCTGACCAGTCGCTGCTACCCGTTCTTCCAGAGCCGCGAGCTTGGCAGCGTCCTGCTCGGCCTGATCGGGACTGCCTTTGGATTCGGCCAAAGTGCCAGAGTAAGCGATCAGCGCCTCGGCATCGTCCAGCTTGCGTTGCGCCAGCTTCCACGCAGGTTTGGCAATTTGATAGGACTCCAAAGCGGCCTCCAGTTTTTCAGTGGCGGCAGTGACCTTGACGCGTTCGGCATCTGCCGGCTGCCGCCACTTTTCGGTCTCGGCCGCGGCGGTGGCGAGCGCAGTTTTCGCGGCATCCACTGCTTTCTGCTTGGCCACGATGTCGGCTTCCAGTTTGGGGAGTTTGGGATTGGTTTTGCCCTCGACCGTGGTTGCGGTGATTTTATCGACTTCCGCCTTCGCCTCCGCCAGGGCTTCATCGGCCTTCGAGCTGGCAGTTTGCGCAGCGAGTCGCTTCTGCTCTGCGGCAGCAAGGGCATTCTCGTGAGGAATTGCCGCGATGCGAGCTGCGTTCCAAGCTGCTTTCGCCTCGTCGAGGGCCCCGGCAGCGGCGCGAGAGATCTCCGCGAGCCTGCCTTCATCCGCTCGCAACTCGGCAAGGGTGGGACGCACTTTCTCGGCCTGTCGGCTCAGCTCAGCCGGCATTTCAAAACTGCGCTGATACGTCTCGGTCAGCGCGAGTTCGCGCAGGAACGCCCGCACGTCGTAGTTCATCGATTCGAACTCGTCCGCCAGCAACTGGAGCAATTCAGGATGGGAGGGCGGGTTGGAAGCGTGATGAAAATCGAACGGCACGACCAGTCCCTTGCCCATCATTTGTGCCCAGAGCCGATTGGCAATATTGCGGTTGAAGGCAGAATTTTTCTCCTCGCCGAGAGCGGCAGCGATCTGTGCACGACGACTGTGCTTCGGGATCGGTAGCAGGTTCTTGTTCTTCGGATCAGGCTTGACCGAGTATTCCTCGCCCGGTTCGAACTCGGGGTCGGCATAGCTGGTGCGCCCATGAGGCAACCGGGGCAACTCGGCGCCCTCGACTTCGGTGAAGACCGATTTGAAATCGCCGCCTCCGAGGGCTTTTTCGCCAAGCACGGCTGGCTTTTTCTTGTCGGGCTGGAACAGATAGGTGCGGCCGAAAAAGGCAAACATGCCGTAGTAATCGCGCTGCAGGTAGTCGGTGATTTGCGGGTGGTCGTGACATTGGGCGCACTGCATGTCCTGACCAAAGAAGATCCGCCCAACGTCGCGGCTGATGAGATTGGGATCGCCAAGGCGGTCGAGATAGAAGCGAGCCGCCGCACGGTTGTTCTCTGGCGTTCCATCAGCCGCGAGGATCTCCCTGACCAACTCGAGATAAGACTTATTGGCGGCGAACGATTCGCTCAGAAAGCCGAGCCATTCCGATGATTTCACGTGGCTCTCGCCCCGGCGCTCCATCAACCAGACATCAAAAGTGCTGGCGAGATGGGCCACGTTCTCGCGACTGGCCAGCAGGCGGTCGATGAGTTGGCTGCGTTTGGCAGGATTCACATCAGCCAGAAAAGCGCGCGCCTGTTCCACCGTGGGAATGGAACCGGTCAGGTCGAGATAGATTCTACGCACAAACTCTGCGTCTCCAATGCGTGGCGCCACAGCAGCCACATTGCCCTCCGCGATCAGTTGATCGATCCGCTGATGAAGCGGCGGCGGCGACACGCTTTCGGACGCCGACACCGAGGTGGTTACCCCGCTCAAGAAGAGCAACGAAAGCAACGTCATGGTGACTCGCTTGAGTGGAGATAAGTTCATAGATCAGTGGGGCTTACCCGTTCACCAGCCACCCCGATGAGGTTGCGTTGTTAAAGTCTAGATTTTCATCACGTCCTTTCAAGCAATGCGCTTGGCGCAATGCCGGGATCATGGCTCTCTCTCGCGTCCATTGTCGCCCTGCCCAAGATGGGCTGGCCGTTGATGGCGGGGCGGGTGATGCGGTTTCATGGTGACCATGAAATGTGACCAGCCCTTTTCGACGTCTGCCCGCCGTGGGGGGGGGCTGTTGAATTCCATCCCGGCGGCGGAATTAGGTCAGGCGTGCAATTTCACTGCACATAGATCTTCGCGAATCTGAGCGGAACATGAAAAGTTTCATCATCAGCGCCGAGCGGTGAGAAAGAGGTCGTTTCTTCTTTTTCATCACCGCCCCTTTTTCGGTAAAGATTGAAATACCAGGGCAGGCTGGTTCCTTTGCCGGATTCGAGGTCTTCGCGTTTCGATTGAAACGGTTGGCTTCCCACGATCTGATGGAGCGGATCTTCTTCCGAAGGGGTTACTGGCAGTTTGAGCTCCGCCGACCAGAAATCCTCCCCGACATGAGTCGCCACTTCCGCCTGTGAGGACCAGTCATACCACTGCGCCTTCGATACGCCCCGATCGATGTCGATCATGGCACCGGCGGGATTGATGACGATCTGGTAGTAGGAATGCTTGTCGGTTTCGATGAGTAGCTCAAGATGCTCGCCCTGCCAGATCGCAGGATCGTTGTCCTCGCGGGAACCGATCACGGGCATCTCACCTTTCGGCAGTTCGCAACGAATCCCGAAGTAGAGATGTTGATTCATCCAACGGACGTGAAAACGGGTACCGAATTCCGGCTTCCTGGCAGATGAGTGAAGGTCTCTGAGTGGGCGGGGATTGTCGTAGGCAATCCAGAAAGGATCGTCCAGCTTGCCGTCCAGCGTCAGGGTGTCACGGACATCGCGCCATTTGTCTTTGCCCATGTCGATGATGCGGTATTCCGGCAATCCCTCCGGCCGCTGGACATCCATCTGGGTGGAACGATCACGCAGTTGAATCAGAAATTCATCGACGAGGGCGATGCGCTGTCCGTAGACACTTTCAGGCGGTGCGGCGGCCTTTGCTTCGGCGAAAAGTTCGAGCGCTTTCCGGCAGACTTCGGCATCGGATGCGAGGTGGGCGTATTCCCGTTCGCAATGCTCGATAAACGTCTTCATTGGACCCGCTGCAGGACCGTAAAAATCCTCATAGTACTCCGCGAGAAGGACATCGACATCCTGATCCGCATCCCACCAGAACCGTGAAATCACGTAGGGGTTGAGATGGGCCATGCCGGGGTGGTGCAGTCCTCCTTTATCACTGGACAGCCAGACATCCTCCCGCCACACCTCTTCGTGACTTTCCCGGATGCCGCGCGCGACGACATGAGGCCAATACTGGGGGCGAAAGGCTCCGCGATTCGTGAACGGCGTGTAGTTCAGGGTGACCGAGAGGGGATTGTTTGTCTTAGCGAGCCACTCCTGACGAAGGGCGGTCGTTTCGCGATGGAATTCGTCCTCCATCTCACGGATGGGGCGACCGTTGGTGATCTGGATCCAGACGTTATCGGGAAATTTGTCGATCGTCAGGGGCGGGAGTCGATAGGTGCTGTAGGCACCGCAAAATACTTTCCGGTCGGGATGCGTCTTGGCTAGTTCATTGGCAACACGGACGACGAAATTCCAGACGTAATCAGAAGAGATCCCAGATGGTCCACGGTCCAGTGTCATCTGTGGACGGCAGCGATCGCATTGACAATGGGTGAAGCCATCATGCGGCATCACCGAAATGACCGGGATATCGTAGTGATCGAAGTTGAGGCGGGCAAACGCGACCATCTCGTTGAAAAAGCCCTCAGAGGAGAGGCAGGCGTTGGCCGTTTCGCTCTGGGTATCGCGCTCGCCATTGGCCATCTGGGCATAGTATTCCGGGTGGGTGGCCCGCTGCTCCAGATGTTCCGTGAGGTGTCGCTGCCCGTGATGCAGGATGCCATACTCGGCGTTCGCGCCGATGCGGAGATACCAGAGGGAATCCTCGAGTTCATTGGAACTCAGCAAAGGACGACTGATTGCGCGCACTTCGTATTCAGGCTCGACGGTCCGGTCGACTTCGGGTAGGGGGATACTCGGGGATTCCCGAACGATCTCTCCCAGCTCGCCCGGCATGTACCAACGCACCCCGAGATCGCGAAGAAAGGCATACACCGCATTCAGCGAGCCACGATGGTCGTAGGTCCAGACGTCGAGCTGCCTGCTGTAGTCGCGGTAGAGCGAAGAGCCCACCGGGCACATCCACGGATGACCCGCCAGCTCCTCCCAGGTCGAGAGGCGGTTCTTCGCCCAATCGCCATGATTCCGCGCCCACGGTTCTTTCGGCTGAAAATCGAGATCATTTCCCACCAGGGCCAACCAGTTGGATCCGGAAACGATGCGATAGGCGTCCCTCGCCAAGTCGTCCGTCTTTACCCCAGCCTGACGAGCCAGTTCGCTCTCGCCAACGAAAAGGGAAACCGGTCTTTGCTTCGTCGGCTCGCTCACGATTTCCAACCGAGCCCCGCTAATCTTCTCGATGTAGGTTTGTAGTTCGGTTGCCCCCAGCCGGGCAGATCGGGTTGGTTTCTCGGAGATGACGATTTCGGCTTGTGGTTCGCCGCTTTCAACCAACCACGTTTCCGCGAAGAGCGGGGTCGAGAACATCGCAAAGAGCAGAATCGTGAATTTCATAGACGGATAGTGATACTTCGACAACCGCTCGAGTGCCAATCAACTGGTGGAAAATTCCTTCTTCACTCCCTTATCCTTCGCTGCGTATCATCGCGGGTTGGAAGGGAGAAATTTAAGGGAATGAGGTGATCCCTGAAGATCCAAGGGTAATCGGAAATCCCCTTCAGAACAATCCCCGGATCATTTTGCCTCCATCGGAGAGGGGAACGGCGAACTCGCTCGGCATCTCAAGACACTTCGAGGGACCAATAGGCAGTCCCATTCCGAGTGCCCCGGCAGCAATCGATCTGAGAAGCCTCTGCCTCCCGAGCGATGTCTCTCATAATTTTTTCGTTCGGTTTGGGTGAGGACTTCGGTCCGTGACGGCATCAGCTGCTGACGAGCAACGCTTTCAAAAAGGTGCGAATAGAGGGCCGCAGCATACCGGGCAGCTGTCATCAGCTCTTTCCCTGAATTCAAACCAACAGCTCCCTCAACACTCGACCAAAGACATCCGTAAGCCGGTGATCCCGCCCTCCGTGGCGAAAGGTAAGAGTCTCGTGATCGATGCCGAGTTGATGGAGGACCGTGGCATGAATGTCATGGATATCGACAGCATCTTCCACGACAGCGTTGCCAAACTCGTCTGTCTGACCGTAGGCCATGCCGCCTTTGAAACCTCCGCCCGCCATGAAAATCGAGTATCCATTGACGTGATGATCGCGTCCACAGGTGGCAGAGATTTTCGGCGTGTGGGGTGTCCGGCCCATTTCTCCTGCCCACATCACGATGGTGTCATCGAGTAAACCGCGTTGTTCGAGATCCATGATGAGAGCCGCGACCGATTGATCGGTGATGCGTGCGTTTTTTTCGTGATTCTTCTGGAGTAATCCATGCTGATCCCAAGGGGAATTGTTGCCATCGAAACTCGGGCAGGTGATTTCGACGAAACGAACTCCCGCCTCCACGAGTCGACGCGCTCGCAACGCCTGGGTTGCGTAAAACCGCTGATGTTCATCGGTAGAATCCACGCCATAGAGTTTACGAATAGGCTCAGGCTCCCCGTCGATGTCGGCAATCTCCGGGATGGTCGTTTGCATCCGGAAAGCGGTCTCGTAGTTGGCGATGGCACCCTCGATTGCGCTGGGATCGGAAACCTCCGAGGCGAAGGAGCGATCCTGCTCGGCGAGCAGGGCCAACTTGCGACGTTGAAGGCGGGAATCGTCTGATGGGATGATGTTGTCGACGGGCGTTCCTTTCGCTCGAATCATGGTAGCCTGATGAGATGCGGGCAAATAGGAACTGCCGAAGTTTTCCAGCCCTCCATTCGGAACCCAATCGTTGTTCAGCACCACGTAGCCAGGCAGGTTTCTGTTTTCCGTGCTCAGGCCATACGACACCCAGGCCCCCACGCTCGGCGCCTGGCCAAGAATACGACCTGTGTGGAGGAGGAGATTCTGCTGCCCATGCAGGGGAAGCTCGCCGACCATCGAACGGACCACGCACAGCTTGTCCGCCACTTGGGCGATGTGGGGGAAGAGATCGCTCACCCAAAGGCCGCTTTTGCCCCGCTGCCTGAATTCCCAGGGGCTGCCCAGCCAGACACGCGATGGATTGGATTGGGAGCGATTCGATACCGCCGACTCCCCGATTTTCTCCCCCTGTTTCTTCGCCAGCATTGGCTTAGGATCGAAGGTGTCGACGTGGCTCGGTCCGCCATCCATAAAACAGAGAATGACGTTCTTCGCCCGAGCCGGAAACTGCTGGCGCGGTCCCGCTTGGAGCAGGTCAGACAGCGCCAACCATCCAAAGCCTGCCGAGGATTGCTGAAGAAATCCGCGACGGGAAAGTCCATTCATCTTGCCGCGACCGGAACAATCGCAGGAAAAAGAGGACGGGTGATCGGCAATGCTCATCGGATTCTTTTCTGAAGATTAACGGTAATACAAAAACTCTTTGGTGTTGAACAACGCATGCGCGATCTCGGACCAAGCTCGAGGATCCGTCATCACGTTCGATTCCGAAGAAAAATCCCGCAGGGCGTCGACCCAACGTCGCTCTTCATCACCACTGGGAGCACGCCCAAACGCAGACCAAAACATCGCTCTGATCCGTTCCGGCGGAGTCTTGCTGGCATCCTTCAGCAATGTTCCCGCCCAGTAGTCTGCCATCGCGGTGACAAAAGGGTCGTTTAACATGATCAAAGCCTGCGCCGGCACATTGGTCACATCCCGTCGACCCGTTGGTAACTTCAAGTCGGGTAGATTGTATCCAACCAGGAACTCCGGCGGCTGCATGATGGACATCTCCAGGTAGATTGATCGACGACCCTTCCCGTCGAGTGGTCCCGAGAACAGTCGCTTCTTGTCGTCCTCTGCAGTGCGGGGCGGATTGATGGGATGTCCGTAGAGCCGGGAATCCAATCGTCCTGAGACCGCCAGCAAGGAATCGCGAATCGCCTCGGCTTCCAGGCGCCGGGTCGGGTAGTGATGCAGCAGTCGGTTGTCGGCATCGCGATCCGCGCCGACCTCGCTAACGAAACTCGATTGGCGAAAGGTGCGACTGAGCACGAGGCGTCTCAC
>JAGROX010000365.1:13001-16173 GCA_020440025.1 Verrucomicrobiia bacterium
CGATTGACATACACCCGCGCGGTCTGGGGATTCTCCCGACTGCTCAAATAGTGAGCCAGTTCCAATCGACCGCTTCCCTTCGCCATCGCGACTTCATGCCTCCCTTCAAACACTTCAAGAAAGTTGCGATGAATCTTCGAGCCTTCTTCGTACACATTCCCACGAACATTGAGGCGATAGTCCACCGGTTCCACGGCCCGTTCGTCCATGCTGTTGGCGCTGCGGGGAAATTCGATGCCCGCCTCGATCTCGCGATAGCGATCCACCATTGCCCCTACCCCAGGGTAGGTCTCCGCATCGTTCGGCAGGAAACCTTTCTCCAGTAACCAGTTCAGGATCTGCACATCACCCGGGCGAGAATCCCCGACAGACCAGCGGTTCACGGTCGCGGTCAACCAGTCAGACAATCGTTGCCAATCATCTTCTGCTGTTTCCGGCGGCGGGCCTTCGTAGAGCAAGGCAAAGGTATCGAGAGTATCCGCCGGCGTCCCTGCAGAATCATGAGCGACGATGCCGGTAACGCTGAACCAGCTTCGCTTGTCCCAACCCTCGTCTTCGTTTGGCAGCGTAACCTTGCCCGCCCTGGCGACGCCGGTGCGCGGAGGGAAGTTGGAATTCAGTGACGCGGTGGTGATTTCAGTCAGGACGCGAGTGACCCCATTTTTCAGCTCCGACGGAGCGAAGGTTGTCCACTTTGCCGAAGCGGACGGGTCGAAAAAGAAGGGACTTTCATTGAGAAAGGCATTCTGAGGAATGGCGCGATAGCCAGCCCATTCTCCTCCCTTCAATTCGAGGCTAACTTTGGTTTTCGGGAACCGTTCCGGCTCCGGAAGTCGAAGGGCGCCGGCTAGTTTTGAAGACAAGGAATGCGTGTGGTAACCCCGCGGGAGGAATTCAGAAACCAGATCCTTACCTTCCAACCCGATCAACAGGGTGCCATCGGACACATAACCCTCCAGTAGGCCTTCGCCCTCCATCACCCAGTTCTCGGGAAACCCCGGCTGCGAGAAATCACTGATCAGGGTGAAGTTTTCCGCATTCGTAGTCCGGCGGGTGTCGCTGGTCCGCTTCCACTCCGACGCCAGTTCACGCCAGGTTTCGGCACCCGGTCGATCCACGATTTCACCAAAGAGGTATTCGATACCTTCGACCTTCGACGAATCCAGGGAGGCACGATTCGTCGTCGCCCAATCCTTCAGATTCCCAGCCGACAACAAACCACCCCTAGCCGCCTCTCCCCACACTTCGGCAAGCCGCCTCTCGATCTCCCGTCGCAGCCTCTTCAGCTCCTTGAGCGCCGCCGCGTTTTTCCCCGGCGCATCGATCGACCTCGCGGTCCAGCGTGGTGTCATAAAAACTCCGGCGAGAGCGTAGTAATCAGCCTGGGAGATGGCATCGAGTTTGTGATCGTGGCATCGGGCGCAGGCGACCGTCATGCCGAGAAATGCTTTCGAAAAGGCATCGATCTTGTTGTCGATCATCTCCTGATGAATTCCGTTGAAGGCCAGACTGCTTCCGTGGCGGTGCTCGCCCATGTGATAAAACATCGGCCCGATCATGCTCTCGTTGAGACCTGCTTCCGCATTGATCCTTGGATGCGGCAGGAGGTCGCCCGCCACCTGTTCGCGAATGAGCTGATCAAAACCAACGTCTTCGTTGAAAGCTCGGATGAGGTAATCACGATACTCCCAGGAGCCCTTCGCTGGAATGTCCCACTCGTAACCGTAGGTGTCGGTGTAGCGAACCACGTCCATCCAATGACGGGCAAAACGCTCCCCGAATTGAGGTGATCGGAGAAGCTCGTCGACCAGGGCTGTGGTCGCCGTGTCCGGGTGATTCGCAAAAGCCTCGCGAAACGCAGCTGCCCGCTCCGGTTTCGGTGGCAATCCGGTCAGCACAAAAGAGAGACGCCGGGCTAGGGTCTCTGCATCGGCAGGTTCGGAGGGATGAAGCTTCTGCTCTTCGAGCTTGGCGTAGACAAAACGATCGACCGGTTCCTCTTTCCAGAGCGGATCAGAAACGTCGGGAGGAAGCCATTCAGCGGGAGCTTGCAGGCTCCACCAACGAGCCCGTTCGGCGAGCTCCTGTTTCCATTTTTCGGCATCATCATCGGCAGAGAGAGCGACGCCGATTCCCGCCAGTGACGCCATCACCAAGCCCAGGCGCACGCTCGGGTGATTGACCGCGAATACCATTGCAGCAGGCTAGGGGTTTTTTCTTGAATGCGGTATGGCGCGGTCACGCCGAATCCAGGCCACTTAAGAGGGTTAGGTCTGCGACCAAACCCTGTTGACTCCCTACCTGCCGAGCAATCCTCTCTTGCTCCGTCTGCAATCGGCGTCCTCTCGGGAGTCAATCGACAGATCGACCGACTGGATCAGTCTTATCGGTCACTCCTCCACATCCAGCTTACGCTTGAGACGCGACCCAGTCTTTTCCCACTCTTCATTGGGAAGGGCTTCCCAGATCGTGAGATTGCGGAAGCCTGCGGTATCTCCGGAAACGATAAATCCCCATTTCGCTTTTTCTTTGGCGAGGAGTGGATCACTCCCGAGGCTGATGTGTTCTCCGGTCTGGGCCACCATTTCTTCCCCGAGCAACTCGATGCGGACCGTGTGCCATTCGTCAGTTTCCAATTCCTCAGAGACCGTGTTGAACGGCTTGCTGAGATCGGGACCTTCGTGGTCGTTGTCGTCTTTGCGGGCCTGGAATGAATTCGACGTCAGGGTGACGCGGCACATGTGATCCTTGTCATCGTCGATGCCGAACATCGCGCTCGTGGTGTTTCCGAGCAGAACGTCGAACTCAATGATCACGTCTTTCAGCGGCATGGCTTGCTTCATGACCGCCGCATGATCATCGGCCGCGAGCTCAACTCCGGTGAGACCGCTTTCGCTGAATTCCCATTTGCCAGGAGAGGTTCTCCAGCTTCCCTCCATTGCCTTCAATTCGGAGTGGTAAATGACCTTGTCGGGAGTGGTCATGAGAGGCTCTGTCTTTGGCTTCGGTGCGCTGGCGACGGCGGCCTGCTCTTCCATCCACTTGCGGGCGAAGTTCTGATCTTTTTCGGAGAGACTGCTCAGTGGGATCGTGTATTCCCGACCGTTGGTCATTTTCAACGAAATGTCATCACCGCTGAGGGCGGTCATTTCCGCCGTGATCGTTTTTCCCG
>JAGROX010000366.1:0-202 GCA_020440025.1 Verrucomicrobiia bacterium
AGGGTGAGCTTTCCACCGATCCAGATTCGGCTCCGAATTGGATCAAGTCGCTGGGATTTGGCAAGATCTCGGTACTTCACACCCGCGATCCAAAGGTCGCCGACACCGACAAATTCATCGAGCCGCTAAAGACAGCCACGGCCATCTGGTTCTCCGGCGGTCGTCAGTGGAGAACGATGGATGTCTATCTCGGAACCAAAGC
>JAGROX010000366.1:243-19015 GCA_020440025.1 Verrucomicrobiia bacterium
CGGCAGGCGCCACGGTGCAGGGTTCGTTCCTGGTTCGCGGCGCTCCCGAAGGGAACCAGATCATGATGGCACCCGGTCATGAAACGGGCTTCGGATTTCTCCCCGACACGGCCATCGATCAACACGCCATCGCGAGAAAGCGGCTCGACGACATGATCCCGGTGATCGAGCGTCACCCGCATCTCCTCGGCATCGCCATCGACGAAGCCACCGCCCTGGTCGTTCACAACGGCGTGGCCACGGTGATGGGAAAATCGAAGGTCGCCTTCTACGACGCCAAACGGTGGCGGGACATGCCCGACGCGCCGCGCTATGTATTGGTGGATACCGGCGAACGATTCAACCTGAAGACGCGGTCAGTCGAGACTGAGTGATTTCAGTTCGAACTTCCGAAAGGCGACCGGTCCGTGATCGCCCTGAATGTTGAGCGGTCCTTTCGCCACTTCGTTGGCAATGCCACCGCGAGTGGGTCCCGTCACCTCCACGTTTTCGTGAATGAGTTTCCCGTTGTGTTCCACTTTCACGAAACGGGCATTCTCGGTCTTGTTGCCTGCCCCATCGAATCGCGGTGCCCGAAAGATGACGTGAAAACTCTGCCACTCGCCCGGGGCCTTGCTGGCGTTGGTTTTCGGCGTAGTGCCCTCGTAGCCCTTGGGATCGCGTTTCTCATCCCAGCGCTCATAGATCGCGCCGCAGTCATGCACGGTGATGGCGTCATCTGCTTTGCCGAAGCTGTCGAGAATCTGCAGTTCGTAGCGGCCCTGAAAGTAGATGCCTGAATTCGATCCTTTCGGAATCATGAACTCGATGGTGGCTTCGAGATCGCCGTGTTCGAATTTCGTGGTCAGGTTTCCCGCCTTGCCAGCTTCGCCGTTGATGAGGACTCCGGTTCCCGGTTCCAGTGAGGCCCACTTTTTCTCGTCGGGATCACCGACTGCAGACTTCACCACGGTCCAGCCTTTCGGCTCTCTGAAATCGTCGAGTCCCGAGAAGTAGAGCGAATCCGATTTGTCTTCGGCACTCGCCACCATGGCGATGACAAAGACAATGGCGGCAACCAGGCGTGGAAAGAGGGTCTGCATGGAAATTGGGGGGTTTGGTGTGAGAAAAGGGATCGGTCAAGCGGTCGGCTGGGCATTGAGTGCCTCGAAAGGCACTTCATGAGGCATTACCTTTTCGCGAGCCGCAACGGCGCAGGTGACGCCGGCGGCTTCGCCCATGGCAACGGCATTGCCGGTGACGCGATAGCTGCTGTGCGCAATGAAATCACCGCTGATGCATCGACCGGCCACCATGAGGCCATCGACATCGGCGGCGATCAGGGAACGCAGCGGAATGTCGTACGGCTGGGACTTGAAGGGCTTGCTTTCGATGGCTTTGGTTTCGTTCGGATCGGTCGAGTGGACATCGATGCCAAAGGTCACCCGGCAGATCCCATCGTCGAAGCGGGCGCCGTTCTTCAGATCCTCGCCGGTCACTTCGTAGCGCCCCTTGATCCGCCTTGCTTCGCGGGTGCCGATCTGTTCACCGGTGCTGACAATCTCGACATCCTTCCACGGTCCGCCCAGTTTGCGCAACGCCGCCACGAGCGCATAGTTTTCTCGGCGAGCTTCCAAGGTAGCCCGAGTGACATCATCAGCATTGATAGCTGACACTTGATACTGATGATTGGCCATCATCGCATAGAGGCCGTCGTGGATCTCGAAAATCGAAGGGCCGCCATAAGAGGGATCGATGCCGCCACGTCGGAGCTCGGCGAGGAAGTTCGCTTTGCCGCGACCGAGACCACGCTCTGCCGCGAGGTGATTCACAAAGGGAGCAATGTCATCGGTCTTCACCCCGTGAAAGAGGGCCATCAGGCTCATCGGTTGCGTGACGCCATCACCGGGGCGTCCAAAGTCGAAGGCGCAACCCGCCTGAGCGGCGACATCGCCATCTCCGGACGCGTCGATGAAGGTTCTGGCCGTCCAGACCTCGCGGCCAGATTTCGATTCCGTCACCAGCGCCGCGAGACGATTGGCGTCGTCATTCACCGCTCCCACGACGCGCGTGAAAAGGCGAATGTTGACGCCTGCCTCCACCAGCATCGTTTCCAGCATCAACTTCATGGGGTCGGGGTGATAAACCCACGCGCTCTGAACCCGTTTGCCGTTCTCCTCTTTGCCCAACCGGGTCACCAACTCGGCCATGATGCCCGGCTTGTTAAAGCCGTCGAGAATCCAGGAAAGCATGCCCGAAGTCCAGACGCCGCCGATGCAGCCGTGAACTTCGATGAGCGCCGTTTTGGCACCACTCCGTGCCGCAGCCAGCGCGGCAGCGAAACCCGCCGGGCCTGCTCCGCAGACGATGACATCGTAGTCCCCCACCACCGGAAGATCGCGGGCATCCTCGTGAAACCAGCCGTCTCCGCGCAGCGTTCCGGACGTGCGCACATGCATGCGTTCGTTGGTGCCGAAAACTTTCCCTTCCTCCGCTTTGACTCCCCGACGAGGCGGCAGCGGGCGATTATCGGGATTCACTTTTTCCTGACCTGGCGCAATTCCAGATCCGGCGGCAATGGCACCCGCGCTGGCGGCGAGACGTTTTCCAAATTCGCGACGATTAAAGGGACGATCTTTCATAAGTATTTTTTCTACTTCTACGCCAGGATCTCGGTGAGATCTCCGGTGCTATCGACAAATTTCTCGGTCGGCACCCCCAGGCGATTCAGCATGGTAAACTGCAGATTGGAGAGAGGCGTATCCTCCGAATATTTCAAAAACTGTCCGTGCTTCAATCCCAGCCGGCTGCCGCCGGCGAGCAACAAGGGGTATCTGGTGTTGTTGTGGGTGTTGCTGTTGGAACTCCCGTAAAGAACCAGGGTGTGATCGAGGAGATTCCCATCACCTTCAGGCGTCGTCCTGAGACGATCCAGAAAATAGGTCAGTTGTTGAGCCAGATACTGATCCCATTTCCCAAGCGCTTCCGCTCCGCCTTTTTTGTTCCAGCCGTGAGCCAGTCCGTGAAGGTTTTGAGGAAAACCAAGCAGCTCGGAGAATTTCCCGGCAACCGAGGTCGCTCCGTTCATGTTACCAATCTGATAAGTCGCCGCCCGGGTGGTGTCCGTTTGGAAAGCGAGAAAGATCAGGTCATACATCGTCCGGATGTATTCGTGGGGGGAATTGTCATCGGCATCGAGCACCAGGGCGCTGGCATCGACTTCCGGTTTCGGGATATCCAGCCAGCGCTGCGATCGATCGATCCGCGCTTCAATGGCGCGAACAGAATCGAGATATTCATCAAATTTCGCCTTGTCCTCGTTCCCCAGATTCTTGCGCACAGACTTTGAATGATCCAGCAACAGATCGAGCATGCTGCCGGAATTCTCCAACTCCTGACGTTGCTGTTTCATCGAGTCGGCATTGATTCCGAACAAGCGGTCAAAAACCAGTCGCGGTCGATTGTGGGCGGGAATCGGCTGACCATTGCGGCCAAAAGAAAGCGTGCTCGAACGCGTCGGTTCACCGACGCCACCGTCGGTGGACAGAGTCAGGGAGGAATAGCGAGTCTCTTCGCCAAAATGGGCGGCAGCGACCTGATCCAGCGAGATGGAATTGCGGAAATTGCCACCTTTGAACTCCGCGCCGGTCAGCCAGATGTCGGCAGTATCGTGACCTCCCATTTTGCGCCCGTTCGGGTGAGACAGGCCTTCGAAGATGGTGAGATCATTTCGAAACGGCTCGAGCGACTTCAGGCTTTCGTTGAACTGAAAATTCCGGCCTTCGCCCCGCGGCAGCCACCGCCAGTGAGCGAGTTCATGATCTTCTCCGGGCAGGCTTGCCCCGTAGGGGAAATAGACACCGCAGATCCGACGAGGCCGAACGCTGGAAGTTATTGCATCGGCGGCGTTGATCTTCTTCCCGCCCATACAGTCGAGAAAAGGCAAGGCGAGCGATACGCCCGCTCCACGGAGAAAGGTGCGGCGATTGAGATGCCAGGGACGGTTGCTCATTACGAAAGAAAAGCCTGAGGTGTTTACTTTGTCTGAAAGAGTTCGTTTTGAACAATGGCGTGAATGAGGGGTCGCAACCGATAGCCTTCGGCAGCGAATTGTTCCGCCATCTGATCAATGGCATCTTCGTCTCCCAATTCCATCGATCGACCGAGTGCGTAGCTCGTCAGTTTGGCGACCAGGGCTCGAGCGAACTGATCTTTTCGTTTTTCCAACAGGTAGGACTTGAGATCTTCGATCCCTTCCAATCGATATCCCCCAGGCAAAGTGGTGCTCGACTCGACCGGAAGCGAGAGCATGGCCTTTCCTTTGGGTGCTTTGCGGCGGATCTCATCCCGCCATCGACCGACCGCATCGAACTGCTCCATCGCAATCCCCCAAGGGTCGATCCCGCGATGACAATCGTTGCAGGCGGGATCCTTGCGATGCTGCTCCAACTGACGCCGAACCGAAAGCTTGGCGAAATTCGGATCTTCGCTATCGAGCGCCGGCACATTCGGTGGCGGGTCGGAAGGCGGATCATCGAGCAAACGTTCCCGGAGCCAGACGGCCCGCAGAATCGGATGAGAATCCTCACCGGTGGAATTCCCCAGCAACACGCTCGCCTGAGTCAACAGACCGCCCCGCGGGCTGGCTGCATTCAAAGTGACTCGCTCGAAACTCCCGCCGCGGGGGCCATTCTCGATTCCATAATGCCGTGCCAAGGGCTCGTTGAGCATGGTGAAATCGGAATCGATAAAATTCAGCACGCTGAGATCGTTCTGCAGCACTTCGGCAAAAAAGTGACGGGTCTCTCCACCCATGGAAGGCTTAAGGTCATCGTTCCAATTCGGGTAGTACTCGGGATTCACCGCGACTCGATCAATGGCTCCGAGATCAAGCCACTGATCGGCGAATTGCTCCACGAACTGCCACGCCCGGGGGCTCTCAAGCATTCGGTCAATCTCGGCCGCAAGCTTTTCCGGCTCACCCAGATCACCGTTCTTCGCCATCGCGAAAAGTCGCTCGTCCGGCATCGTGCTCCAAAGAAAATAGGAAAGCCGGGAAGCCAGTTCAAAATCCGAAAGCGGCGATTTTCCTTCGCCACTTTCCGGTTCCATGAGATAGAGGAATTCTGGTGACACCAGCACCATCGCCAGAGTTTCGCGAAGAGCCTCTTCCAGAGATTCGACCGTGGGTCTTACCTTGGCAAAGAAGCGCAGCATGGCCTGGACCTCGTTCTTCTCAACCGGACGACGGTAGGCTCGACTCATGAAATTCGTTAGAATCTCCTCACCGTAGATCAATTCGCCCTGATCCCGTTTCTCCGACGGAATCAGAATCCGGGTGTGATGCTCCGGAGGCCAGCTGCCAAAAATCGGACCCTGAAACTCCACCGATTCGATGACGATCTTCGGGACATCGGGATACTCGATCCATTCGATTTCCTTTTTCTTCCGTTCTTTCCCTTTCACGACGGTGATTGTCTCCACCTGTCGGGAAACCGGTCGTTTTTCACCGTCGTCGAACCGATTTTCCACCCAAATCAGTTGACCCGGGTACTTACTCTGAGTCCGGCTCTGAAGTGGAAACTGCTCCATCCGACCACGGAAAACGAACTCCTGCGTTTCTTCACTCGATACATCAACGACTCCCACGTCCCTGGAAGGAGCCTGCGTATCAGCCCGATATCCAAACTTGACCCCCATTCGAGGAAAGCCTTTGCCCTCCACCAACTCGGCCCGCGCCTTGATTTTGATTTCAAACTCCCCTTCATCGGGAAACTCCATCAATCTGCCAACAAAGGTGCCACTGCGGCCCAGCCTGTTGGTGTAGTTGCCCTTCACTTTGTCAGAAGCTGATTTGGCAATCACCTGCGTGAATTGCTCTGGCTTTGGCCCCGTTACGATGGCGTGAGAAAGCCCTTTGCGAGCGGCATCCAAGTAGTATTCCAGTTGCAATGGCGACATGCTCAGGGCGGCCCCATTGTTCTTGAATCCCGCTTCGGACGGAGTATCCGGCGGCAGGTTCGCGCCGTAGTCCGCGGCAATCCCGAGAAGATCGCTCATCGTGTTTCGATACTCGACCCGGTTCAGGCGCCTCAAGACCACTTCGCCGCTCGTGTTTCGTCCTGCGGCGATGGCGAGTTTGATCTCGCGATCAATCCAGGCAACCAGGATCTGACGCTCCTCTGAACTCAATTCCGGCTCGTCGTCAGGCGGCATTTCTCCGAGGTTCAGTGCATGCTGCACATCGTGCCAGGTCTCGGCAGCCCGACGATCTTTCGTCATGTCCGTCGAAAGAGTGTCGAGCCGGACATCGGACTTCTGCTTTTCCGGCCCATGACATTTGAAGCAATGCCGCTCCAAAATTGGGAATACATCTGACCGAAAATCCACGACTCCAGACGGCTCCGAAGCCATCGTCAGAAACGGCATCAGGACGGCGAGGGAGAGAAAGGCGCTGGATTTCAGGAGGCTCAAAACAGGCCGGAACAGTCGGTCACGATGCCCCCGCATCAATAGCGTAACCATGGGGCATGGTCTCCCGCCGTCGGCTCAGTCGACAAAGAGGAATTCGTTACTTCCCAGCAGGGCCTGAGCGTATTCCATCCAAATAGCCAGCTCTTCGCTGCCTCCGAGAAAAGCAGCCCCGAGCTGACGCTCCCGATCGGTCGGCTGCCGTTGAAACAACTGCGAGTAGGCGAACTCGATTCGTTGGTCGCTCGGCTGCGCGAGGAGATTTTTCGCAAAGGTCTCCGCTTGTCGCTGCATGAAGGGACCGTTCAGGGTAAACAACATCTGCAGCGGTGTGGTCGTCTCGGGACGCTTGGGACTGTGTGCGGCCGGATCGGGGAAATCGTGGAGCCGCAACATCTGATCGATCTCGCGTCGATGGATTTTCCCATAGAGCGTACGACGGAGATTCGTATCGGCGGTCAGATCGACGGACTCACCTCCAATGGCCCGATCCAGCGAACCGGTGATGGCGAGGATGCCATCACGCCAAGCCTCGATCTCCAAACGACGACGGGGCATCCGCGCGTAGTGACGGTTCTCGGGATCCCGAGCCTCGGATTCGGGAGACAGGGATGCCTGCTGCCAGGCTGCAGAATTCAAGATCTCCCGATGCAGCCATTTGAGGGACCAGCCATTCGTCACAAAACGGGTGGCGAGATCGTCGAGCAGTTCCGGATGCGTCGGCGGGTCGCCTGCATTGCCAAACTCACTCGGAGTTTCCACCAGTCCGTGACCGAAATGATGTCGCCAGACGCGATTCACGATGACACGCGCAGACAGCGGTTTCCCCTCTCCGACGATGGCTTCAGCCAATTCGAGACGACCACTGCCTTTGGCAAAGCGGCGGGGTTTGCCGTCGGCGGCAGGGAATGCGGAGAGAAATCGGCGCGGCACCACCTCACCAACGACATTGGGATCGCCCCGCATGTGCATTTCCAGATCGCGAGCCTGACCCGCCACATAGTCGAGTTTGGTACCATGCTTGCCGTCATCTTTCGCCTTCACATAGAGCGCCGCATCCTCAACTCCGTTCGCCGTCGGCACGTGATAGTGGGGTGTCGCTTTCTGAATCGCGGCAATCTGATCCGTCAATTTGGCGAGCTGTTCCTTGAGATCTTCGGGAGCCGGCTTTTTCTTTTTCAACGCCGCCTGCTCGGCTTCTCGCTTCGCCACCTCTGCCCGGGCTTTCGCCACCGGAGCCCAGAGTTCGTCGGAAATCATGGGCCGATCCGAGAACTTCACCGAAGCGAACACGCCGGCGATTGCGTAATAGTCCTTGGCCGAAACCGGGTCCGTTTTGTGATCGTGGCAGCGGGCGCATCCAAGCGTCAACCCGAGAAAAGTCCGCCCGAGAGCGTCGACGTGTTCCTCCCACTCATCGGCGACGGTTCCCTTGATGAGATCCGGGGGCAGTTGCAGTTCTTTCCAATAGGTCGGGCTCAATCCGAAAAAGCCGAGCGCAGCATTGTCCTCGGGACCTGTCTCGGGCATCAGATCGGTGGCGAGCTGACGTTTCACGAACTCATCGTAGGGCAGGTCGTCATTGAATGCCTTCACCACCCAGTCACGATACAGCCAAGCCGAACCGGTCGACTCCAGCCAGCTGGCGGTCACATCCGTGTAGCGCGCCAGGTCCAGCCAATGCCTAGCCCAACGCTCGCCGTAGTGGGGCGACGCCAGCAATTCGTCAATGAGTTCACGCGTCGCCACCTCGCGATCCTTGGCGGCAGCGATCGCAAAATTTTCTACGGCCTCCGACGTCGGTGGCAGGCCCACCAAATCAAAGTAAAGACGTCGAATCAGGGTTCGCGAGTCAGCTGCGGGCGACGGTTTGAGACCCGCTTTCGTCATGTCGGCGAAGAGAAAGTGATCGATCTTTGTTTGCGCCCAATTGGCCGACGCATCGTCGGCAGCCGCCTTTTCCGCCAAAGGATGGAACGACCACGGAATCTGAGAGTCCTCTTTGGCACGCACGTTCTCCATCGCCACCGCGAAGAGCCAAAAGGAGAAAATCAGGAGTCGAAGAAGTCCGCCGCGCATCGCCTTCCAGCAAACCGGAAAACCGGCCTGCTGCCAAGACACGCAGTCGCGGCATGAGGCGGACACCAGAACACTTGCCACCCGTCCCTGCCGTGTGGGATCTTGGGTCATGCCGAGTTTCTTTTTCACGCGCCCCACTGTCATCGCAGCCCAGACGGCAATGATGGTGATGCTCGCCAGCGGTCAGGCGCAGGAAAAGGCAGTCGCAGATCCCTTCACCAAACTCGAACCCGGCAAACGAGGCGAGGTCCAGTTCGCCGAGTCGCCGATTCAATCCTCCGATCCCATTCAGGTGCGCTATCGCCTGATGGCGGCGGAGACGCCTCCGGACTATGACGTCGCCAAGGAGACTTTCGAAATCATCCTGCCGGCTGGTTTCCAGAAGCAGAAGGACTACGGCCTTTTCATCTGGATTCACTCCGGCGATGCCCCTCAAATCCCAAAGCCCTGGGAAGCCATCCTCGCCAAGCATGATCTGATTTTCATCGGCGCGAGAAACTCCGGTAATCGCCGCAACGTCTTTGATCGCATTCGCCTCGCCATCGACGCCAATCACAACGCCCGTCAGTTTCTGAAAATCGACGGTCGTCGCGTCTATGTCTCCGGGTTTTCCGGCGGCAGCCGGGTGGCCAGCATGCTGGGCGTGGCCTGGGGAGACATGTTCAGCGGGACGATCTGTTGCATGGGAGTAAATTTCTACACCGATGTGGAGGCACCGGATGGCAAGGTCTACGGAACCAGTTTTTTGCCGGATGAGGAGTTGCTGCCCCTGATCAAACCGGCTTGCCGCTACTCGCTGATCACCGGCTCGAAGGACTTCAATTTGCCCAATACTCAGGGAGCCTACGAAAACGGATTTCTCAAAGAGGGATTCAAGCACGTGCAACTGCTGGAGGTTCCCGATCACGGTCATCAACTCCCGCCTGCCGAATGGCTGGAAAAGGCGATCTCATTTCTCGATGAAGGAAAACGCTAACCTCAATTCCGCGGCGAAACGAATTGTCGTCGATTGGGGGTCGACGAATTTTCGCGCCAAACTCGTCGTCGATGGCGAGGTCGTTGATCAGGTGCAAAGCGCCGACGGCATTCGCCTGCGAGGCAATCGCGATTTCGACGAAATCCTGAATTTACACTGCGGGCATTGGGCGGAGGCTCATTCCGACATTCCCGTCATCATGAGCGGGATGATCGGCAGCCGCGAGGGTTGGCGGGAAATTCCCTACGTCGCGGCTCCCGCCAGTGTCGCCGATCTCGCCGCCGGACTGGTCGCCGTGCCGAGTCAGTATTTCGATTCCGTCGTCATCGTGCCCGGCGTGCGATCTGATGATGCGGCAAACGGCACCACCGACGTCATGCGGGGTGAGGAAACCCAAGTCATCGGCCTCTTGGAATCGATTCCGACTGGCCCTCCGGTGACCATCTGCCTGCCCGGCACACATTCCAAATGGATCGTTTGTCGCGACGGCAGGATTGATCGCTTTCGCACCTGGTTGACCGGTGAGGCCTTTGACCGCCTAACTCACGAGAGCCTCATCGCCGGAACTGGCGGGGAGGTAGAACTCGATTCCCCAGCCTTTTCTCGGGGGCTCGCTTTGGCTGACACCGAGGGAGGTCTGTTGCATCACCTTTTTCTCGGGCGCACCGAAATGCTCACCGGGCGGATCAAGCCAACCGAGCTTCGCAGCCTGATTTCGGGACTCCTGATCGGCCACGAACTTCGCGAAGCGCGCGCCTTTGCCGAAGGCACGGTTTTTCTCGTGGGTGATTCCCCCGCCGCCGCAGCAACGGCAAAAGGCATGGCGTTCATCGGGCTCACCGCGAACCGGATTGTTGCAGACACCCACCTAGCGGGAGTCCTCGCAATAGAAGCGGCAAGGAAGTAGCCCCCCGGTTCAGCGAGAAATGGGACCGATGTCCGCGACATCGAATTTCAATCCGCTCATCCCAGATCCCAGATCCTAAAACAATTGCCCTCCCCCGGGACTTGCGCCTTCCCCTCACTTGCCCGAAAGTCGACCGGAATGGCCGAAACTGCCCTCCATCTCCCTCCCTCCGACAAACCGCTTCTGATTTTTGATTTCGACGGAACGCTCGCGCAGACCCTAGAAACCGGGATCGCGATTTTCAACGAAATCGGCTCTCAGTATGGGCTTAAACCGGTGACCATGGAGGAAGCCCACGAACTCCGGAAGTTGCACACCCGCGCACTGCTCGATCATTTGGGTGTTTCCCGACTGATGGCGGTCAAGCTCGCCGCCCACATTCGCAAGCTCCTCCACGAGCGGATGGATCAGGTGAACCTGATTCCCAACGTGGCCGATTCCATTCACGCGCTGCGTGCCGATGGCTTTCGTATGGGCATCCTCAGTTCCAACTCGGCTGACAACGTCCGCATGTTTCTCGAACGCTATCATCTCGATGAGTGCTTCTCATTCATCGAAGCCGGCGTCAGCCTTTTCGGGAAACCTCAGCGTATCAAAAACGTGCTCCGCCGCGTGAAGGTGAAAGCCGATGACACCATGTATGTCGGCGATGAAACCCGCGACATGGAGGCATCCCGCCGGGCCAAGGTCTGCGGACTCGCCGTATGCTGGGGAGCCAACGGGCGCGAAGCCATGCTCTCTGAAGGCCCCGAGTTCTGCGTCGACACCCCGGCCGAAATGGTCGCGGCGGCCCGTCAGTTTGCGGCCCACGGCCGTCCCATTCATTGATTGATTGATTCCATCACGAGTTTCCCCTTTCAGATGTCCACGAAACCCCTTGTCATCATTACCGGCGCCAGTTCAGGCATCGGTGCCGCCACCGCAAAACTGTTCTCGGCCAACGGCCATCCCTTGCTGCTCCTCGCACGTCGGCTGGAGCCCATGGAGGCAATGAATCTGCCAAATACCCTGTGTCGGGCCGTCGACGTCCAGGATCTCGACGCCTTTCGTCTCGCGATCTCCGAGGCCGAGGAACGCTACGGAAAAGCCGACTGTCTCATCAACAATGCCGGTGTCATGCTCTGCGGCGATCCCTCCACTCAAACCGTCGACGAGTGGAATCTGATGATCGACATCAACATTCGCGGTCTTCTCAACGGCATCCACCTCGTGCTCTCTGACATGATGGCCCGTCAGACCGGCACCATCGTGAATCTCGGCTCCATCGCCGGGGTCAAAACTTTCCCCAAACACGCTGTCTACTGCGGCACCAAGTTTGCAGTTCACGCCATCAGCGAAACCATCCGCCAGGAGGTCAGCGGGACTGACGTGCGCTTGGTCACGATCGCACCCGGCATGGTCGAGACCGATTTGGTGAACGGCTCCACCGACCAGTCCGCCCGCGATGGCTGGTGGGACTATGCCCGCCAGATCGGTGGTGCCCTGAAGCCCGAATCCATCGCCCAGTCCATACTGTTCGCCTACCAGATCCCTCAGAGTGTCTGCGTCCGCGAGATGGTTGTCTGCCCGACCCGTCAGGAGCCCTGACGTCCCCGAGCCGAGACAACTCCGGACAGCCTCAGCCTTTTTCCGAAGGCGAACAAACGGCCTGCGTTCTTCGATTGCCGCCTTTTCAAGAGTCGCAAAGTGGGGGAATATTCCCTCCCCATGAACGATTCCCCCCTCCCTCCTTCTGACGACGATTCCGACACGGAAATCACCACCGACGAACCCGCCGCCGTCCGAAAAGACAGCCTGGTTCAATTGACCTTTGCCGAGGCCCGCGTGCTCGGTTGCCTTCTGGAAAAGGAGGCGACGACACCCGACTACTATCCGCTGACGCTGAATCAGCTGTTTGCCGCCTGCAATCAATCCAGCAATCGCGAACCCGTAACTGATCTCGGCACCGATGAAGTGGAAGAGGCGATGGAGGGCTTGCGATACAAGCATTTGGGCATCCTCGTGCGGCAAGCCGGCGCACGCGTGGCCAAGAACAAACACACCATCGAACAGATCTTTCCCTACCTCACTGAAGGCGAACGCTCGTTGATCTGCGTGCTGCTCTTGCGTGGTCAGCAAACAGTGGGCGAACTCCGTCAGCGGACAGAACGGATGCACCACTTTTCCAGCATCGAATCCACCGAAGCCACCCTTCAGCGACTTTGCGACTACGATCCTCACCCGTTGATCCGACTCATCCCTGCCGGCGGTGGTCGTCGAGTGCCGACTTACGTGCACCTTTTTTGCGGCGAACCTGATACGTCCGCATTCTCCGCCGCCATCCCACCCGCCTCCAGTCGCAGCGAATCGGTGGCCAGCCCCAGTTGGCGGGAGGAGATGGAACAACAATTGAACGAACTCCGCGAAGAAATCGCGACCCTGCGAAGCGAAGTGCAGTCGCTGAAAGACGAACTTGGTGCCTGAGCAACATCGAAAGGAAACAGCGAGAACTTCACCGAATCGATTCCATGAAAACCACCGCCATCACTCTAGGTCTCACTCTTTTGACAGGACTGTCCATGACTTCCGCCTTTGCAGAGGTGGAATCCATCCGTCTTTGGCCGGAAGGCAAAACGCCCTATGCACTCGAAGGAGACGCCGAAACGGGTCGCCCGAAATTGTATCCCTATCTGGTCCCCGCGGAGAAAGCCAATGGCTGCGCGGTGGTCGTCACTCCCGGCGGCGGCTATGGCGGTCTCGCCGCTGATCATGAGGGCGATCAGATCGCGCAGTGGTGGAACGAACGAGGAGTCAGCGCCTTTGTCCTCCACTATCGTCTCGGCTCACACGGCCATCATTTCCCCACCCAACTCGCCGATGTGCAGCGAGCGATTCGAACAGTCAGATCCAAAGCCGGAGAGTGGCACGTCGATCCCGAGCGCATCGGGGTCATGGGATTTTCCGCCGGTGGTCACCTCGCCAGCATGGCAGCCACGAAGTATGGCGATCTTGCCTACGACGCCAGCGACGCGATCGATGAAGCCAGTGCGCGCCCGGATTTTGCCGTTCTCTGCTATCCCGTGATCAGCATGCAGACCGGCGTGACCCATGCGGGATCTCGCAACAATCTGCTCGGCCCCGACAAAGCCAACGACCCGGAGGCGGCCAACGCGGTGTCATCCGAACTCAACGTCACCGCCGAGACGCCTCCCACCTTCATCTTTCAAACCGATGAAGACACCGCAGTGCCCGCCGAAAACGCGGTCGGCTTTTACCTGGCTCTCAGAAAACATGGGGTTCCTGCCGAAATGCACATCTATCAACGCGGTCCCCACGGCGTCGGTCTCTACCTTGGCGATCCCATCACCGGCACCTGGTCCGGACTGCTCGACAACTGGATGCGGGCCAACGGTCGCTATGCGCCCGCCGCCAAACGGGTCGCCGTCTCTGGTAAAGTCACGCTGGATGGCCACCCCGTCGGCTGGGGCAGCGTCACCTTTCTGCCTGAGAACCCCGCACTCCCTTTCACCACGGCCCGCGTGATGGGCGGCAAATTCAGCCTGCCCCAACCCCAGGGTCCCCCCGTCGGGAAATGCCACCTCTCCTTCACCGCCTCCATTTGGGAGACGACCAAGGAAGCGTCCGACCGTGTCATACAACGCGATCGCCTGTCACAATCGGACGCCGAACCCGCAACCATCGAGGTCACCCCCGGCCTTGAACCGCTGCAATTCGCCCTCACCACCGACTAACTGATGAAATTCACCTCGCGCCTCCTTCCCTCTTTGATGCTGTCGACCCTCCTCGTCAGCTTCCTATCTTCGTCGACATCCGGAGCGGACGACAACAGCGCGGCTGACCTCATCACTGCCAAAGGTGGCGAGATCGAACTCGGGAAATCCGTGCCGGGAGTGATCGCGATCACCGGCGATGACGCCTTTGCCCTGCTCAGAGACGCCAATCAGAAAATCGTCGCTGCGGCAGGGAGCAATTCCGCGGGAGCCCGTGCCGTGGCTTTTGCCCACGGAGGATTCCTGAAAAGCGACAACCTGCCCAATCAACCGGCCGCGTCGGTCATGATTCAAAACTCGATTCGGTGGGCCGGAAAATCGAGCCAACCGAAAGTGGGAGTTCACCCCTCGCTTACCGATCTGGAAAAATCCCTCACGGCTGCCGAGTTTTCGGTCGAACGCATCGCACCCAAAGACCTGCGCCCCGGACAGGTGGCCGTCTACTGCACCGTCGCCCAGACCGATCTCTCAGGCGATGAGATCGACCAGTTGCTGGAGTTTTCCCAGAACGGCGGCGGACTGGTGGTGTCGGCGACGCCCTGGGCCTTCGCGAAAAACTTTCCCGATTTTGCGCAGTTCCCCGGCAACAAGCTGATCTCCCCGGCCGGAATCAGATTTTCCCCCGACGGCTATGCCGCCACCAAACAACCGCTGATGATTGGCGGGACCGGAGCCCCTGCGGCACCGAAGCCGGAGATGAAAACCGACGGGCGAGCGAGCGAAAGCGATGCCCTCGCCGCCGTCACTCGATTGGCCGAATCTCACACCTCGCTCTCTGCCTCCGAGCGCAGTTCCCTCATCGCCGCGATGAATACCGGCGCGACCCTGCGCGGCGATTCCCTCCGGGATTTTCTCGCCGGCCTGAAGGCATTAAACGAAGCCGTCGGCCCCATCATTCCGACCAAGGAAAAACCGCTCATCCCCGGTGCCGATCCGCTGATCGATGCCATCGTGACTCTGGAGGACGAATTGAACCAATCTCTCCCCGCCGGTTTCCTCTATGCCATCCCCGCCGCGGCCGACTACCCAGGCGCTGTCCCCGCCGATGCCGAGCGAATCACTCGCGAGCTCACCCTCTCCGGCACCTGGAAAGGCTGGCTCAGCGGACGTGGCGCCGGTGGATGGGCCGCGAAGGAAATGCGCCCCACCGGTCTCTATGCCGCTCCCGGCGAAGTCATCAAAGTGACGTCGCCCGGCAAAATCGTTGGTCAGGGATTCGAGATCGTCATCGGTGCCTATGGCGGCAGTCTGAAAAACCGCGATCAATGGCATCGCTACCCACGAGTCCAGAACCGGGTCGAAATCGACCAACGCACCACCGAAATTTCCAGCGGACTCGGCGGACTGATCACCATCCGCGTTCCCAAAGGAGCGGAGGAAGGCGATCTCGATTTCACGATAGAAGGTGGCATCGCCGCGCCGCTCTATGTTCATGGAAAAACGGACCTCAACGCTTGGAAAGACGAGATTCGGAAATCTCCCGCACCCTGGGCCGAGCTGGCATCGGAACGCATCATCATCGCGATCCCTTCCGATTACATTCGCAAGCTGAACGATCCCGATGCCGTCATGGAAGTGTGGAACAGCTTCATCGACAAGGCCGCCGAGCTCGTTCAAGTCGATCGCAATGACTACCGGGCCGAGCGCCTCGTTTTCGATCGCCAGACCTCGGCGGGATTCATGCACAGCAGCTACCCGGTTGCCGCCCATATCGATAGCTCCGCCGCGCAGGCGGTCGATGCCAGATCCCTCAAGATCGAAGGCAACTGGGGCTTTTTTCACGAGTATGGCCACAATCATCAGCACGATCTCTGGTCCCTCCCCGGCACCGGCGAAACCACCTGCAACCTGTGGTCGGTCTACCTCTTCGAGGAAGTCATCGGAAAAAACCGCAACAACACCCACGGAGCCATTCGTCCGCTCGATCGCAAACAACGGATGAATGCCTACTTCCAGAACGGTCGGAACTTCGAAAGCGAATGGAGCATGTGGGTCGCCCTCGAGCCCTATCTCCAGGTCCAGGAAGCGTTCGGCTGGGAAGCCTACCAAAAGGTGTTCGATGAATACAATCGACTCCCACAGAAAGATTGGCCCAAGTCGCAGCAGGAAAAAAATGACCAGTGGGTTATTCGTCTTTCCAAAGCCTGCGGAAAAAACCTCGCTCCATTCTGGGCTATCTGGAATCTCCCACTCTCCGAATCCGTGTTCACCGAACTCGCTGACCTCCCCGTTTGGGAGGATAACCCCGTGAAGAAATTCGCAACGGAGTGACCTCACTTAACAGGGTTAGGTCTTCGACTTGACCCTGTTGGATCGTTTGGAAATGATTGGCTGAGCGATGGCCCAGAGAATCGCGGGGACCACCGCGCTAAGCAACAGGGCGAGTCCTGGTCGATCATGCCCGGCCGATCCAATGGCGGCGAAGGCAAATCCCAACGGAATGCTGCCGCAGGTCAGCGCTCCCACGAATCGACCCAACGGCATCCGGGTCAACCCGGCGAGACAGGCGATGACTTCCGGCATCACCGGCAACCAGCGTGATAATGCGACGATGAATCCCCCGGCAGTGCCTTGGAAAAGGTGTTCCCCTTTTTCGAGATCTTCCTTGCCTGTGATCCATTCTGCCGCCCGGTGCCCCAACCGCCGACAAAGCCCATAGGCCAACAGGCCGCCTAGCATGGATCCCGTGGCCCCGATCAGACCTCCCCACCAGAAGCCATAGACGTATCCCAGCGCGGAAATGACCGCTGTCCCAGGCACCGGCAGAAACAGATCCGCGACTAACAGACCTATGCCCGCCATCCAGGCCCAGGGACCGAAATCTTCCAACCATCGCACCGCCGATTCGCGGGAAAACAGCGACTGAAAATCTTCTCCCCAGATTCCGAAGGGAATCAGAACCAGCACGGCGAGAATGAGAAATATCCAGAGAAGTCGCATGGTCAGTCAGTGAAACGCAGATTTGCCCGATTTCCTTTTCTTTTCAGCGTTTCCTTTCTAGTATTCCACCAAGCCATGCCGCAACCACCCCAACCCGAACCCATCGATCCCGCCACCTTGCCCGACCTCGCCCGAGCCGTCATCCGGGAAGCGAAATTCCCCATGCTGGCATCGCTGGACGGAGATCAGGCGCGGGTTCGTCCGGTCTCTCCGGTGCGTGTTGATGCCGACACCTTCGTGATCTACGTGGCCAATCTCCGAAGCTACCACAAGACCGGAGAGATCGCCGCCAATCCCAGGGTCGAACTCTGCTACCTTGCTCCCGATCACGACCAGATCCGCATCACCGGCATCGCCGAAGTTCTCACCGATCGTCCCCTGCTGGAAGAAATCTGGGAGTCCAATCCCCTGCTCCGACGCTATCTCGGTTCTTTGGAGAATCCCGAGCTCATCATCTACCGCCTCCTCCCAAACCGGGTCCGATTCATGCGCGAGTGGGCACTCGAGTATCACGACGTCCCCTTCGCTTCTCCCGAAAGCCAAGCCGCCGCATCCTGAATCCCTCCTCCAGTTCTGTTGGAGTCCGCGGAACCGTATGGGACAGCCCAGAATGGAGCGCTGATTCGCGCCTCGCAAAGGGCTTGGCAATCGGGTGGGTTTGGCGCTACCAGAGATGGATGAACTTTTCTCCTTTTCGCCTCGTTCTTCTCATTTCTCTCCTCTGCGGAGTTTCCGGCTTCGCTCAGGATACCCCACCGAAGCAGACGGGCCCCGAGCGTTGGGAAGCCGATATCGCCAAGTTCGAGGCTAAGGAAAAAGCCAATCCCTCTCCCAAGGATGCACTGCTTTTCGTGGGAAGTTCCAGCATTCGGATGTGGAAACTGGAGGAGAGTTTTCCCGATCGTAAAACGGTCAACCGAGGCTTCGGCGGATCGACCCTGGCAGATTCGATCCACTATTTCGATCGCTTGGTCACTCCACTCGCCCCAAAAGCGATCATCGTCTATGCCGGGGACAACGACATCAAGAATGGAATGACCGCCGACGAAGTGGTGGCCGATTTCAAAACGCTCGCCGGACTCGCTGCCGAGAAGCTGCCCGGCACGCCGTTCGTCTTCATCGCAATCAAGCCAAGCGTGAGCCGGTGGTCGTTGTGGCCGACCATGAAAACGGCCAACGAAAGAATCGCGTCGTGGTGCACCGAGCACGAGGGCTTCTTTTACGCGGATATCGCCGCGCCCATGCTCGCTGACGTGGAGGCGGGACAGCCGCCCAAGGACACCTATTTTTTGAAAGACGGTCTCCACATGACGCCAGAGGGATACGCCGTATGGAAAATGGTGATCGACACCCTTCTCAAGGAAGCGCCTCCCAAAAAGGCTGAATAGCGAAATCGCGGATTGCCGCAGATCAGGCCAGTTCGAGGCCGTCGATGCCTGTTCTCGAGCTGCTTCCGAAGGTTTCGGTTTCGACTCCCATCGTCTGAGCCATCTGGACGAATAGATTGGCGAATTCGGTGTTGTTCTCGGGATCGTGGGCGAGATGTTGGCCGTGCCGGAAGCCGCCTCCGGCGAGGAGCAGGGGCAAGTTTTTCCAACTGTGACTGCTGGCATTGCCCAGATTCGATCCGTAGAGCACCATGGTATTGTC
>JAGROX010000367.1 GCA_020440025.1 Verrucomicrobiia bacterium
TCCAAAACTGGGGAGAGCACACTAGCTGCTCTCCCCTCCCTTTATCCTTAATCGGTTACCAAAGCATGATCTGCTCAGGCATGCCCTCGGGCGATTGCACCTTTGCGGGACGGCCGTTGATGATAAAAGATTTTTCCCATTGGGAGCGCGTGACAAAGATGGCCCTTACGTGCCCCTCGTCCGGCACGCTTTTACGCAACCGATCGATGTGGGTCAACTGCCGAGCATAGGTGACACAGGGCCGGATATAAACGGAGTATTGCAACATCTGGTAACCGTCTTTCAGCAACCATTTGCGAAAATCGGTGTACCGTTTCCTTTCTTCAGGAGTCTTCACGGGAAGATCAAAGGCAACGATCAACCAGCCCATTTTGAATTTGTCTGTGTCCATGGCCGGTAGATGCCGGGTTGTTTGGCGATCACCGCTTTGCGGAATGACCGGATGACTCCTTCGATACACCCCCGAGTCTCAAGACTGAGGTCAAAGTAATCCACTTTTTCCAAGGGAAAGGACGTGACCCAGGCACGGAACTCCCGATCTATGGTCCACTCTTCTGCCCCTGGGTGCTCCCTCACCCACTGAGCTATCCGCCAATCGACACAGGGGCGAAATGGCTCCATGAGGTCGTAGGCCAGCGGGGTAGAATTTTCTCTTACCACATGAGAAATCCCAAAGGTGGGATCGAGGCCTACAGCAAACAATTTCTGTAACACCGTGGAAAGGAGAACGGCATAGCCGTAATTCAGCAGATTGTTAATGCCTCCAGCATCACGGCTTCTCCGAAAAGGGCGATCTGGACTGAGCGACTCCCCATAGATGCCCCAGAAACACTTCGCTGCGTGGGCTTCTTTGTAGGACTTTTTGCTATGGGTGATCGCTTCCATGGCGGCGAGGTCTGGATGTTCAGGTGCCAGATGCTGAGCGAGGGAAAGTTGATTTTTGGTCTTAGCGTCGATGGTCCTGCTCCAGAGCCGTTGCCGATCAGATGAACGCAAGTCAACCTGGGCACGGGTCAACAAGGTGTCAGTCGAGCGATTGGCTGGGAGAACAATTGAAACTGGTTTGAAAGCGTCGCAGATGACGAAAGCGATGCCATGGCGGGCCGCTTCAATGATCAAACGGGAATGGATCGACGCGGAGAACGACGTGACCACAATGGCTGCGACGTCCTCCATGGGCACGGATTTCTCCCCTTCGTCGGTCCGGCAAATCAACTGCCCATCGTGACACGAGAGTGAGCAAGTCGGAGCGTCGATGCTGACAATATGGTAAGACACTTCTCGGCTACGTTCTTGAGCAAATGCAGATCGGATTCAGACTCTCTGAACGTTTTTCACACCAGTGAGCGAATACTCAACGGGTTCGAGTCCACCTGAAATCAGCGTAGCAAGCCTCATGTTCATGCCGCTCCATTGGACCTTGTTTTGGGCCTTTACGTACTCGGGTCGCAAAATATCCAAGGCGAGGCCACTCTTATTATCTTTCACGGAGACGACCTTCCAAACACCGGTGTAGTCTTGTTTGGCTAGTTTCGAATTCGTTTTGATACGAATCAAAGATCCCGGACGAATGATTCGGATTTTCTTTCGGCCATTGGCTTCTTGGAGGGCTTGTAGTCGATGCCAGACTCTAAAGTATGGCAAAATTGTAGGATTCGGATCCAAGGCTATTCCAAAATTGGCTCCAATCACCAGTGCTCCGCTAATTGCAGCGAGTTTCCCATTCCCTTTTCCGGGATCAATCCCTATCAGCTTGGACAAACCTTCTGACGCATATTTTATCTCGCGCTTTCTTTTTCCATTAACGACATCGGATCTGTTCTGCTTCAAATGTGCTACTGGAGACGGGCCTGCATGGTCCACAGACACAACCCCCCAAGTGTTCAACTCGGCAGGAAGGCCATTCATGTCGGCTGGCAAGTGTTGCACTACCCGACATTCACCAAGGGATGATTCCAGTTGTTTCAGAATTTCCTCGGGCGGTTCACGAAGTTCTGCACGCTGTCCGGAGGTGCGTGCAAAGACCCCTAGTCGCATCAGAAGCATTTCTTCTTCAGCCTTCCGTTTGCCCGCCCGCTTAAGGAGAATGTCCCAAACCTTGCCATCTTTAGGTAAAAAATGGGCAGCCAGTCCAATCGTCACGGCATCAACGGCGTGATGAAGATGGGTGATTTCCCGAATCGCTTGTTTGTTTTCGGTCTGCCCCCGAACTTCCGGGACCACCGCGGCCAGGCAGTCCATCAGCCGCCACGATTTACGGACTTCCGCAGTCACCTGGCCGGGCAGATGAATGATCTGGTGAGGTGCCAGGTCAGGAATAAGGGTTTCAATCCGACGGGCAGCGAGACGCATCAGATGGGATGACTGGGTAAGAGCCCCTTCTGTAAAGCCTGCCTCGCGAGGTTCAAAGGAGTCGAGCTTCATCAAATCCTTGCGACGGCGTTTTCGCTTCTTGTCATCATCGTGTCCGGTGCGGATATCCAGCCGCTCTACAAATTCGTCATACTGAGCAAGGGTGAAGAGGGAAAGGTTGGGCTTGCCGTCGACAACTTGTCCCTCGTGTGCAGCGATGAAGGCACGAGCGGTTCTTCTCCCCTTCATCCGATTCACTTCAGGAAAGGTGAGGACTAGAGCGTAGAGGGCATTAGTGGGGCTGTCAGCGTAGGGCACGATGTGTTCCCGCTCCATTTTGGACAGATCTCGGGCGTCATACTCCATTCCGGTGAACGGGCATCGCCAACCAAGATCCATGGCGAGGCGGCATTTTCGAATCAGACCACCCGACATCGTGAGATTGGGGGCGTCTGCCTCAAGTTTAGCAACGGCCGTTTTGAAGTCACGAAGGCGCCCATTCAGCTCACCCGCCATCTCTTTGGCAGTCATTCCGGAAAACTCCTTCAGGTCGCGGGCCACCTCTACGATTACGCGACCGACTGAACCGGAATCGCCACCGGCATACTCGGCGAGAATATCGCACATCAAACGATCCAGAATCTTGAGGCGATGGCGAACCAGATGGTTGTTGGTGAGTTGATCCAGTGGCCGCAGTCGTTCCGCTGCCAGCACTTCGTCAGACCGGTAAAGAACCCCGCCCTCGGACCGCGGATCGCGTCCTGCGAGAACCTCGGCAAAAGCTTCTCTCATGATTTCTCGGGTGTAGGGAGCCCGTCCTGCCAGAGCCTCGGGTGCAAAGTTCTGCCTTAGCACTTCCGCGCGCGACCGCAGCGGTCTCTTTTTTGCCCTTTTGCCTTTTTCGAATGCTTGATCGACGGCTTTTTCAAAACCTTCCAAATCTCCTGCCTCGACGATGAGTTGCTCCTTCATCCAACCAGGAGTTACCGGACGCCCCTTTCTCCAACGTCCCAAAGCACGCTTTCTGACGGGAAGAGGCAAGCAAGACCAAAACGGGTGAATCGCTGCACTGGTACGATCGGCACCGTGATAGTAGGCAAGGCACGGATCGTGAATCAACGCATCTTTGGAGTCTGGATGAATCTGAAATGTTGCCTTCAAATTGTGATTTTTCGACCCAGTGAGCGCCTCAACCTGATCAATCAATTGCTTGGGCGTGAACCGGCCCGATTCAAGAACCGTATTGTGCAGGATGACGCGATGCTCCGCGGCAAGCGGCAGACCATCCACACGAATATTTGCCAGCAACATGGCCCACCGGTAGTCGAGAAATTCCCTGCAATCTTTTGTGGGAACCTTGGAATCCCGATGAGCGATACGATAGGCTGTCTTGTCGTCGCCGTTGTCCTCCAATTCAGCGTAGTAGACCCGAGCGAAAGTGAACGGACATCTGGAGATGATTCGATTGTGAAATCGCGGATGCATCTGCCCAAACAGCAAGCTTCCTTTGAACCGTTTTGGAATTCGCTGTAACGCCGGAATTGCTGGGAGTGGTTCGACGGTAGACTCGGAATCTTGAGGACCAAGAATCCAATCCACCAGTTGGGACGTCAGCCCTGGAAGGCGATTTTTTTCACTTTGGACAATCTTCCGGACTTCACTTTCCACAACATCGCGGGGAAACGCGGCATTCAGCGTCTTATAAGGGAGATGTGAAGAAAATCGACTGGAATCCGGATCGACCTCCAAGGCGGCGCAAATCGTTTCTGCCATGGACTCAGTCCCAAACTTGTCCATCAAGTGACGGGCGTTCTCTACCTTTTCAGTGTCGTCATCGTTGGCTTCAACGTCATTGGCCCAACCCCGGTTCCCATCGTATCCCCTGTTGTGGGCATACCACCGAATGACATCCCAAAGCTCTTTCCACGTGAGATTTCCAATGCCTTGAAGGGATCGTGCAGCCAGTTTCCAAGGTGCGGAATGCCCTGGCAGATTGAGCTCACTCTGAGTTAGGACTCCTGAGTATTCCAAAAGGGCTTTGATACGGGCAATGCGGTGCCGAGTGGCACGAATATGGCGTCGTTGCCGACGAAATCCACGCCGCTGAACGGCAAGGCAATCGTCTGCGGGAAAGGTCACCACGCCGCAGCCCAATATTTCTGGGACCTTTGGCGCTGGCCCCGACGACCTAATCACTGCCCAACCGATGGAGGAGTGGCCAATGTCAAAAGACAATGATAGGTCCTTAACTTTTTGAGAAGATTGGATTGACATATTACCGACATTGCCGAAAACTAACGTCGGAATCAAGACAAAGTTAGTTAGCGTAAGCCGTCGCTCTGATTGTCACGCAGTCACACCGGTTCAACAAAACGCTTACTTTTTAAAGCGCCGCCTCCGACGGGAGACGGCGTTTTTTTTGGCTCTTTGGCCGGTTTGCGAAACGTCTCCTTTTTCTTCGCCAGCTGAGCCACCGCCTCCGCCGACAGAGTGATTGTTTCCCGTCGGGCTGCTCTGGACGAAAGTTGCGCCGCAACCTCCTTCCCTGTCAGCAGTTTAACTTGGCTCTCGAATCCCTCATGAAACGCCTACTTTTTGTCATCCTCCTCGCCCTTTGTCCGTCGCTCCAAGCGAAGCCGCTCAATGTTCTCTTCATCGCGGTCGATGATTTGCGTCCCGATCTGGGCTGCTACGGAGTGGAGTATGCGAAAACTCCCCAAATCGACCGACTTGCGGCTGCGGGAGTCGTCTTTGAGCACGCCTACTGCCAGCAGGCGGTTTGCAGCCCTTCGCGCTCATCCATCCTGACAGGACGCGGTCCCGATGCCACGAAAGTCTGGGATCTCGACACCCACTTCCGCGCCGCGCTGCCGGATTGCGTCACCCTTCCGCAGTATTTCAAGACCAACGGCTACCACACCGTCGGCCTGGGAAAAATCGAGCATCACGGCTTCGAGGACGGGGCCTCGTGGAGCGATCCGCGCTGGTTTCCGAGCGGCTACCTGGTCTCCGCGGATCCCACGGATTGGACCAAGCAATCCGTAACCCGGTTCCCCGGCGTCCCCAGCGAATTCGCCAATCCCTTGCCGCCCGAGGAAGCAAAGAAATCGGCCAACGGCAAGATCAAGACCGGCCCCTCCTACGAGGTCAGCCCGAAAACCGATGACGAACTCCCCGACGGCGCCACGGCTGCGGAGGCAGTGAAGCGACTTGGCGAACTCAAGGCCAAGGGCGAGCCCTTTTTCCTCGCGGTCGGCTTTGTGAAACCTCACCTGCCTTTCGTCGCGCCAAAGAAATATTGGGACCTCTACGATCCCGACGCGATTCCCCTGCCGGCAATCGATCATCTTCCCGAGGGAACGGCTGATTTCGTCGGTCATACCAACGGCGAGCTGCATTCCTACCCTGGCGTACCGGAGGGAAATCCCATTCCGGAGGATTTCGCCAGAACCCTTCGCCACGGCTACCATGCCTGCGTCAGCTACATCGATGCCCAGGTGGGGCGGCTGCTCGATGCGCTGGATCAGCAGGGACTCGCGGACGACACCGTCGTCGTTTTCTGGGGCGACCACGGCTGGCAACTCGGCGATCACGGGCTCTGGCACAAGCACACGAATTTCGAACTCGCAGCCCGCGCCCCGCTGATCCTGAGCGCGCCGGGATTCCGCTCAGCGGGCGGGAAATGTTCCGCGCCAGTTGAGTTCGTCGATGTCTATCCGACGCTCGCCGATGTCTGCGGACTGCCCATTCCCGATGGTCTCGATGGTGCCAGCCTGCGCCCCTATTTGGAGAGCCCGGCCACTCCGATGCAGAAGCCTGCCATCAGCCAGTATCCGCGCAGCTCCAAGGAACACGGCGGACAACTCATGGGCTACAGCGTTCGCGACGAGCGCTGGAGGGCTACCTTCTGGCGGAAGCGGAATGGTGAGTCCATTGGCTACACCGAGCTCTATGACGAAGTGAACGATCCCGCCGAAACCGTGAACCTGGCGGAAAAAGTTGAGCATGTCGGGCTGTTGGCCAGTCTGGTAAAGTATCTCCCACC
>JAGROX010000006.1:0-186 GCA_020440025.1 Verrucomicrobiia bacterium
GGTCAGGTTGGCCGCACTGAGCATCAGCTCCAGGCACATGAAGATGACGATGATGTTTCGCCGGATCAACACCCCGGCAAAGCCGATGGCGAAAAGCGCCCCGCTCACGGCGAGGAAGTGGTTCAATGTCAGTCCGGTTTCCACAGGGTAAATGATCGATGAAATGATGAAAATTCGTTCGTGTCG
>JAGROX010000006.1:241-5570 GCA_020440025.1 Verrucomicrobiia bacterium
CAACAGCATGCCGATGACCTGCACCGGGAACCAGTAGGTGGTGAAAAGCAGCTCTCCGATCTGGCGGACGTCGGAGTCAGCCTGGGCCATGGCTTTGAGTGGCTTCAGCACTTTGTCCCCTTCCTCAAAGCGTTTCAGCACCCCGGCGACGAGCAACAACATACCCCCAGCCACGATGAAAGCCCCAAAAGTCGAGAGAACGCTAAACCGCCTTCCCTCCTCGTCTTTCAGGTCGAGCAACATGATGATGAAAAGAAACAACACCATGATGGCGCCGGCATAGACGAGAATCTGGAGAATGCCGACCAGGTAGGCATCAAGCTGAATGAACAGGGCCGCCAGACCGAGAAAGGAAACGATCATCGCAAAGGCGGACGAAACCGGATTCCGGTTCGCGACCACACCGATTCCGCCAGCGATGGCAAGAGCGGCAAAAACGTAAAAAAGGAAGGTCATGGGAAGGCGGCAGTTTTCAGAATTCGGTTTTCAGAATTCCTGACGAGCTATTTCAGTTCGTTCCACTTGTTGACGAGACCGACGCGCTTGCCGCCGATTTCGTAGAGTTTCTCTTTGTCATGAACCATCTCGCCCCGGGTCAGCCCGGTGATGGAGTAATCTTTCCGCAGATAGATCGCCTGCTCGGGGCAGACCTCTTCGCACAATCCACAATAGATGCAGCGAATCATGTCGATCTCGAATTTCTTCGGACGTTTCTCGACCTTGGCCCACTGGTCATCGCTCGGGATCTCCTCGGGAATGATAGTGATGGCACGCGGCGGACAGATGAACTCGCAGAGCTGGCAGGACACGCAACGCTCGCGATCCTGCTCGTCAGTCACCAGCGCCGGGGCACCACGGTAGTGCTCGGGAAGATGGTCGTTCCACTTTTCCTCGGGATATTGCATCGTCACGCTTCCACTTCCGCCCACTGATTTGAAAAAGTGACGGAGCGTGATGCCCAGTCCTTTGATGATGCCGGGCAGATAGAGCTGCTCCCACCATTTCAGTTTTGGGCGTTTGACGACGATAGCCATGATTTTGGAGAGGGAAAAAGTAGGGTCCGAGAGGTCAGTCTTTCTGGTTATTTGAAGAACATCATGATCACGGCGGTAAGAACCACATTGGCGACCGCGATTTCGAAGAAGAAGACCCAGCCGAGGCGCATCAATTGGTCATAGCGGAAACGTGGCAGCGACCAGCGCACCCAGATGAAGAAAAGGATAAAGGCGATGACCTTGGCGAAGAACACGCCAATGTGGATCAAGCCGTGCCACCACGGAACTTCCGCCGTCGTGCTGTCCGGAGCCAGCCATCCGAAGGGTAGACTCCAGCCACCGAGGAAAAGCGTCACCGCGAGACCGGAACCGATGATCATGGCCGCGTATTCTCCGAGAAAGAACAGGGCGAACTTCATCGAGCTGTATTCGGTGTGATACCCGGCCACCAACTCGGTTTCGCATTCCGGCAAATCAAAAGGCAATCGATTGGTCTCGGCAAACACCGAGGTCGTGAAAATCACGAAAGAGATCAGCATGGGAATCGCCAGCAGCATGCCCTGAAGGCTCAAGCCCTCACCCCAGAGCGGCAGCAGGGTCCAGCCGTTCTTCGCCTGATACTGAACGATCTCCCCGAGATTCAGCGTGCCAAAAATCATCAGCAGCGGCACGATGGAAAGACCGAGAGAGATTTCGTAGGAAATCATCTGACTGGTCGAACGCACACCACCAAAGAATGGATACTTCGAGTTCGATGCCCAACCGGCGAGCACGATGCCGTAAACGCTGAGCGAGGCGATGGCGAAGACGAAAAGCGGGCCGACATCCAAGTCGGCGATCACCATTTTCTCGCCAAACATACGGCTACCGAAAGGCAATACCGCGCAGGTCAGCAACGCGGGAACCATCGTCAACGCCGGGGCCAGCCAGTAATAGAATTTGCGAACGTGACCCGGAGTCAGGTCCTCCTTGAGGATGAACTTCAGACCATCGGCCATCGGTTGCAGGAGACCGGCAAAGCCAACACGGTTCGGGCCGACCCGATCCTGAATCGCCGCCGATACCCGGCGCTCGGCCCACACCGAATACGCCACCATCGGAAGGATGGTGAGAAACACCAAGCCGATGATCTTGACGACGGAGATGACAAGAAAGGTCCAGTCCATTATAAAAAAATTAATCAGCCAACGATGATACCCTTGGCGATGCGTTCCTGCTCACGAGCCAGCAGCGGAACGGTTTCACCGGTTTCCACCAGAGGAATTCCGAGAGAGCCAATCTTGCTCAAGCTCAGCCCCTCGAATTCACTCACTTCGGCAGCGAGTTGTTTGAAAACGTCCTCCACCAGATAGATGCCGTTGCCGCCACCCAGCGCCTGAATGAGGTCGCGAACGATCTCCCAGGTTTCGAGAGTCTGACCGGGGCCGTCGGTGGCCCGATTGAGGCGCTGCAGTCGACCGGTGACGTTGATCATGCTGCCTCGCTTTTCGGAAAAAGCCGCGCCCGGCAGAACCACATCGGCGGCATCCGCAGTCGGGTTGGCCAGCGGATAGGTGTGCAGCACGAAGTCCAGTTTCCCGAGTTCTTCAGCGGTGAACCCGGCATCGTCGATGAGATTTTCCTGAAGCACCACCAACGCCTTGATCCGGCCCTGAGCGATTCCCTTGCGAATTTCCTCAAGCGCCTTGCCCGGCTCGTCAATGCCGAGAATGAGCTTGGCTCCTGTCGTGTTGGGATTCTTGTCGGCGGCGACGAGATAGTCGTCGGCTTCCCCATTCCGGGGAACGATGTCGACAAACTCCGTTTTCATCACCGAGGCCAATCGCCGCGCCATGAAAAGCTCCTCATTGGTCATCCGACCAGAAGCGATGAGCGCGATCTCGTTGGGCTGACAACGCCCCAGCGCCTCGGACGAAACTCGGATCGCCTCGGCCCAGGTGGCCGCTTCGTGTTTTCCGTCGACGCGAATCAGCGGATCGGTGAGGCGGAGGTCGCTCGCCAGATAGTGAAAATTGAGTCGGCCTTGATCGCACATCCACGCAGAATTCACGTCGTTGTTTTCCCTCGGCGTCATCCGGAAGACTTTGTCCTCGCGACTGCCAATGGTCACGTTGCAACCACGTCCGCAACTGGTGCAAAGCGATTCGGTTTCCTTGAGGAACCAGACCCGCATCTGGAAACGGAAGTCGTTCGAGGTCAGCGCGCCCACAGGACAGATGTCGACCGTATTGAGCGAGTAATTGTTCGCCAGTTGCTGACCGGGATGCACCGTCAGTGTCGTGTGACTGCCACGATCAGTGAATCCTAGGACCGGATCATCAGCGATCTCGTCAGTAAAGCGAATGCATCGGCTGCACATGATGCAACGCTCGTCATCCAGTCGAATGCGCGGACCGATGTCGACATTCTTCGGTTTTTTGACCTTCTGCTCACGGAAACGTGAGCCGCCGTTACCGTGTTCGACGCTGAATTCCTGCAGACTGCACTCGCCCGCCTGATCACAGATGGGGCAGTCGAGCGGATGATTAATCAGCAGCAGTTCCATTACCCCTTGGCGACAGGCGTGAGTCAGGTCGCTTTCGGTGCGAATACCCATGTTCGGGGCCACTGTATTAGCACAGGCAATCACCGGACGAGGCATCCAGGAAATCGGCAGATGGCCGTCCTCATCGGGCTGCGGCGGATCCTCACCCGGACGGGGCCGAGCTGGCATGCCCATCTCCACGAGACACATGCGGCAATTGCCCGGGGATGTCAGCTTGGGATGATAGCAGTAATGCGGCACTTCCACACCTGCCTGACGACAGGCCTCGATCATGCGCGTGCCCTTGGGAACCTTGTGCCATTTCCCGTCGATCTGGATGTCGACCATCTCGACTGCTGGTTTGCCCTCGTCACTCATGAGTCAGAAATTCAATCAATGAAGGTGATCAGTGGTTCCGCTTCCTCAATCAGCGGGCAGCCAGATTCGCCGCCGCCAGCTTGCTTTCAGGGTTCACATTGGCACCAGCCGATTCCGGTTTCGTGTCGGCCACCAATTCATCGCGGAACTTGGCCACAAAACTTTCGGTCGGCCAGGCACAGGCCTCGCCGAAGGCGCAGATCGTCCGGCCATCAATGTTGCGAGCGACAGAATCGAGGGTGTCGATATCCGATGGCGCCGCGGTGCCCGCGACCACGCGGTCGGTAATCTTCTTCATCCACAGCGACCCTTCACGGCAAGGAGTACACTGACCGCAGGACTCGTGGGCGTAGAAAGCGTTGATGTTGTTCAACACCCAACTGATGGAGCGACTGTCATCGATCACGATCACGCCGCCGGAACCAGCCATCGATCCACAGGCGGCCAGGGTGTCAAAGTCCATGGGAATGTCCTCGAGACCAATCTCAACGTCCTCACCACCTCGCTTAATCTTGAACGTTTCGCCACCGCGCAACACTTTCGCCGACGACCCACCGGGGATGACCGCCTTGATCTTGCGCCCCGGTTTGAGACCGCCGCACATGTCGTGGATCAGCTCCCCCATGGTCACCTTGCCGACCTGGATTTCGAAATAACCGGGTTTCTGGACATCGCCACTGACGCAGAGAATGCGGGTGCCGGTATTGTTCGGCGTGCCGAGCTTGGCATACTCTTCACTGCCCATCTGGATGATGTGCTTCACGTGACAGAGCGTCTCCACGTTGTTCACGATCGTCGGGCAGAGATAAAGTCCCATCGCCGCGGGGAAATAAGGCGGTTTGATCCGCGGATAGGGGCGCTTGCCTTCGAGCGATTCGATCAACCCGGTTTCCTCACCGCAAATGTAGGCACCGGCACCGCGATGCACGTAGATCTCCAGATCGAAACCTGAATCACAGATATTCTTCCCGAGGAAACCCTTGGAGCGGGCTTCGGCGATCGCCGTTTCGAGAATCTGCGCTCCTTCGGGAAACTCTTCGCGAATGTAAATATAAGCCAGCTTGGCGCCAACCGCGTAGCACGCGATGGCCATGCCCTCGATCAGCTGATGCGGATCCTGATGAATGATGTAGCGATCCTTGAACGTACCCGGCTCGGATTCGTCCGCGTTGCAGATCAGATAGACCGGCTTCGTGTTATTCGGCGGGATAAACCCCCACTTCACCCCGGCGGGGAAACCGGCACCGCCACGACCGCGGACCCCGGCTTTTTTCACTTCGTCCGTCACCGCAGAAGGCTCCATTTTCAGAGCCGCTTGGAGTTGCTCATACCCACCCTCCTTCAGATAGGTCAACAGGGACGGATCCCAACCCTCGCGATCCACATTCCGGAAAATCATCCGGTGTTCGCGAGGATTCGGCTCTTTGCCGGC
>JAGROX010000006.1:5597-12435 GCA_020440025.1 Verrucomicrobiia bacterium
GAGAGAGAGAAAAAAATCAGTCGCGGTATTTCCCGAGAAGCGCCCCGGCATCCTCGACTTTTTCGTGAAAATCGTCATTCACCATGCAGACCGGCCCAAAACCGCAACTGGCCAGACATTCGGCAAACTCAATGGAAAACTGCCCGTCTTCACTCACTGCGATCGGGTGGTGATGCGACACACTGGAGCGATCAATCTTCGCAGACTCGCAGAGTGACTCCATCAGCTCGGCACTTCCTGCCATCGCACAACTCAATGTGCGACAGACCCTGATGTGATACTTGCCCGGAGCCGATTGACGGAAGCCTGGGTAAAACGTCACCACCTCCAGAACCTTGATCGGCTGCAGCTCCAACTTGGCCGCCGTCCACTCCACCGCCTCGTTGGAGAGATAGCCGAAGTGATGCTGCAAGGCATGCAACACCGGCAACACCGCCGACCGCTTGCTCACCGGATAGTGAGTAATGCGTTCGTCGATTTCTTTTTCGAGATCTGCTGGAACTTCCATTCGGACAGGATTGACAAAAAATCAGCGGTCACACTCCCCCATCACAAAATCGAGACTTCCCAAGATGACGACTACGTCGCTCATCATGTGCCCGGGCAGCACGTGGGGGAGAATGCTCAGATTCACAAAGGAGGGCGCGCGAATCTTGAGGCGATACGGGACACCACCACCCTTCGAGTTAATGTAAAAACCAAGTTCGCCCTTGGGATTCTCCGCTCCGAAGTAGACCTCGCCCTCCGGCGCATCCAGTCCCTCGGTTACGAGGATGAAATGGTGGATCAACTCCTCCATCTTCATCAACACCCCTTCTTTCTGCGGCAGCCGCTGCTTCGCATCGACCACATTGATCGGGCCATCAGGCAAATCCGCCATCACCTGACGGAGAATACTGACACTCTGTCGCATCTCCTCCATACGGACGAGGTAGCGATCAAAACTATCGCCATACTCACCCACTGGAATCTCGAAATCGTAGCGCTCGTAGTCGAGATACGGATTCGCCTTGCGAACATCATGATCAACCCCTGACCCACGCAGATTGGGACCACTCAAGCCCCAGGCAATGGCATCCTCTTTCGAGATCACGCCGACATCCTTCGTGCGATCGAGGAAGATCTTGTTGCGAGTCAACAACTTGTCGACCTCGTCGAGACAAATCAAAAACTCATCACAGAACTTTGCCAGCGATTCCAAAAAGCCCGCTGGCAAATCGCGAATCTGACCACCCACCCGCGTGTAGCTGGTAGTGAACCGAGCCCCCGTGAGCTGCTCGCTCAAATTGTAGACCGTCTCGCGCTGCTGAAAAGTGTAGAGGAACACCGTCATCGCCCCGACATCCATGGCGTAGGCCCCCAGTCCTAGCAGGTGGGCGGAAATGCGAGCCATCTCGCAGCAAATCACCCGAATCGCCTTGCCGCGCGCCGGCAACTCCCAGCCCATCAGCTTTTCGACCGCCAACGCATAGGCCACATTGTTTGCCAGAGGGGCCAAGTAATCCAAACGGTCCGTGTAGGGCACGAACTGATTGTACTGCATGTTCTCGGCGATCTTCTCGTCACCGCGATGAAGGAATCCAACATCCGGCTCCGCCTTGGTGATGACTTCGCCGTCCAGCTCGAGAATCAAGCGCAACACCCCGTGAGTAGCCGGGTGAGAAGGCCCCATGTTGAGCACCAGCTTTTCCCCAACGAGATCTTCGGTGGTTTGCTGGTATTCGGCGATGGCAGCGGCAGACCGGGCGATCTTTGCAGCCGGATCCGGAGCTTCGATTTCCTGGGTCGAGGTCGACATGGAGTCAGGTAGGAGAAGGGCGTTCGTCCCCTTGGTATCAGAACGAATGCGCGATTATCGGGCGGCGCTTTCAGCCGGTCAAGGTGAGTTTGTGAAAAATTTCACAAACTCCGGGACATCAGAACCGAACTTCGTCGTCATTACAATTTACGTCAGTGATTGTACTGGTAGATTCATGAGGAAAGCGAAGCATTAGCTATCATGGAAAACTCCCCCCATTCCCCTCCTCCGGCTGAGCCGATCCGCGAAGAAAAACGCGGCATCGTCAACACCGTCATCGTCGGCGCGATTGGCGTCATCTCAGCGATTTACCTCTTCAATCCAACGGCGGGATTTCTTGAACTGATCCCCGACAACATTCCCATCGTTGGAAATCTCGACGAAGCCGCCGCCGCCGCTTTCCTCATCAGTGCATTGGCCTATTTTGGGGTCGATATCGGTAGACTCTTTGGAAAAGCGAAGCCGGACACCTCACGAAAGGATAGACCAACGAGCGGCAAACAAACCATCGATGCCGACTTCGTGGAGCGCTGAAACGCGCTCTCGACATCGCCCGCAGAGTCACACTTTCGCTTCGGCCAACAAACTTCTAGGCCGGTAGAAACGAAAATCGCTTCGAATCCCGCTTTACTCATCGCGGCGGCTTCGATAAACTTCGCGCCCTTGTCGATTAACCCATCATGGAAAATCTCCCCAAAAACACCACCCCTATGAAACCCGTTCATCTCGCCATCCTTCTCGCCATTCTCGTTCTCGGCGTCGTCAATCTGCTCGCCGGATTGGGGATCATCGGAGGCAATTCCGGAGGAAACGATGGTGGCGGCTGGGAATACCGCGTTGTCACTCCCGTTGAGATGGACAGCTTCGGGTTCAAAGTGATCGCCGAAGAAGAAGGCATCAAACCTGACGCCGAAAACAAAATGGAAATCCCGCGCGAAAAAGCGACCTCCGAGGCCATGCTCAGCAAAGCTCTCGGCTCTCTTGCCAAAGAAGGCTTCGAGCCCGTCTCCGTCAGCCTCAACGGCCTCTACATCTTCCGCCGCGCCAAGTGATCCGTGATTCGAGCAGCCTTTTTGGCTGATCCATCACCCACTTTTTCACAAACCGCCTCGCCCGATTCACTCTCGGCCGGGGCGTTTTTTTATGTCCCGCCATCACGACTCAACAGGGTCAGGTCAGCGACTTGACCCTGTTGAGTCGGAATCAGCAGAACGCCGTCGGGGCACTTGGCACAAAGACGCTGGCCATTCCCGCCGCATCAGCCGCCTGAATTCCGGCTTTGCCGTCCTCGAATACGAGACAATCTGCCGGATCAACTCCCATTTTCTCGGCGGCGAGCAGGAACATGTCCGGCGCCGGCTTGCCCCGAAGGACATCGGCGGGGGTCACGATGATCTCAAAATATTGGCGCAATCCGACGTGATGCAGCTCGGGATCGACGATGGAGATGTCACTCCCGGTTGCGACGGCGATTTTTTCCCCACGGGCGTGAAATTCACGAACGATGGCCGCCACCGCATCGACCGGCGTCAGCTCATGCAGATGCCGCACAAACCACTCCGCCTTGGTCTCGTGAATTTCGTCACCGTCGAGCTGGCAACCGTATTCGGCATTCAGTTCCGCAACGATCTCGCGATCCGGCACCCCGGCACTGGCGTAAAAACGCGCTTCGTCCCACTCAAACGGTGCCCCATGATGACGAAAACTCGCCGACCACGCTCGATAATGCAGCGGCATGGAATCGACCAGCGTGCCGTCGCAATCGAAGATGTATCCGGCGAAAGGCCGGTCGGGAAGAATCAGATTCATCGGCGCTGGAGGCGTCCGCTCAGGTTCACTCACCTGATGAGGCGGCACCTGCTTTCTCTGGAGCACCGGTGGATTCCTCGGCATCTTTGACCGCGAGCAATTTGGTGCCATCGCCAGAGTTGCCTCCGCCACCCGCATTGCCACTTCCCGCGAAGAACTTACGGAAGATTCTTCGCGGTAGGCTCTTTCCCCGCTCTTCCTCGAGCAATTCGGCGTGAGCGACGTCCTTGGCGCCTTCCCAAGCCTGGGCAAATCCGGGGGCCTTTACCACCATGATCTTTTCGGCTCGGGCGAAGAGTTCCAGTTCCCGCTCCAGCGCTTGGGAGGAATCGTGCAACTGACCACTGCCGATCTTGAGGCGAAGATTTTCGTTTTCTTCCCGCAACTTGGCGAGATCTTTCTTGGTGGTGGCCATGTGCTCACCCTCGATCTCCAGTTTTTCGGAGAGATGTTTCTGGAAGCGACGAAGCTCTTTTTTGGTCTTCAGATGACTTGTCCATGACATCACCAAAAAGATGCCACACACGATCAACCCGCCGACAAACGCGAAAAATGCCGGGTGGGTAAAAAAGGATTTCAAAGTTTCCATGGCGCAATATACGCACCAAGCCGGAAAAACGCTAATTTCGACTGTGGAAAAAGGGGTTGATGGAATGCTCCCCTGTCCTTAATTTCCCGACCCCCGCGCCGAGGCAATCCAGCCGATGATTCGTGCCCGGCCAAGACCCCTCAATTATTTCACTCCTCTCTCACCACTCAACATGAGCCTGAACTTTTTTCTTCGCGGCAAGACCTTTGTGATGATCGTAATGGTCGCGCTATTCGCCGGTCTGGCCTGGTTTTCCACCGACTACGACACCCGCGGCGCTCAAGGCCCCACCTGTGTCATCAAGGTCTACGGCAAATGTTACCGGGATCAGGAAGTCCGCCGTCTGGCCCAGTTCTACGCGGTGGCCAACGACATTCTTTTTGTCGATTTCGCGATGTCGCTCTTTGGCGAAGACCGGTTGGATCGTGATCCCACGGATTTCGTGACCAATTTGCTGGTGCTGCGTCACGAGGCGAAGAAACTCGGTATCGAGCCCACCGCTGAGGAAGCCAAGGAAGCGATTCGGACCGCGCCGATCTTTGCGATGCAGACCTGGATCAATGACGACATTCTCGTAGATCGGGTGCTGGCTCCCCGGGGACTGAACAAGGCGGACCTGATTCAGCTCGGTCAGGATTACCTCTCTTGGCGGAAGATTAGCGACCTCCTCTCCGCCGGCAACAGCGCGGTGCCGATCGAGATCGAAAAGGCCTATGTCCGCGACAATCAACAGTTCACGGCTTCCTTGGCCGAGTTCAAACGCGAGGACTTTGTCGGCAAGGTCGAACTGACTGACGAAAAAATTCAAACCTACTACGACGAACATCAGGAAGATCTGCTCTCCGACGAGAAGCGTGGAGTGACGGCGCTGAAATTCAGCCCTCCAGCCGAAACGCCGGAAATGACCGCCGAGCAGAAAGCGGAGCAGAAGCTCGCCTTCAACAACAGGGTCAACGAGATCTACGCCAACATCGCGGGTGACGAATCCAAGTTTGCCGATCTCGCCAAGAAGGCGAAGGCAAATCCCGAGAACAAATTTGAGATAACGATCGAAGAGATCGCTCCATTTGCCGAAGTGTCCCCTCCCGAGCTTCTGAAAGACAAGAACGAGATCCTCGCGGATATCTTCAACCCTAGCCGTAGCGCCCAACCGGGTCGTTCCCTCACGGTTCCCTATCCTCAAGAAGATGGCAGCTACCTCATTCTCAAAATCAATGAAGTCATCGAGCCCGTCGGTCTGACGCTGGAAGAATCCCGGGAACAGATCAAGACCGCCCTGACCGCCATTCAGTCCAATCTGCTGGTCAACGAAGCCGCGACCGAGGCCAGTTCCAAGATGCTGGAAGCGCTAGAGGCCGGAAAACCTGCCGCCGAGGCTGCGAAATCCGCAGGAGTCGAGCTCAAACCACTGCCGCCTTTTTCCCGCACGAATCCCCCGGCCAAGATCGAAGCGGCCAGTCAGATCGTCTCGGTGGCAATGCAGACCCGACCCGGATCTGTCAGCGAAGTGCTTCCCATGCCAGCTGGCAAGGGCTACCAGTTCCTCTTTGTCCAAAAGACCGAACTCGTGGAAAGTGAGGAAGCCGATTCCCGCAAGGCCAGTCTCCGCGTAGCCGCCAATAGCGACTATCGTCGCACGCTTTTCAAAGCTTGGTTCCGCGAGCAGCTCAAGGAATCTGGTGCCAGCCGTTCCGGCCCTGTCCTTCCCGATGAGGAGGAGGTGCCGACTGGCGAAACTGAGGAAGGCTGAACCATCGTGTCAGACCATTCTTCTCTCCCCGACAAAGACGATGACCTCGCCACAAGGCGGGACGATTTGTTCGACGACGCCAATGGCGATCTGGCTCTCGGGGATCTGGCGGCGGCGGTGGAAAAATACCGGGGCTGTGTGGAGATCGACCCCGATTTTTTTGACGGGTGGCATGCGCTGGGCATGGCCTTGATGAAAGTCGGCCAACTCCGGGAAGCCATCGGTGCCGGGCTCCAGGCGACAACGCTGAAGCCCAATGACCTGCTCGCCTGGACTTCGCTGTCGCAAATGTATGTGCAGGACGGCCAGATCGGCGCGGCGGAAGATGCCAAGGCCAACGCCCGCATTCTCTCACTTGGCGGGCGGATCGTGAAGGAGGAATCCTGACACCGGCCACGCGAAGGTGACCGGTCGCAAACCAGAATTTCCTTTGCGGAGTCGGCGGCTCTCTGCGTTGCTTTTGCGTTCCCGAACGCTGCTTTTCTTTTTCTCTCATGAAATCCCTCTCCCCCCGATTCTCCGCCTGGTTACTGTCTCTGTTCTTGGTATCCCCAGCGGGTCCCGGTTTCGCCGAAGATTGGCCCCATTTCCTCGGGCCGCAGCATGACCAGCATTCAAACGAAACCGGCCTGCAGAAAACGCTGCCCGGCGAAGGCCTGCCGGTGATCTGGGAAATGAAGCGAGGCGAAGGTCATGCCGCTCCCGTCATTCTCGGCGAGAAACTGGTCTTGATTCATCAGAAGGACCGCAAAGAAATCGTCGAATGTCGGGATGTCGCCACCGGCAAGCTGAATTGGGAACATGCCTACGCCGTCGACCTTGGACAGAACTACGGGGTCACCGACGCGCCGCGCAGCAGTCCGGTGATCGATCCAGAAACCCGGATGGTTTT
>JAGROX010000006.1:12532-46050 GCA_020440025.1 Verrucomicrobiia bacterium
GTGTTTTTTGGACGCGGATCGTGTCCGCTCGTTTTCGGCGATCAACTCATCGTCAATGTCGGTTCCCCCGGAGCCTGTGTGGTGTCGTTCGAAATCAAAACAGGCAAGGTGCAGTGGAAAACCGACCACGAATGGAACGGCAGCTACGCTTCGCCGGTGCCCGGTATCGTGAATGGGACGGACCGCATTTTCGTTTTTGCCGGAGGCATGACAGATCCTCCCCACGGCGGACTGATCTCTCTCAATCCCAAGGACGGCAAAATCGATGGAGCCATCTCGTGGCGTTCGGAGATGTTCGCCAGCGTCAACGCCGCCAGCCCGGTGCCTTGCGGTGAGAACCGTGTGTTTATTACCGAGGACTACGGCAAGGGAGGCATCATGATCGAGTTCGATTCCCAATTTCGTCCGCACATCGCCTGGGAGGCACCCGATCTCAGCTGCCAGTTTCAAACGCCAATCTTTCACGATGGTCACCTCTACGGATTCGGTGGCACCGGCGGCTTGTTGCTTTGCTACGATGTCGAATCGGGCAGGCTGCGCTGGTCCGAACCTTTCATTCGCCTGACCGTGCCTTGGGAAGGTCGCGAACTGCCGGTGAATCTCGGTCGGGGAAATCTCATTCACGCCGATGGCGAGTTTCTCTGCCTCGGAGAAAACGGCACCCTCGTCTGGCTCGATCTCTCGCCCACCGGAGGTGCGCGGGTGCTGTCAGCGGCCCAGCTTTTCTACGCCCCGGAAACTTGGGCGGCTCCCGTCATCAGCAACGGTAGATTGTTCATCAACCAGAGCAATCTCGGCTCGCGGCTGATCTGTTACGACTTCAAAGCGAAGTGAATCGCGGCCAACTCACTCACTCGCCTGTGCGAATCGCCTCACCGATCTTGCGCAGGTAGTCGAACGAGTAGATCCCGGTCCGGTGTCCGTCGCTGAAATTGAATTGGATGGCGTAGCCGCCGATCGATGCAAACCCAGTCACGGTCACCCCGCTGAAATCGCGTCCCGGCTCGCCGCCACCGATTAGATTGCCCAAAAGGTCGCGTTCTCCGGCCGTTTCGGCGCTCGGTGACAAGGCACGGAGCTTGTCCATCTGGATATAATCCTCGACCCCATCGGCCCAGAGAATCGCGACTTCGTTACCGATGAATTGGATGTTTTCAGGTTTGACCATGATTTTGGCTCAAGGTAGCGGGACGGTGCTTCTTTTCAACGCAAAGCCCCGGCCTTCATGTCGTTGGGCGGAAAACGAGAATTCGCGTTGATTCGTGGTCATTCACGGCTCTTTTTCAACGCCATGCCTCGACCTCCCCGCAAATTTCATTCGGTTCCCTTCGACTATCACGAGGAGATCGAACTCACCATCGACTCACTCAGCAATCTCGGTCAGGGCGTCGGCCGGACGAATGGCGACTGGGTGGTATTCGTGCCGTTCTCACTCCCTGGAGAGCGCGTCCGAGCCCGGGTCTATCGCAATGCGCCCAACTACTCCGAGGCCGATTTGATGGAAGTCCTCGAGCCCTCCCCCGAGCGGGTGGAGCCTTTTTGCCGCCTCTTTGGCCAATGCGGGGGCTGCCAGTATCAACATCTTTCCTACGATGCCCAACTCGTCTGGAAACGCCAGCAGGTCGAGGAGGTGCTCCAACATCTCGCCGACCTGAGTTTTCCGGTGAATCCGGTGATCGCTTCCCCACGACAGGATCACTACCGCTCAAAGATCACGCCGCATTTCCCCAAACCACGTCAGGGAAAAATCGAATCGATCGGCTTTCTCCTCAACGGTCGCGGACAACAGATCATCGATGTTCCCCAATGTCCGATCGCCTCGGAAGCGATCAACGAGCGCCTGCCCAAACTGCGCAAGGAAGTTCACGCCAACGCCGCCGACTTCAAGAAAGGCGTAACCTTGCTGCTTCGAGAGGCCGCCGATGGCCGGATCTGCACCGAAGGCTTCGATGTCTGCGACGCCGAGGTGGATGGCATCCGATTCGAGTTTCCCGCCGGGGAGTTCTTTCAAAACAATCCGCATATCCTTCCCGCCTTCACCACTTACGTGGCCAAGCAGGCGAGCAGCGACGGTGCTTTCGATTACCTGGTGGATGCCTACTGCGGCTCGGGTCTTTTCTGTCTGACGGCATCCAAGCATTTTAAGGAAGCCGCCGGCATTGAGATCAGCGAAGCCGCCATCGACTGGGCGCGCCGCAATGCGGAGCAGAACGAGATCACCAATTGCAAATTTCAGGCGGGCGATGCGCACGCGATTTTTGACACGGTCCGTGATGACTTCGATCCCACCCGCACCGCCGTTATCATCGATCCACCCCGAAAAGGCAGCACGCCCGAGTTTCTTGATCAACTCATGACGTTTGGCCCGGCACGCGTGGTCTATGTATCCTGCAATCCGGCCACCCAGATGCGCGACCTGAAACACCTCGCGCCAGCCTATCGACTGATCGATGTGCAACCTTTTGATCTATTTCCTCAGACCCGGCATCTCGAGTGTGTGGTGACACTGGAGAAGATCGTTTAATTTGGCGCAGGCGTCCCTACGGGAGGACGAGACGGCGACGGTTTTGAGACAGCCGGGAGCGGCAGTCCTCCCTTCGGCTCGGCCCGTTTCAGGTATTGAAACAGATCGCTGTCGGTCGAGAGGATCACCGTACTGTCGCCGCCAAGAATCTCGGCATAGAGATCCATGGTGCGAACAAACTCATAGAATGCCACTGAGTCGGGATTCTGATTGTAGGCCGATGCGTAGATCTCCGTGGCCTTGGCATCGGCCTCACCCTTGATGGATTGCACTTCTTTATAGGCGGTCGACTGGATTTGCTTCAACTCTTTCTCCATGTTGCCCAGAATCTTGGCTGCCTCGCCCTCTCCTTCAGAACGGAAACGGTCGGCAATTTGTCGGCGCTCGGAGATCATTCGTTCGAAGATCTGTTCCTGGACGCTCTCGTTGTAGTTGATCCGTTTGAACCGGACATCGAGCAATTCGATCCCAAGACCGGAAAGCTTCGCAGCACTCTTCTCAAAGATCTCCTGTTCAAGAACGCTCCGTCCAAAACGAATCGGTTGGAGTTTGCCCACGGATCCGCTCAAGTCGGCTTCCACCAATTCCACCGGCTCAAGCGGCACACGATCTTTGGTCGAACGGATCGCCTCGATCAGTTCGTGCTTGGCGATCGTGTTGCGCGTCTCCGAGCCGAGGATGTCATCGAGTCGACTTTGTGCACGCCGTTCATCGCTCAGGTTCTGGAAATAGACCAAGGGATCCGCGATCCGCCAACGACCATAGGTGTCGACCTCGATGTAGGTCTTTTCCTTGGTCGGCATGCCCTCCGCCTGGCCATCCCACTCGAGAATCCGCTTGTCGAATTTGTTCACCTTCCAGAGGAAAGGCATCTTGAAGTGCAGCCCGGCCTCGGAAGTCTCGGCGGTGGGTGAATTGATGGGGGCGCCGACCGGCTTACCAAACTGAGTGATGATGGCCTGCTCGGTTTCCTGGATCGTATAGCACGCGCCACTGAAAATGACGAGGGCGATGACGACGATCAGGGCGACGAGGCATCCGGTGATCTTGTTTTTCATGGGAAGAAGGGGGAGAAAATGATCTCTGAAATTCTTGATGTGGTGGATTAAACCAGTGATTACTTGGTCGCCTTCTTGGCTCCACCACCATTGCCGCTCTCGGCTCCCAATTGAAGCAATGGGAGGATCTGCTTGGCGTCCTCGTCGATGATGATTTTTTTACCCAGTTGAGGAATAACTTCCTGCAGGGTTTCCAGATAGATGCGGCGCTTGGTCACGTCCGGCGCTTTCTGATATTCGGTGTAGAGAGCGTTGAACCTCGTGGCGTCACCCTCGGCTTCATTGATGCGTTCCGTGGCGTAGCCCTCGGCCTCACTGATTTCCTTTTCCGCTTCGCCACTCGCCTTGGGCACTTCGCGATTGTACTGTCCGTTGGCAACATTAATTGATTTCTCCCGCTCTTGCTGAGCCTGATTCACCTCGTTGAACGAAGACTGAACCGGAAGCGGAGGATTCACATTCTTGAGCTGCACCTGATTGATGTTGATGCCCATCTCGTACTTGTTCGCCAGATCCTGAAGCTTGGCGAGGCACTCGCTCTCAATCTCCTGACGACCAATGGTGATGACTTCATCGACGGTACGATCGCCCACCACCTCGCGCATGACTGACTCGGAAGCATCACGCAACGTCTCGTCGGCATTGCGCACATTGAAGAGATATAGGGTCGGGTCATCGATCCGATATTGAATGACCCACTCGACCAGAGCAGCGTTCAAGTCGCCGGTGACCATCTGCTTCTCCTGTTCCTGCTCCCGCGGACCAGCCCATTGGCTTTGATTGGTGGCTCCGGAAGTCGCAAAGCCGAATTCCTGTTTCAGTTGCCGGCGGACGGCGATGGGTTCTACCGTGTCGACCCCAAAAGGAATCTTGAATCGCAGTCCCGGTTGCTCGGTTTTGATGTACTTGCCGAAGCGCATGACGACGGCTTCTTCCTCCGCCTCCACTTGGTAGAACGAGGTCAGGCCTCCAACCACAAGGGCTAGAGCCGCCCCGATTCCCAGGATGGTTTTGCCATCGAATGGGATATCGACAGTATTGCCTCCGATTTCGAGTTTAATCATGAGCCCACTGTAGGCCCGGGATCAGGGGGAACAATTCCAAAAGCCGTCAAAAATTGTAAAAATCCGAAATGCCATCAGCGCTGAGGCGGCGCCACCTCGCGAACGAGTGCTCCGTCCTCTTCGCTGAGAATCAACAGGCTGAGCTGCTGCACGTCGTCGAGCTCATTCGTGTTGAGGCTGACGTAGTCAAACTTCCCACGTAGATCCGTGTAGCCATCTTTGAAAAATCGGACGCTACCGTCGCTGAATCGGCCATAGACCTTCACATACACCTTGGACATCGGTTTGCCCGAGTCGGCGTGATGCACCTCCAGTCGACCGAAGTTCTCCACCAACTGAACCTTGAGGTCATTCGCGTAGACGGCAGCGCTCCGCTTCTTGCCGCCTGCCACGATCTCCACCAGCACGTTGCTACTGGCAAATTGCTCCGGGATTTCAAAACTCACCGAAGATTCCCCTTTCGGAAGATCCTTCAGCAAGGTCACGTTGGGTCGGATGTAGCTGAAGCGCCCACTGTCCTCACTGACGAAAGGATTGCTGGAAAACAGAAATTCCAAGTCCATCTCGTAGTAGTTCACCCGCACCTTGTCGAGGTTCCTATAGTCGATGGTCACCTTGCGACCTTCCGTCTTCATCTCAATATTCGCCTCGCCGGCAGCGAGTGCTTCCTGCTGCTGGTCACGATCTCCTTCTCCCTCCGCCGGAGCGGGTTCTCCCTCGACCGCACCGAGAACTTCCTTGGCCTGCTCACTGACCTGGGCAAACCGATCCCGCCAGCGATCTACCGGATAGTCGGCGTATTTCTCGGCGATCTTTGCCCCTTCCTCAGGAGCCTCGCGATAAAACGCTGCATAGGCCTTCAGGTAATCGAACTGCAAGGGAGAATCGACCGCATCGCCGCCTGCTTGCTCGACTTTTCCGAGCCAATCGAGAGCCTCTTCGACGCGATCCTGAAGGAACAGGTAGTAGGCGATGCCCAGCTGCTCCGAGGGAGGAAACTCTGACTGATAGCCCAAGACCTTCACATAGCTCTGGTATTGTGAACGAAAGCGGTCATTGAGAATTTTCTGATCGCGCCCCAACCGATGCGACCGGGCATTGACCAGCGGTTGATACTCCAGATGCTGATACCAGTGACGGGCCACCGGATCGATCGACACCAGATCGCTCTCCAACCACTGCCCACATTGGGCGAGGAAGTCCTCGCGGTGCAGCAAATACTGACGCGTCACCGCGACATCATTGTGATACAGCCCGTAACTCCACAATGTCGCATCCCACGCATGGCGCTGATTGAGCAAGCCAACGACGCGTCGGAAGAAATCCACCTTTTCACGACAACGCCAGGCGATGCGACTGAGGTCGAGGCGATAGACATTGTTTTGTTCGAGAAAAGCGATCACTTCTTCCTCCGTTCCAAACTGGGAGAGGTAATCCCAACTCGCCTTGTCGAGATGACTCAGTTGATCGACGACCTTGAATGTCACCGGATCGGCCCAGGCAACCACCTCCTCGGCACGCGACACGTGAACCGGGTAGTGAGGAAATGCCTCGCCCTCCGCTGATGCGGCGGGGAAGTAGAAAAAGTAGTCCAGTTTCTGAGTGCTGAAGGGCTCCAGACGGACTTGCTGGGTCTCGGTGTAGTTGGATCCATTTGCCGGCAGCGCCCCTCGAGGAATCTGCAACAACAGGTCCAGATTCCGGGTCGATGAAGTCGGATTCGTCGCCACCACCTGACCACCGTAGAGCACGCCGGTGAGAAACTCCTCGGTGACAAATTTGTCCGACTGCTCGCCGTCGACATAGGCGTAGCGGTCACTGGCCCGGAAAAAATTCTGGCTCACCAGAATGGGCGTGCGCTCCTCTGCCACCGCCGTTTCTTCGACCTCTTCATGAAAAGCGATCACCGGGCTTTTCGCAGTCAACGTGAGCACCCCTTCTTCGATCGTGAGGTCGTGCTTTTCCGCCGCGAAAGGAACATCGAGCACCGTGAGAGCCAACATCATCTCGGAAAAATTCCGCGACGCGGTGGGGAATTCACGAGAATAAAATCCACCCTTCCCATCCCAGGCTGCGTAGTCGCGCCAGAAGGGATTGGCCGAGATGAGATCGGCCACCTGTTGTTCGATCAGGAGGTGATAGTAATTGTTTTCCGCCCACTCCTTGGTGGCTTCCAGCTTGCGAAAGAGGGCTCGATTCTTGGCTCGCAACTTCTTGAGATCCGCCACCGACGTACTGAGCATCTCCATGCCCCGACTTTCCGCTTCTCCAGCTTTTCGCTCCAAAAGATCGAATTGCTCGACCGGGTCCATTATGGCATCCACAGCGGGCGGGGATGCTGGAGCCATCTCGATGACGGGCATACCGTCGGCGGCAGCCATCGGTTGCGACTTGACCACTTCGCCCAATTGTCTAAGCCCCAGACCTCTAGACTCCTCCAACGCGACCTCGTCGGCAACAAAGCCCAACATCTCGACTCGGGCTCCCCCGGCGATTCCCGAGGTGGCTTTTCCGCGCAGCGCGCTTCGAAAAAAGTAGGTCCGCTGTTCGGGTTCCACCGGCTTCAGCGCCAGCAGATCACTGGCATGACGAGCGGTCGCCGCTGGTTCGTCGCCTCCGAGTCGCCGGGCCAACAGAATGCGCTCCACCATGTTCAATCGACCAAAAGCCCAGGCTTGCGTGTATTTCGAAAGATCTGCCTCGATCAAATAGTCGTCGAAAAAGGTCTTGTCTCGCTTGTTGGTCAGGTAGGGGCGAACCGTCGACGCAAAGAATTCCGGATCGCGACGCGAGAGGAAGAAGTTCAGCTCGTGACAGGCGAACTTTGAGTAAAGTTCCCGTTTCTTCTCCATCGCCATCTCGGGCCAGTCGAGCAGGAACGCGAACTCGGCCAACTTTGCCTGGTCGGTGCCATCATGAACCCCTGAGAGAGCCGTCCAAACTCCGGCCAGGGTGTCGTAGGTTTCCAGCTCCGAGGAGCGCACGTCGGGCAGGACGAGCACCTCGCCATTCTTCAACACCGTGACCTTCTGCCGCTGTGAGAAGTGACGTGCCGGGTCAAGATTTCTAGTCAAACGCAGATCGCGCAGTGCCACGCCTTTCTCTTCGGCGAGCGACAGCTGCCGATACGCTGCATTCTGGGAGTTGACCGCGAGCACATGAATCTGCTGACGATCTCCAAAGTCCGCGAGATCGAGACTGATTCGCCCCTCTGGATCGGGTGCAAGATTGTAAACTAGCGGGGCCTGATTTCGGAGAAAATCGTAATTCGGACTTACCGGTCCCTCGACCATGACAGGAGCCATCTCCTTACGGCCTCCTGCCATGCCTGCGCGTGCGCTGGCGGCACCTGCCTCCTTTCTGGCATATTCGTCGCCATCTTTGGCATCATCGATAGCAGTCTCAGTGTCGCGCAATGCCCAAGGATTCAACAACAGACCGGGACGGGTGAGAAGATTTCCGGGGAAGCGTTTTGCGGCCCGACGTTCCAGGATGTAGCGGTATTCCTCACCAATGTCGCGACCGGAAAGGTAGAGCGTTTCCACCGATCCGCGTTGAATCGTGATCGGCTCGATGGCTCCAGGATTTCCCAATGACGCGAGAGAAAACTCGGGGAGGAATCGGGTGGCGACCACATGAACCCGGGTCATCGAGTCGGCGTTGACCAAGCGCAGGTTCAGCTTTCCATCTGCCGTTTCCAGCGAGGCAATCTGAAGAGGTGCCGGGTTCTTGATCTGCAGATGCCGCCACTGAGAGAGGGCGTAGCCATTCTGACGAGAAATTTCCTTTGTCACCCGAATGACGACACGCTCCCCGGCATCTCGGAGATACAATTCGTAATCTCCTGGAGCGAGTCCCGAGATCTGGAGCAATCCGTCACGCATCTCAGCGTTACCAAAGGCATCAGCCACGAAGCCATCTGCCCTGGTTTCCAACAACACAAAATCTGAAGGCGCGAGCGGACCGTCGTGATCCAGAGTCACCGGAATCTGAATCACCTCGCCAGCCGCCGCATTGACGGAAGCAGGCAGGTAGTTCCCTCCATCAAAGGAACTCAGATCCCAGGATCTCGAAGGCAATCCTTCCCCGTTCACCTCGACTCTCTCGTGACCCAACAGGGTTGATAGCGCGACTCTACCCTGTTGATTCGTTTTCAGTGAAAAATGCAGCGGATTGGTGAAGTCCCGATGCTTTACACTGACTTGTACCGCACGATCGATGATGGGTTCACCGGTTTTGCCCAACACCTCGAGTATCCAGCTGCCGCCGATGCGACTGAGGTGGCTGTCGGCAATGTATTCGGTGGTATCAATGGAGTTCACCTCGAAACTCTTGGAGGCCTTCAACTCGACTGGATTCCCACCATCACTGAGTTTTTCAATCGTGGCACGAAGCTCAACGTTGAGACTGGCGAGACGCTCCGGCACCCGGAACTCGTGAGTCGATTCTCGATCATCAAACAAGGCAAAGCCCGGCACCTCGGTGACGGATTCGATGCCATCATGGTCGGTGGAACGAATCACCAGTTTGGTGTCTTCCAACACCCCTGCCGTGGCAGGTTCGCCATTGATGCTGAGGTTGGGGCGAATCGCCACCTTGGCAAACTGTCCCGGAAGCAGGTTCTCGCGATCGAGATGAATCCCGGCATCCAGCGCATAGTTTTCCGCGGGAAGATTGAGCGTCTCCAGGGAAGCGAAATCGCCATCGGTAATCACGATGAATTGATCGCCCGGCTGATTTGAAAATGGCAGCACAATGAGTCCGTCCTTCGATTCGGCTTCGGGTCGGTATTCGCGGCCACCAAACCAGATGGCGGGAGATTTGGCTGGTTCGTTGTTCTGGGTCAGGATACGGGCGGCGATGCCAGCAGGCGTCGTTTCGGCCAGATACTGGAGTCCTCCTTTACGAACCAACGCGCGACTGGAACGACCATTGCCGATGAATTCGATGACCCAGGCGCCTCGACGATTGGTAAGCGAATCGAAGGTGAAAGTTCGGCGCACACGGCGAATTGGAGGCTCGTTGAACTCGTGGGATGTTTCTTCATTGGGGATGAGCCCGTCGAGATCGAGATCGGTGCTCAGTTCCCGCTTTTCCTCGAGGTAAAAGTTCAGCGCATTGATCTCATAGACTTTCACGATGAGTTTTCCGGCGTTTTTCACATCCACGTCCAGAGAAACGGGATCTCCCGGCGCAAAAGTCTCGGGGTTGCCGGTGGCGAATTCGATGTCCACCCGATCTTTCAGCGCCTGCACGACAGAAGGAGAGAGAAGTGAGAACCATTTCTCGGCATCGCCGACTCCATGGGTAAGCTTCGCCTCGGCAAAAAGGGGCTTCAGGTAATCGGATCGGATGAAACGGGCAAAGCCTTCCCAATCGGCATCGTCAACGAAGTAGCTGAGGAGATAGTCTCTGACCAGCGCCTCATCGTCCTGAATAGGCGGGCAGGCGGTGATTTCGGCAAAATTCGCATTCAGATCGACGGGGAACCGTTGCTGTTGAGCATCGCGAAGGAGATTGGGCTCCACATAGGCCAGTTGGCGAGGTAGGTGTAGGTATTCGAGAAAGAGATCACGGGGATAATTCCCGGCTCGCTGATGATGTTGAAGCAACTGATAGAGCGTGTGTGCTTTCAGTGAATTGAATGCAGGATCGAGTTCCTTCGCGTAGTTCCACAACCGGGTGAGATAGGCTTCCCGCTCGGTAGCATCACGCTTCCAGTCGACATCTGGACTCGGCCGCTGGTGACGCATCCGCAGGTGTACAAAATTGGGATTGTTCTTCAGATTCGGATTCAGCCGGAGCAGTTCATCAAGCTGTGATGGCAAGAGACGGCGGTGAATTTCAAACTCCCCAAACCCTCCGCTGACGTTGGAGCGCAAATCGGAAGCAATGAGTCCCACGAGCCTCGGGTAATCGGGATAACGCAGTCGACCGAGGAGATCGCGGAGACGTTTCTGATCGAGGGCGATGTCTTCCCGCAGCAGTCGATCCAGCCCCGAATCTTCAAACTGCGAAACGGTATCCGAGGCGCGGAATGCCTGCTGTTGATAGATCTCCCAGGTGACTTGCCCGGGAGCGATCGCAGTTGGAAAATCGGGACGGGCATTGAGCCGTTCCTGCTGATGATTGAAGGACAATCCCAGCTCGCGAATGAGATAGGCAAGCGATCCTCTTTCATCTTCCCGATAACGGAGCAGCGCCTCGCGGTGACGAATCTCCCGATAGCGGGGAGTTTCACCATAACGCTCGATCCAGGGTTCAAACAACTGCGAGACCTTGGCGTGGTCGCCGAGGTTCTGAGCGTGCAGGGCGTGGAAGTAATAATACTCCTCAGTGCCAGGAATCAGTTGCTCCAGCGCTTTGGCTCGGTCTTCGGCGAGAGCGAAAGTTTCGATGAAACCGATTTCTTCGTTGGCTCTCGCTGGCGCTGCGATCAGTAGCGTCAGGAGAGTGAACAGACCGACTGGGCCTAAGGGGAAACGAGAAGAGCGCTGGAAGTTCATGGGTCAGGTCAAATTGGGGGTTCTATCCACTATAACGTCTCGGCTGGGGATCGTTGAGCTCGAAATTGTAAAGAAACTGTGAGGGACAGGCAGAGCCCGGAAAGAGGCGCATTTGATTCGCGAATCCTGATCAGGCTCAAGCATTAGAAGTTTATTGAAATTCCCATTTTTATGGAAAATATCTTGAAAACCTTAAAGTATGAAATATGGTATTTATGGTTTTCACAATTAAAATGACCCGATTCTTTCCGTTCCGCAGGAGTGAAGGGCCGTCGTTCGCGAAAGTTTCTTTCGTGAATCGGTATTTCGCCCACTTCCAATTGCTCTGGCCTGCCGGTCTGAGACCCGTCCGCACAGCCAAAGCTGCGTCGTCGGGAGATCGCGTCGTCTCGCGTCGCAAAAAGATCCGAAAATCGGAAAGCTGAGTTTCGCTCGTTCCTACCTCTTTCCTTTTCCATGAGCTCTCACTCCCAACTTCCCGCCTCAGGATCTTCCGCATTTCCGGGCTATCCCACCCTCGATCTGACGGGACTTTTCCATACCTTGACTCGGCGCATCTGGTGGGTCGCGGGCATCTTCGCCGCCTTCGTCACTCTTGCGATCATCTACGTGACGTTCATCGCCACCAAGAAATATGAATCCATCGCGGTGGTCTACATCGAGCGGGAGCAGGTGCTCAACGACAACATTCAAAGTGTCCACGGCGAGGATTTCAGCAAGCTGGACGCGCTCAAATCACTCGAACGGAGCTTGGTCTCCGCTTCGGTTATTCTGAGGGTGGTCGACAAGCTGGATCTCCGCAATGACCCCACCTTTCTCAAGCCCAAGTCGAGCGGAAAGCCCTACTCAGATGCTGAGATCATCGAATTGGTCAGCAAGAATGTGAAAGCCACGCTGGAGCGCGGCACCCGACTGGTGATCGTCGAGGTCACTGACAAGTCACCGTCACGAGCCAAACTCATGGCCGAAGCCTTCGTTTCGGAGTTCGAGATCAACATGATGGAGCAAAATCTGGCTGCCGCCCAGAAGGCTACCGCGATGCTGCAGGCTCAGGCTGAGAAACAGTTGGAAAAAGTGAGTCAGGCCGAAGACGCCTTGCAGAACTTCCGCGAATCCCATCCCGAAGTTGCCCTGGAACAAGGCGGAGTGACCGAGACGGAACTTGAAGACCTCAACAAGCTGGTTAGCGAAGCGAAGAATACCCGATTAAAACTGGAGGCTGAGGTGATGAAACTCGACTCCATCGACCCCTCCAATCCTGAAGCGATCCTCGAAGTCGGCGATTTCATGGATCAGGAACACATCACCAAACTGCTTCTCGCCCGCGGCGCGAAGCGTGCTGAGATGGTAAAAATCGAGCGGCAATACGAACCCAGCCATCCCACCTACCAGGCCCATTTGGCAGACTTGGAGGGTCTCGAAATGGAAGTCGCCAAAGTGGCCCAAAGCGTCGGAGAAACGATCCGAAAGAGCCTCGATACCGCCATCGAACACGAAAAGCAGCTCATCAGTTCGGTCTCAGAACAGAAGCGCAACGTGCTCTCGGTCGATCGGGTCCGAAAGGAGTTCCGCGCCCTCCAACAACAGGTCGGTGCCGCCACCGACACCTACTACGCGCTGCTCGCCCGCATCAACGAAACCGACGTCACAGAGGGGGTGAAGGAGTCCATCATACGGATGGAACAGGCTCCCTTCGAAGCCTCAAAACCTTCGTCGCCGAAAAAGAAGGTGGTCGTCGGACTGGCTGGCGCCCTGGGGCTTTTCTTCGGCTTTGGAGTGGTGATCGCCATCTATCTTCTTGATCGCAGTCTCCGAACCCGTCAACAGGTCGAGCAGACGCTGGGGCTTCCGGTTCTGGCAGAAATCTCTCACGCTCCCGAGGCGTCGAGCGAGTTGCGCGATTCCCTTGTGGTGTTTTCCGAGCCTCATTCCTTGGCGGCGGAATCCTTCCGAGCGCTTCGCACTTCCCTCTCCACGCTCAGTCCGCGTAGTGTCCTCATCACCAGCGGCATGCCCGATGAAGGCAAGAGTTTCTGTGCCTTGAACCTCGCATTGCTTCAGGCACAACTCGGCTATCGCACCCTGCTGGTGGATGCCGATTTCCGCCGACCCAGCCTATCCAAGGCACTGATGTATCGCGCAGCTGATCCCAAAGCCTCCGAGGGGGCTCTGGAGATGAAGAACTCCTGCCAGCGCACCCCTTTTCCCAATCTTTACCTCATCGCCTGTGCCCAGTTCGCACCGAACAATGGGGAAACAATGAACGGCGAGCACTTCGCCGCGATGCTCTGGGAGGCCTACCGATCCTTTGACTGCGTCATCATTGATTCCTCGCCCCTGGGCATGGTCAGCGACACCCTGAATTTTGCCCGCTACGCTGATGCCGTTGCGCTGGTCGTCCGTTCGGGTGTCACCCAGACCGGCAGCGCACAACAGGCTTGCCGTCAGTTGCGTCAAATGCGGGTCCCACTGGCGGGCTGCATCCTCAACGGAGTGATCGATGAAGGCAAAGCCAAGGCCTACTTCGAGACCTATCGCCCGACTTCCCATCAAGGTCCGCGACTGGCTCTGTCCTTGAACGAACCCTCCTGAGTTCTCCCCCACCCTCCTTCCTCCATGAGCCACACCAAAACCAAATCCGACGTCTACGTTCAGCACCAGGTCGAGCCATCGAAATCCGTCTACAACAAGTTGGTGGCTCTTGCTTTCCTCGGTGATGCCGCCGTGATCTGGGGATGCCTCCTACTGGCCTATTGGATACGATTTGAGACATCGTTGGTCGAAGTCGGATTGCCCGAACTCTCGGCCTCGGGAATTACCGGCTACCTGGGACACTTCATCATTGGGGTGGTGTTGCTGATTGGCATGCTCACCAACTTCCGTCTCTATGAGCGACGGAATTTCCTCTCCTTCCATCGAACCATCAAGATTATCGGAAAGACGACTCTCCTGTGGGCCTTGGTCTATCTGGGGATCACCCTGATTCTCAAGTTCAACCCCTCGATCAGTCGACTCTACTGCGGTCTGAGTTTCGTCTCCGTCCTGTTGATCTTTCCAGCTTGGCGTTGGCTACTCTGGCGAATGGTCAGTCATGATCGTTTTGCCAATCGATTGCGCCAGCGTGCCATCGTCATCGGTTGGAGCGAGGAATTTGAAAAGGCCTACCGCATTTTTCGAAACTCACCCGACCGTCCTTTCGAAGTCTGCGGATTCATCAGTCCTCCGGGCGCTGAGATTCCCTCCCAACGGCACGAGGACCTGCGCGTGATCGGCCGCTACGAGGACCTACCTCTCCTGCTGAGAATGCGAATCTGCGACGTGGTGCTGGTGGCAAACATGAACAACCACACCAACGAACTGCTGCAGCTTTCCTCACTCTGCGAAAGAGAGATGGTTGAATTCAAACTGGTTCCCACCTGGTTCCGAGTCCTCCTCAGCGGCCTTGACCTGGAGAGTGTCTCCGGCATGCCTGTTCTCGGCATCTCTCGCCTGCCACTCCACTCAGCCTTGAATCAATATGTCAAACGAGCGGTCGACATCATTGGCGCCATCGTCGGATTGGTGCTCTCCGCCCCCATCATTGCCGCCTTCGGCACCCTCATCTATCTGGAAAGCCCCGGCCCGATCTTCTATCGACAACGCCGACTTGGACTTGGCGGTCGCTTCTTCGACATGACCAAACTCCGCAGCATGAAGCTCAATGCCGAGGCAGGAGGCACTCCGGGGTGGACGGTCAAAGATGATCCTCGTTGCCTCAGGGTCGGCAAGTTGATGCGACGGCTGAACATCGATGAGATTCCCCAGTTCTGGAACGTCCTCAAAGGCGACATGAGCCTGGTGGGCCCCCGGCCGGAACGTCCGGAGTTGATTCAGAATTTCAAGGAAGTCATTCCCCACTACAACGCCCGTCACCACATCAAGCCCGGCATCACTGGTTGGGCGCAAGTGAATGGTCTCCGCGGTGATACTGACCTGGCCGAGCGGGTTCGCTTCGATCTTCACTACATCGAAAACTGGAACGTTCTCTTCGATTTCCAAATCATGCTTCTGACCTTCTTCAAACGGGAGAACGCCTGCTGATCCGCCGTCCTTTTCATGTTCCGTGCCGCCTCCAATCGTTCGAGTCAGACCGAACTCGACGCCCCACCTTCGCCCCACCTCAGGTGGCTGCGCTGGTGTCTGGTAATCTTCTTGTTTTCCTTTGTCTTTGACTACAAGGCACCCGATCTCAACTTCGACTCGGAGGAGACCGGCGGCTCCATCTTTCAGTTCGCTTTTCTTGGCCTGGCATTGGCCAGCGCAGGGATGGCCATCCTCATCGGGTGGCGCTATTTGTTGGTTCGACCAGGCACCTATCTCATCCTATTCTGGTGGGGATTTCTCGCGTTTCTGATCGCGGTTGCCTTTCTCCAGGGCAACGAACCGGGACGCATTCTCCGCCTGCTGGTCACTCCTCTACTACTGGGACTGGGACTGTCGACCACCCACATCGCCGCCTGTGCCGGAATGCGTCCATCAGAGGCCGTCCGTTGGTTTCTCATCGCAGCCGTCGCCAGTGTGCTGTGGACCTTGGCATTCGGCATTCTCGGGACCGGGGTCGCTCTCGAAGAGGTTCGCATGCAAATCCTCAGCCCCGCCATTCGTTTTCTTTTTGCTTGGGTGGGCTGCTCCCTGCTGCTGCGACGGAATTTTTCCTGGTGGACGGTCTTTGTCCTCGCGGTTCCGATGATTCCCACGGTACTCAGCGTGACACGCAGCCTCGCGTTTCCCATCATGGCTTCGGCGATGGGCGCATCAGCCTGTCTCATTCTGGGCCTGATGTGGAGGCTCTACACGGCTTCCCATCCGATGAAAAAATTCGGTCCCATAGCGATCGCTGGCGTGGCCGGATTGGCCGCAATTATCCTCGTCGGACTAGCGCTGCCTGACGTGACCGAACGCTGGTCAGACCGACTCTTTCACAACAGTGGTGACGGTGCTACCACCGAGGATCTCTCTGCCCTGATGCGCAAAGCGGAAGCCAAATCCATGGTCGACATCCTCGCCAAAGAGCCAATGACCTTCCTCTACGGCAGGGGCCTGGGCGCCTCCTATTATTGGGACGAGAGCTTTTTTCCGGAACTCTTTCAGGTCTATCCTGAGGATCGCCATCAGTTCGCAGAAGATATCTACACCGCCGGACACAGTATCTGGACCTACACGCTCTTCTCTTCCGGCATCATCGGAATTCTCACCACCCTGGGCATGTTCTTCGCGGTCATGGTCTACAGCCTGAGGTCCGCGTGGGTAAATTCTCAAACCGTGATGGGTCGCTGGGCATGGGACGCACACCTCCTTTTCCTCCCCTTTGTCGCCATGCTTTGCACACTGAGTGAAAGCATCACCCGAAACCCATTCGATGAGCGAATGACCGGAGTAATTTTCGGGTTTATGGCGGCCCTACCCCAATTCTTTTTCAACCGTGCTTACTACCTGCGCCATCGTGAGCAGGAGGCAGCCCTGACGCCGCAACTCATCCTTCGGGAAGAGGATCTTCCCACCAACTGGGAAAACACCTTTCCAGAGCGTGTCGGCTGATCTCAGCTCTCTCTCCTTTCAATTTCGTCATGTTTTTCCTCATTCTGCTGCAGTTGATCTTCTGGGGCTGCGTCCTGTCGCTCGCTCACAGCTATGTCGTTTACCCGGCGTTGGTTCGTTGGTTGGCCCGACGTCGGCCGCCTCAAGATCAGATGATTTTTCCCGAATCCCATCCCGACGCCCAATGGCCCTATGTGGTGGTTATCATGGCGGCCCACAATGAGGAAGCGGTGATCGGGAACACCCTGCAAAGCATCTTCGAAACAGACTACCCCCGGGATCGATTCGAAGTGCTCATCGCCGCCGATAACTGCAGCGATCTCACCCACGAGATCATCCAATCTTATCAGGAGCCCCATCCCAATCTGACCCTTCGAATCTTCCCGGGGCGGAACGGAAAAATCCGAGTGATCAATCAACTCATGGCAGAGCAACGCCCGAGGCTGGCTCATTTGGGCGATTTCGTGGTCATCTCCTGCGACGCCAATGTCCGTTGGTCTCCCTCGCTCACCCGGCAGCTGGCGAAACATTTTCGCAATCCGCGAATCGGACAGGTCGCCACCAACGTTTGCGACAGTCGCGACGAACATCGCGGCATCGCTCACGAAGAGGACGCCTACATCAATCGAGAGAACGAGATCAAACACGCGGAAGGGGTTCTCTGGGGCCGCACCATGGGAGCATTCGGCGCCTGCTACGCGCTGCGAGGCCGCTTGTTCGAACCCGCTCCAGAACACTTCATCGTCGACGATTTCTACTACACCATGCGCTGTTTCGAGCAGGGCCACGACGCGATCGTCGAGTTGAATGCAGTCTGCTACGAGGATGTCTCGGAAGAGATCTCGGAAGAATTTCGCCGCAAACAGCGAATTGCGATCGGCAACTTTCAAAACCTGAACCGGTTCCGACATCTCCTGATGCCTTGGAATGGAGGTCTCGCCACCGCCTTTGCTTTCTGGTCGCACAAAGGCATTCGATGGATCGGACCTTTTCTCCTCCTTGGCGCACTCTCGACAAGTCTGCTGCTGGCACCGCTATTGCCGATCTATGCCTTGGCTCTCGCCGGTCAGATCGCCCTCATGAGCGCCGCGCTGGCCGACGGATACCTGATCCAACACGGAGTTCACCTGAGAGCATTTCGGTTTGCCCGTTACTTTTATCTGATGAATCTCGCGCTCATGAAAGGCGCCTTCCGATTTCTCAACGGAGCGACATCGAGTATCTGGGAACCCACTCGCCGAGTGCTTCCCACCGAAAAGTCGATCCCGAAGGAAACAGCGCCAAGCACCCCGAAGGAAAAATCGCCGCCCAACAAGTCATCTACTCCGGTCTGATGCTTACCGAATCACAGACCCGTCCGCGGATTCTGATCACTCACCCCTGGATGGGATGGGGAGGATCTGAGGCGACGGCCATGTGGTCGATTCAGGCCCTGCAGGATCTGGCGGATGTGACTTTCACCACCGCATCGCCACTCGATCTGGGGCAACACAACGCAATCTATGGCACCTCCGTATCGCCGGAAAAGGTGACCGTCCGCCAGGCACCCAAACTGCCCGGGATTCGCTCAGGCACTCAACTAGTCTACTGGCAGCATGCCAGTTTTGAGCGTTTTTGCCGACACATAGCCAAAAATTTCGACGTGTGTCTGAGCGCCTACAATCCTGTCTATTTCGGCAAACCGGGCATCCAGTTGATTGGCGACTTCAGTTTTAGCGAAAAAGCCCGGCAGTTGCTCTATCCCAATGCCGAGGATCGAATTTGTCACCGCCAGTCGCTTTTACGACGGATCTACCTGACCGCAGGCGAATGCCTGAAAGGTTGGGGACGACCGACGTTAGCGGAACGGGGCGACTGTGCGGTGGCGAACTCTTTCTGGACGGCCAAGAAACTGGAGAAGATCTTTCGGCTCCCAGCCACGCCTGTTCTCTACCCTCCTAGCATTGGTTCGGGCTACACTCCTTCTGAAAAAGATGATCAGCGGGATCCTTGGGGCTTTGTCTGCCTCGGGCGCATCTCTCCAGAAAAGGAAATCGAGACCATCATCGCCATCATGGATCGGGTCCGCAGCCAGGGCTACCCGGTGAACTTGGATCTTGTCGGGAGTTTCGGTGATGATGACTATGCCAGACGCATTCGCCGGTTGGTCGACAATCGTTCAGACTGGATTCGGACGCCTGGATTTCTCAATCCGAAGGAGAAAGCGAAGCTCTTCGCTTCACGGACATTCGCCATTCACGGTTGTCGCGTCGAAGCCTTCGGCATCGCAGTCGCGGAGATGGCAGACAGTGGGCTCATCCCGATTGTTCCCCGAAGTGGAGGTGCCGCCGAGATCGTTGACCATCCCGATTTGATCTACTCAAGCAGCAGCGAGGGAGTAAAAAAGATTCTCGACCTGCTTCAATCTCCTGAGCATCACCCGAGACTTCGCGAACAATTACACCATCGCGTCGCCCGTTTCCATCCCGAAAGGTTCATGAACGATCTCGTCGAGATCGTGGGCGATTTTTGGGGCCGTCCGCTGACTGCATCACCCCGAGTTCAACGTCATGTGGCAAAGAATCTCACAACGACTTTCTGATCCGGTCTTCTATCGAAAACGGATCAGCCAACTCGGACGCCTTCTACGACGGCCCAGGAGTCCCCGCCCCGTTTCTCTGGGAACCCTGCTGGCACCGGGAAATGACGGGCCATTGCTGATCGTGATCGCCCATCCCGATGACGAGATTTTTGCTTCGGGTCTCATCTGCGAAGCCACCGCCAAAGGCACTCCGGTGGAAATCATCTGCCTCACGCGAGGTGAGGGCGGGACCACTGGCGGCACCTCCCGCACCGAACTAGGCCAGCGGCGGGAGAACGAGTTGCGGGCCTCTGCCTCCGCACTTGGCGTATCCATGGTCACCTTTCTCGGCCATGTCGATCCCATGGCAGATCGCCATCGCACCTATGCGCCAGCGGTGGGAGTTGATCGACTCGCGCTACAGTTGCGTTCCATTTTTGACGCCCGCCTGCCCGTCGCGATCGTGACTCATGGAAGTGGCGGCGAATACTGGCATCCGGCCCATTTGCTCACCCATGCGGCAGTCTTTTGGGCGGTGGAGGGACGTCAGCATCCGCGGATCCCGGTGATCACCTTTCATGCCTGGCGATCCGATCACCGTTTTCCCGGACTCCTCAATCGCGACGACCCTGCTGATCTCATCATCGATGGGCAGCCGCATCGGCCCCAAAGACTGGCCGCTCTGGAGGCACACGAATCACAGGCCGAATACTTTCGCGAGACCGGCGGTGGTTCGCTCGAGGAGTTTATCGATCAGACCGCGATCGAGAGCTACCGGGTCTACCCCACTCTCAGCAAGACGACGCGGGTTCCGGTGTCGCCGATGCCACCGGCTCGCGTTTCGGCGACAACTGATTAGGTAGCGGCGCAGGGTTCGCTTTCACATCAGCATCCCAACGCGCCATCACCCTACGAAATCGCATCGGATAGATCCAGGCCGTGATCGCCGCCATGCAGGTCGCGATGGACACGTAGACACCGAAGATTCCAATCCCATTGGCGAGTCCATACCCCACCACTCCCAGGATGGTGAGAGCCTCCACGATCACGACCCGAACCGCGAAGTTCACATCACCCAAACCGAGAAGCAGCACCTGATTGACCTGCCTCCAGAGATGAAGCGTGAAATAGGCCCCAAAGATCGCCAGGGTCGGGCGGGTCAGATCGAATTCGCTCCCCACCCAGAGCGGAAAAACCCAAGGACCGAAGGCCACCATCCCGATCGCTGCCGACAAACCGAATGCCGGTCCCATGAACTGAATGCGACGCGCGGCCTTACGCACCCACGGAACATCACCCCGGGAATGCGCGTCCACGATCGCCGGCCACAAGGGAATCGTGACCATCTGTATGAAACCCGTCAGCGAAAAATGCACCGTGATCATCACATTGTAGAGCCCCACCGACTGCGGCCCGGCGAGTCGGCCCAGCATATAGGCGATCGCGTTGTACTCCACCGCCGCACTCAACAGATAGGTAACCGAGAAACGTAAGCCATCAAAAAGCAGTGGTTTGGCCAGTACCCGCCGGAATTGTGAAAAACGCGGCCACAGATAAGAGCGCCGAACCATCAAGTGGATCGCGTTCGCCAATTTGGCCAGAGCGACGGAACCGTTGACCGCCAACACCAAGAACTCGATCGTTGGGATGAACTTGATGCCGATGAGAAGACTGGCTGCCCCGACAAAATTTCCTGCCGCTCCCCAGGCATTGTTGAATCGGGTTTCCTGATAGCCATCACAGGCACGCTCCACGACCACGCAAATCATCTCCACCGCCACAATCGCGATGGCGATGAAACAAGCACGCCGCATCGATTCCGCAAAGGGACCGAACTCGGATCCGAAAAGGGTCGTGATGGGAAGGAATCCCACCAACATCGCGAGAACGGCCGAGGCTAGGATCGTCAGGCCCGCGCTGATCAGGATCGCCGTCGCAAAAACCCCCTGCTCCTGCGCGCGATCCCCTTTTGCCAAGGATCTGGCAATGCCCTGAGTCAGCGCCGGCCCGATGCCCACATGCATCAGATCAATCATGCTCACGACCACAGTGATGGCCGCATAGACGCCGAACTGCTCCATGCCGAGCAATCGGATCGCCACCGGAATGGAAACGATTCGCAACAGAACGGTGCCAAACTTGGACAGGATCGACGTCATCACCGCCAACCGAATCGAGCGATTCCGGTGGTGACTCTGCGTCGAGCTGTCTGCGGCGGTTTCCATGAAAAACGAAATCGAAAAAACCTGCTAGAGCGCCGAGATGGCTTCGTGGAGTTGGCGACCGCGATCTTTCCATTCGAAGGCGGCCTCGCATTTCTCAAAACTCGCGGCAGTCATCCGATTGAGCCGAGGCACATCATCCACCGCCACGATGACTTCGCGGATCAGCGAGGGCATGGAGTCCATCAACAACACTTCCTCCGGACTCGTGTGTGGCAGCCCATCCACTGCGTGGCGGAGGCCCGCGAGAGGTAGTCGATGAAACAAATAATCCAGCGCCTTCAGTTTGAATCCACCTCCCAGCGTTTCGACGATCAATCCCATTCGGGAATCGAGCAGGTAGGGTGTCATCTCCGGCACCTTGCCAACGAAATCGACCGTCGGATATCGTGCGGCGATGCTTTGCCGAAACGCCTCGTCAGTTTTGCCGACGATCTGCAACTCAATGCCAGCCTCTGCAAACGGTTTCGCCGCTTTGGCGAGAAAGGATTCCAGATTCAGACGTTTCGCGATCCACTCGAACGATCCCGACATTACCACTCGTCGCGGAGTGGCTTCTGTGATCTCATGGTTCGGATGACGCTCGCCACGGTAGCCGGGCGTCAATGTCAGATATCGCTGGTTGGAAAACTGATCGCGATATGCCGCCACCTCGGTGTCCGTAATGGCGGTAACCAGATCGACCTGCGCGCATAGCGCCTCTTCCTGGCGGACGTATTTCTCCGCATCCAATCGCAGTGCCAATCGTTTGGGCAAGCTCTCGTTGGTCGATTCCTTGGCGATCTCCCGCCGGATTTTGGCCTCGTGATTATGGGAAAGATAGACCAGCTTTGGCTGTCGAGATCCATTGCGCCCTTTGACCAAAGACTCCAGCGCCCAGCCCATCGCCGCGTGGTCGATGACGATCACGTCCCAGCTTTCCTCGCGCAATGCCTGCGCCAATGCCGCCTCCGGGCCGCCGTTTTTCAATCGATGCGAATCGCTGGGGTATCGGGTCACCAAGCTGCCGAGCCGACCACCCAGCTGCGGACTGCCCAGCCGCCAAGCCACTCCCTGCGCATCCACATACCGAGAATCCGAAGATCCATCGCCCACAGGCCTCTCATCGTTGTCATGAGCAATGACCGTCAACTCCACCTCAGTCTCCGCAAAGGCAGAGATCATCCCGTCGGAGTAGATCAATTCCCCGCTGTTTACCGGACGGGGATATTTTCGAGTGAGCCAGAGACAGCGCATGAGGAGGAAGTAAAAACCAGCAACGGTGGGCAAACACGGTCGCGACCTGAAACATCCTCTTGAAATACGGTTATTTCAATTATTTATAGTAAATATAACGAAATTAATCAAATCCTCCTCTCTTTTACTCTTCGCCATGAGCTGACCACACCCAAAACTGCCAACGAAAAGACCGGCAGCGCTGCCGGTCTTGCGTTGAACCTTAGCTGGTTCTACAGAAAAAATCGGGTCAAACCATGCCCAGTTTCATCCTGCCTTCTTCGGAGATCATGTCCTGATTCCAGGCCGGATCCCAGACGAGATCGACTTGGGCATGATTGATGCCTTCCAGCATGAGGATTTTCGACTGGGCGTCCGCCGCAATCGTCGGCCCCATCCCGCAACCGGGGGCCGTCAGCGTCATTTTCACCTGAACAGTCGTCTCACCCTCATCCTCCTGAACCGAGCAGTCATAGACAAGACCGAGATCGACAATGTTTACGGGGATCTCCGGATCAAAAACCATCTTCAGTTGCTCCCAGACCGCCTTCTCCAGATCGCCCCCTTCCAAAGCCTGTTGGGCGGCGGATTTTTTGTCCTTCTCCGCTTCCAGATCAATGCCGAGTGCATCGGCGTTGTCTTTGGAAATCCGGGCCAGTCCTGACTCGGTCGCCACAGTGTAGGTGCCACCAAGCGCCTGAGTGATCATCACCCGGGTTCCGATAGGCAGGGAAATAAGATTGCCGCTCGGGATCTGGATGGCTTCCACTTCCCGGGAAAGTTCGATTTCTTCGTGAGTTTTCATGAATTGAATGACTGGAGGGATTCCTTACCGCGATCTGGCTCAAAGGCACGCAAAGAAAATGGCGAATCAATCGCCCGTCTCTGCTGGGTCGAGTTTCACGACTCGTAATTTGCCCCCTGACACGCCACCAGTCGGTGGTCCGGAAATGCGACCTAACAGGGTTGAGTCAGCGGGTATAGAGGGTTGAATGGGGGTTTCCGGAGCCATCGATTCTCCTGATTTGGCCCTTTCCTCTGCTTCCAAGGCTTCGCGAAGCGCTCCCTCGACCATCTGGCCGCAATGAATCTTCATCGGCGGCAACGCACCGAGCGGACTGGAGAGATCATTGGCCTCGAGTTTCATGGCCTCCTCGATACTTTTTCCGGCGAGCAATTCCGTCGCCACACTGGCCACAGCAATGGCCGTCTGGCAGCCGAAACTCTGAAATGACGCGCGATCGATCACCTTGCGACCGTCTTTCTCGGAAAACTTCAACCACATCCGCAGCATGTCGCCACAGTCAGGACTCCCCACCGTGCCGACGGCATCGGCATCTGCCATCTCGCCCATGTTCTTGGGATTGGCGATGGCATCGCGGATGCGGTCTTCGGTGGCGGTGTCTTCGGAGCTCATGAGAAAAGAAAAAGGTCAGCGGTTTACTCAAACTCGATCCGATACCGGGCCACGGTCGGATCGACCTCCTGGCTCCAGGCATCGATCCCGCCACGCATCGCGCGGGTGTTTTTGAAACCGTGCCCGATCAGATAGGCGGCGGCATCGAGACAGCGATCGCCGGTGTGATCATACATCACGATCACGGTTTCCTTGTCCCAGGTTCCGAAGATCTCCTGATTCAGTTCCTGTCCGTACATCTTCGCACCGGGTAGAGTGACCGCTTCAAATTCTTCCCGGGTTCGCAAATCGACCAAGGCGGGAGGCGAGTCGCCTTTCAGGAGTGCCGCCACCTCGGCGGGCTCGATGAGCACCTTCTGATCCTGCTCGTGGGCGGACTCCAGATGGGCGATCACTTCGTCGACCGGCAGGTTTTCGTTTCGCTCACAGAGTTGGGCCAGCGTCTCGGTATCGCTGAAGGCGCAACTCTGGCATCCGCCGATATGGTAGCGGGCAAACAGGGCACGACGGGCACCGGGCAGGGCGTCCATCAGGTCGCCCATGGCGGTCTCGGGACTCAGTTGAAAATCGGCAGTGAGGGAACTCATGGAAGTGGAACTATGCGGGCGAGCAGCCCTCGGTTCAAGTGATAGACGATCAGGTCGCATCGAAGCTTACCACGACGTTTCGCAACTCAGCCTTCCGCTTTCTCAATCGCTGGTCGACTCTTCTCAGAGGTGCCTTTTCCTTCTGCCATTCGCTGCACCACGTAGTAAAGCATTGGCACGGCGGCAAGGCTGAGCACGGTGGCCGCCAGCATGCCACCAAAGACGGCGGTACCGATGACTTTCTGGCTTTCGGCACCAGCACCCGTGGCAATAAGGAGTGGGATCACGCCAAGAATGAAGGAAAAGGCCGTCATCAACACCGCACGAAAACGAAGCCGGGTGGCTTCGATCGCCGCATCGAAGATGCTCTTTCCCTCCTCGCGCAAGACCTTTGCAAACTCGACGATAAGAATGGCGCTCTTGGTCGACAACCCAATCAGCAACACTATCCCGATTTGGGTGTAAACATTGTTGTCCATTTGGCGCAGCCAGATGGCGATGACAGCTCCAAAAATGGCAGTCGGCACGGACAAGACGACCGAAATGGGAATGGTCCAACTCTCATATTGGGCAGCCAGCACGAGATATACCATCAGGATGGCGAAAACAAAAATCGCCGAAGTGCCTCCGGCCGCGAGTTTCTCCTGATAGGAAAGCTCGGACCAGCTGAAACCCATGCTGTCGGGCAATTTGTCGGCGGCCATATTCTCCATGAGGTCGAGGGCCTCGCCGGAACTGAATCCGGGAGCGGACTGACCGAGGATCTTCACCGAGGGATAGAGGTTGAAGCGGGTCACGACCTGAGGTCCGTAGGCACTCTCCACACTGGCCAGTGATCCGAGCGGCACCATGTTTCCAGCAGCATTTCTCACCTGCAATCGACGAATGGCCTCTGGCTCGTCACGAAAGTTGGCATCGGCCTGGGCGGTGACTTTGAAGATGCGACCGAATAGCGTAAAGTCATTCACGTAGGCTGAACCGAGATTCGCCTGCAAGGTATCAAAAACGGAGGACAACGGAGTGCCGCTGCGGAAAACCTGTTCACGATCGATGTCCACGAATAGCTGCGGCACACTGGAGCGGAATGTCGTGTTGAGCCGCGTTAGTCCGGCTTGGGAATTGCCATCCTCGATGATCTCGCCGGCCATTTCCTGAAGCGGACCGAATCCAACGCCACCCCGATCTTGGAGCATGTAGGTAAATCCACCCGAAGAACCCACACCGGGAAGTGACGGCATGGCAAAAGCAAAGGCGACCGCATCTTGGTAGCCGTAGAGCATACGGTTGAGCTGATTGATCAGCGCTTCCTGTTGAAGTTCGGGCGTGGTGCGGTCCTTCCACGGATCGAAGGTGACCACGAGGAAACCGGTGTTCGAACTGGCCGCGCCGTCAATAATGGAATAGCCGGCAATGGTCAAAAAATCGTCCGCACCTTCGACCTTCGAAACCATGGCATTGATCTCATTCAGGACCGCACGGGTGCGCTGGAGCGAAGAGCCATCGGGAAGCTGGACATTGACCATGCAGTAGCCTTCGTCCTCCTGTGGCACAAACCCGGTCGGCAATTGCCCCATACCGTATAGCGCCAACCCAATCATGCCCGCGAACAGAATGATCGAAAGCACCGCCCGACGAATCGCGAGTCGGGTCACGCTGAGATAGGCATTGGTGGTTTTTTCGAGCGTGAGATTAAACCAGCGGAACACGCCTCGTGGCTCCCTTGTCTGCTTGCGGAGCAGCAACGCACTCAGAGCCGGGCTCAGAGTGAGGGCATTGATGGAACTGAAAACGGTCGCGATGGAAATTGTCACGGCGAACTGCTTGAACAACGTTCCCGTGATCCCACCCATCGCGAGAGTTGGCACAAACACTGCCAGCAACACCAAGGTCGTAGCAATGACCGGCCCGGATACCTCGAGCATCGCCTTTTCCGCAGCCTCCCGTGGACTGAGTCCCTCCTCGATCCATCGGGTGGTGTTTTCAACGACGACGATGGCATCATCGACCACGATTCCGATCACCAACACCAATCCGAAAAGCGTGAGCTGATTTAGGGAATAGCCCAATGCCAGCAGTACGGCAAAGGTACCGATCAACGCCACGGGAATCGTCACTGCCGGAATGATGGTGGCCCGAAAATTCTGAAGGAAGACATAGACAGTGAAGATGACGAGCAGAAGCGCAGCAATCAAGGTCACCACGACATTCCTAATGGATGCCCGAATGATGTCTGTATTGTCATAGACAGTTGTGTATTCCAGATCCTCGGGAAAGGTCACCGCCAGTTCATTCAACTTGGCATTGATCCCTTCAGCCACGGTGATGATGTTTGATCCCGGAATCTGGTAAATGGCTACGGTTGCAGAGTCCTTACCATTTAACTGTGAAGAAATGTTGTAGCTATCGGAACCCAGTTCGACGCGGGCAACATCCCGCACGCGGACCAAGGCGCCGTCCTCACCGGTCTTGACGACAATGTTCTCAAAATCAATCGCCTCGGAGAGGCGACCCTCGACGTTGACGGTGTACTCATAGACGACTCCCTCCAGAGCCGGAGTACCACCGATACGTCCACCAGCAACCTGCACATTCTGCTGCCGGATGGCGCCGATGACATCGCTGGCCGACAAGCCGTAGGTGTCCAGACGCTGCGGATCCAACCAGATCCGCATGCTGAATTGACCCGCTCCAAATACCTGCACACTGCCGACATCGGGAACGCGCGCCAACTCATCCTTGATACGAAGATTGACGAAATTGCTGAGATATTGGTCGTCAAAGGTTCCCCTCGGCGAGGAAAATCCGATATACATGACCACATCGGTCGACTGCTTTTTTACGGTCACGCCGGTGCGTTTTACTTCCTCAGGCAGACGGGCTTCGGCGACGGCGACGCGATTCTGAGTCAAAACATTGGCCGTATCGAGGTTAGTACCGGGAGCAAAGGTGATGGTGAGGTTCATGCTGCCGTCGTTCGAACTGACGCTCGACATGTAGATCATGCCCTCAACGCCATTTACCTCCTGTTCGATCGGAGTCGCCACCGTATCGGCCACAGTGCGGGCATCAGCGCCTGGATAGACGGCGCTGATTTTCACCGTCGGCGGAGCGATTTCCGGATATCGCGCCACGGGCAGCGTGGTCAGTGCCACCAGTCCCACCACCACGATCACGATGGAGATGACCGCGGCAAAAACGGGGCGTCGGATGAAGAAGATGCTGAACATGGCGTCAGGCCTCGGGCTCGGGCGTCGTCTCGGCGGCTTGGGTAGCGGAAGTCGCTTGCGCTTCCCCAGGCTGCGACGCAACTGGTTGCACCGGCAGTCCCGGCCGAGCGCGCTGCAAGTTACTGACAATGACCCGGTCTTCTGCGGTCAATCCCGAGGCGATTACGGCATTGCCATCCACCTGAAAACGGGTGGGCTTCACCGGTCGACGCTGAGCGACATCACCCTCGCCCACCACGACCACGAAATCGCCACCAAGATCTCGCTGCAGCGCAGCGGCGGGAATGGTGATGGCATTCTCGATCGTCTCCGGCATCCCGATCCGAACGAAGAGCCCCGAGGCTAGAGCGCCCTCCGGGTTGGGGAACTCTGCCCGCGCCTTGATCGTCCCGGTGGCAGGATCGATCTGGTTGTCGATGAAGTTCATGTTGCCAGTCTTCTCATAGACCCGGCCGTCGGAAAGTGTGAGCCGCATCTTGATTTCCTTGAAATCGGCAGTGTAATCGGGTCTCCCCTCCTTGGGCCGATTCTGAAGATTGTCGAGCGCGTCACGTTCGTTGCCTTCAAAATTCACGTAGATGGGATCATCCTGGACCACAGCGGTTAACAGCGTGGGACCATCCGCACCCACCAGGTTCCCAACATCAACAAACGAATTGGAAACGCGCCCGCCAATGGGTGACGTCACCTGGGTGTATTTCAAGGCTCGTTTGGCATCAGCGAGTGCCGCCTGGGCCACCTCTACTTGGGCAGTCGCGGCCTTGGCTTCGGCTTCGGCGCTCTCTACATCGATCTTGGACACGGCACCGCTCTGCGAGGCCTGTTTCCGTCGCGCCAGGTTGGTGTCGGCGATCCCTTCGTTCGCTTGAGCAGCCTTGAGCTGACCTTCGGCAGCGAGCACGGCGGCCTCGAATTCCTCGGGCTCAATCTGAAAAAGCAGGTCACCTTCTTTCACGAACTTACCGGGTTCAAAGTCCCGGGATTTGAGAAAGCCTTTCACTCGCGCCCTGATCTCGGCCTTGGAAAAGGCGTCAGTACGACCGGGAAACTCGATAAATATCGTCACATCTCCAACCGTGGGCTGAACAGTCTCCACCCTTGGTGGTGGTGGCGGGACGAAAGCATTGCGTTCGCTGCAACTATTCGCGAGCAACGCCAGAAGGGGTCCGATCGCGACGATTGGCAGGTTTGAAAAAAACGGGTAGCAGGATTTCATGATTCCGGTTCCTGGACAGTTTCGGCAGCTAATGACTCGCTCTTCAATGGGGGATCAGTTCCATCTCCGACCCACCTCCGAGGGCTTTGTAGAGGGTGATGTAATTCTTCGCTATCTGTCCCCGGCTGACCACTCGGTCATCCTCCACGTTGAATTTGGTGCGCTCAGCATCGAGCACGTTCTGGAAGTTCACGAGCCCGTTCTCGTAATTGTCCTTGATCAGATCTACCGTCTCACTGGCAGAGTCGACTGCTTCATCGAGCTTTTTGAACCGGTCCCTTTCGTTGGCGACCGCAGCCATACTGGTTTCCACTTCCTCTACCGCAAGCAGCACCGCGCCCTCATAGCGGTCCAGAGCCTGCCGAGTGCGACTCTCCTCGGCAATTACCGCATTGCGAATCCTGCCCGCGCTGAAAATTTGCCACTGGAAGGAAGGACCAAAGGAATAGGCTCCACTGCCACCTTCGAAAAAATCACCACTCTTCACTGATTGTAGATTGAAGTCACCAAACAGGGTAAATCTCGGGTAGAGATCCGCCTCCGCGACACCTATCGCAGCCGTCTGGGCCGCCAGTTCTCGCTCAGCCCGGCGAACGTCGGGACGCGATCGCAGCAAATCGGATGGCAGACCGGTCGAGTAGCCGGCCCTCGGCAAAGGGATCGACTGATCTCCAGCGAGTAACTTCTCGACCGAGTCAGGAAACCCGCCAGTCAGGGTAGCGATCCGGTTTTTGGCAAAAACCAGTTGCGACCGGAGGGCAGGTAGCAACGCTTCGGAAATCGCCCGGTTGGTTTTCGCCTGGGTGACATCGATCTTGGGAACGAGTCCGTTTTCGAGACGATTCTCGGCCAGTTTTTCCGATTCTTTCTGCGACTCGATGTTTTTCTCTGCGACCTCGATCCGCTCCTGAATGGCACGATATTCGACGTAATTCAGCGCCACTTCAGAAAACAGAGACACGAGAACGTCGCGATAGTTTTCTTCACTCGCTCCGATACTTGCCTCCGCGGATTCGACCGACCGTCGAATCCCTCCAAATATGTCGATCTCCCATCCTGCATCGAACCCGGCAGCATAGAGATTGGTTGGATTCTCCGGCGGCGCAGGCGCGAGAAGACTCTCACTGGCCCTATTCCGCGAGTAATTGCCCCCCGCATTGGCTTGAGGCAGCCCTTGGCTGATCGCGATTCCGCGTAAGGCTCGAGCTTCGGTAACCCGCTCCGTGGCGGCAACAATGTCAGGATTTGACTCGCGAGCCCGATCGATCAACTGGTTCAGGACTGGATCATTGAACCCTTTCCACCAGTGCTCCAAGCTCGATTTCGACCCATTCAGATCTTTGGTCAGAGCCCGCGTCCAAGCATCAGGAACCTCGGCATCGGGTTTCTGATAGTCGACGCCGACCGTGACACAGCCCGAGAGGACGGCCGCCATCATCACTGACAACGCCGGAAGACGCCAAATGCATTCGTGTTTCATGAATTCGCTCCCGTATCTTCCAGATTCATGGCAACTTGCAAAGTGGAAAGGCTCACCTTTCCGAAAAAACTTAGACGATCAGAAACGTTATTACCTGTTCTAAATATTCAGCAGGCACTTGAAATCTGGTTCTATGAAATACTTATCGCGATCCTCTGCAGGTGAACAAATTCGTTCCCTAATTCTCCTAGTGGCCTTGATCATCTTAATTTTGACCTCAGCTGGGACCACCGACAACCCCTCCGTCAAACTGTTTGCTGGGATTTTCTATTCGGTCGTTTTCTGTGTGGCTGCTTATCTCATCGGAGCTCGTCGACGCTGGCTGATTGCATACTTGGCCCTCGCGATTCCTGCCCTGCCAATCCGAATCTCCCTTGAACTGTTTGACATTCCCATGGAACTCGCGCTGACGAACGCCTTTCTCAGCGGCGGTCTTCAGTTGATGATGATTTACTTGGTGTTCCACTTTTCTCTTTTTGAATGGGGTGCCAGCAAACTTGATCGCATCTTTGCCGGGATCTGCGGCTACCTCATCCTGGCCCTGTTTTGGGCAACTCTCTATGAGGTCCACGAGATCCTCAATCCGGGCGGTTTCGCATCATCCAGAGATAGCCAAGTAGGCGCGACTGACGGCAGCCTGCTTTATTTCAGCCTAGTGACTCTCTCGACGCTCGGATACGGGGATATATCTCCAATCACTGCCCAGACCCGGGTTCTCTCTGCTCTTGAGGCAGTGACAGGCACTCTCTACTTAGCAGTCTTCGTCTCAGCTCTCGTGTCAGGATTGCACCAGAGGCGACAACCAGAGGACACGGATCTCACTAAGAACTTTAGCTGAACGACTTCCCATTTTCGGGCTAAACTATTCCTGCAATGCCTATCAAGACACCCAAACCCTGGAAAACTCCCAAGGTCTATCTGCTGCCCAATCTGATGACGGCCGGCAATCTCGCCTGCGGATTCAGTGCGGTATTTTTCATCTTCCAAGGGATGAAAGATGCGGACCCGAGTGCCAACACCTACTATACGGCGATCGGATTCACCCTCGCCGCATGTCTTTTTGATGCGCTCGACGGTCGTATCGCCAGGATGAAAGGGCAGGAATCGATGTTCGGGCGCGAGTTCGATTCGCTCGCCGATGTGGTATCCTTCGGGATCGCCCCGGCCTTGCTGGTGATGGACATCGTGCTCAGTGGATTCAACGAACGTCTCGCCTGGACCATCGCCTTCATCTACCTGCTCTGCGGAACGATGCGCCTGGCGCGATTCAATTGCCTGGCAGAGGAAGAGTCTGAAAATGCCTCCAAAGACTTCGTCGGCTTCCCTATCCCGGCAGCGGCGGGCATGATCGCCTCGCTGACTGTTTTCATCCTGTGGTTCAACGAAGGCGATCGAGAGATCGGCTATTGGCGCTACCTCCTGCTGACCTTAGTCCTCGTGCTTTCCTACATGATGCTGAGCGAATTCAGCTACCCGAGTTTCAAGAAGGTGAACTGGCGCACCCGGCGATCCATGCCGTGGGTGTTCGTTGCCATTCTCGTCTTTGTTTCGGCGATCAATTTCTGGAAGGTCGTTCCTTTTTTCATATTCCTCACCTACCTCACCTACGGCTGCGTCCGCCCATGGATCTCCCGGAGTTTGCGAAAGGAGATTGAGGAAGGCGACGAGGACTTCGAACCCGAACTCGTCCTCGACGGCATGGTTGAGGGTGAGGAAAGGGAAAAAAGCGACGAGCCAGCCGCCTGATTTCCCCCAATCAGCGCTTCCGGAGCTTCCGGAAAAAGCGCGAGATGCCAGATTCTCCGGTGGAGGATTCCTCGGTCGGTCGAGTCTCCGGCGGACCTTCGCCGTCCGCGTATTGCTGCTCGACCGAAGAGTCGCGGAAGATGGACTCGACCTCTCCACGATCAGACACGGAGGATTCCACGCCAGCAAGCAGGGTTTTCACCTCGTCGGATGACGCCCGGATCTCGGCGAGATGCTCCTCGTTGTCATCATAGTAGCGTTTCAGGAATTCACCGACGACCGGGGCCGCACTCTTGCCGCCACCCACCACTTCACCGGGATCACCTTCATAGATTACGGCGAAGGAAATCACCGGATAGTCGGCAGGAGCAAACCCGGCAAACCAGCCCACGTTCTGTTCCGCGCCCGGGGTAAGTTTCCATTGTCCGGTTCCCGTCTTTCCCGCCACTTCGAAGTTGTCGTTGGCGGCGTTGCGACCGGTGCCGCGACCACCATTGACCACATCGGTCATGCCTTTGCGGACGACCTTGAGATAGTAGGGATCGATGTCCAGTTGGCTACGCTCCTCGACGGCCACGGTTTGAATCACGGCACTGTTGTAATCCTGAATCTGTTTCACCAGACGCGGCTTCACCACATATTGCTGATTGCCCACTGCCGCCATGGCACGCGCCACCTGCAGTGGGGTGGTTTCGATCTGTCCCTGACCAATACAAATATTGGCGAGATCGCCTTTCGACATGTAGTAGCCGTATTTCTCCCGCCACCAGCGATTGGTAGGCACGAGTCCCTCGGACTCCGCCTTGAGAGGAAGACCAGTCTTTTCTCCCATGCCGAGACGACGTGCCATCATGGTCACGGCATCGGCACCGGTCTGCGTACCGACCTGATAGAACCAAGTGTTACAGGATCGCATCAGGGCGGCGGTCACATTCATGCTGCCCTCAGGATCCTTGTTCCAGTTCCGCATGACGACATCGCCAATCGACCAAGAAGTCGGGCAACTGTATACGGAACTCTCGCTGATCACCCGCTCTTCCAGAGCCGCCAACGCCACGGTCACCTTGAAAGTGGATGCCGGCGGGTAGGCCCCGCGAAACGCGCGTGGAAACATCGGTT
>JAGROX010000368.1:0-4870 GCA_020440025.1 Verrucomicrobiia bacterium
GTCGTGATGGGCAGGCCGATGGGGGCATTTCGTCTTTCGATGGCCCCGGCCCAGTAGTCGCTGGATCCGATTCCCTGAAGCAGGAGGGCTTTATCGAGACGACCGATCATGTCCATGTTCAAGTAAGCCGAGAAATGTTCCGACAAGCCGCCTGATTCCACGACTTGAGCATGAGGATTCGCCGGTTTGGCTTCGGTCGATTCGGTGGCATGAGGATTTGCGGCTGCTTCCTTCTCATGACCGGCCTGTTTGACGAACCATGAGGAACCAATGAGTCCCAGTTCTTCCCCTGACCAAGCGGCGAACATGACATCCCGTTTCAGATCGAGCTTTCCTGCTTCTTTCTGAGTGGCGAGATATTGCGCCATTTCCAGCAGACCTGCGATGCCCGAAGCATTGTCGTCAGCGCCGTGATGCACCTCGTTCTTCTCGTGTTCCTTGGCGAGTGATCCCGGACCGGCCCGATCACCAAGATGATCGACATGCGCTCCGATGATGACAGCGGGACGTTTGCGGGCTTCGTCAGTTGCGGCGGGCAGACGGGCAAGGACATTGCGTCCGGTCCGTGATTCCTGGGCGACATCGATGTGGGTGGCGAGTTTCACGTCGGGCACGGGAAACCCCGCCGCCATCTCACCGGTATCCAGTTCGGTCTGAAGATCCTTCAGGTTCTTGCCTGCGGCAGCGAGAATCTTTTCCGCGAGTTCGGTAGTGATGGAGATCGCGGGAATACCGGAGTCCGCGAGCGAAGCATCATACTGCATCGGCACCAGTTCCTCGTTTACCTTGGAGTTCGGACCGGCGACGAAAATGATGCCTGAGGCGAACTTGCGCCGAGCGATCATCGCCTTGTGGCGAAGTCGTGAGAAGCGCTGAAACTCCTCGCGCATCTCCTTGGGAGCGTCCTCGGGGAAATAGCGCAGCACCATCACCCACTTGCCTTTCACATCGAGGTGAAAGTAGCTGCTGTAGGCATCGCCATCGCCGTCAGGCTTGGGAATTTCCATGCCGTAACCACCGAATACGATGTCAGCGGCATCGATCTGGCCGGTCTTGGAAAACGAGATCGGTCGCCAGTCCTTGTCGACGGTAAGATCCTTCACTGCTTGTCCACCGATGCTCAGCTCCATGAGGTTGTCCTTGCCGACATTCACTCCGGCGGTGAACTCGAAGGGTTGAAACCATGAGCCGTCGTCACCGGCAGGCTCAAGGCCGAGTTTTTCAAAAACAGATGCCACGTAGGCGGTGGCTTCGATCTCGCCGGGAGTGCCCGTGAGGCGTCCGGCGAGTTCATCCGACGCCAAGTAGGTGACGTGGGCGCGCATGTCTTCGACGGTGATGTCGCCCTCTGTCTGAGAAAAATCGGGGCGATTCGTTCCCGTTGGCGCCGCTTTTTCCGGCGCAGGATTCGTCTTTTTATCCAAGCCCAGCAAAGCAAGGGCGGCGGCATGATCCCAATCGGCGAGGAAAATCTGTGACTGTTTCGCGGCGGTGCGATTGCTCGTCCACGAGAGCTTCGTGCCATCGGGAGAGAAGGCGGGGAGGCCATCGAATCCCGGGGTGAACGTCACTCGCTGCGGTTCGCCTTTGCCGTCGGCGTCCACGAGATAGAGTTCGAAATTGTCGAAGCCGTGCTTGTTCGTGGCAAAGATCAAATACTCGCCGCTGGGATGAAAATAAGGAGCCCAGGACATCGCGCCCAGTTTCGTGAGCTGTTTCTCGCCAGTGCCATCGATGTTCATCGAGAAAATTTCGGCCGTGAGCCCCTTGCGATCGAAGCGACGCCAGCAGATCTTTTTGCCGTCCGCACTGAAAAAAGGTCCGCCATCATAGCCGTCGGCGTTGGTGAGTCGTTTCACGTTGCTGCCATCGGAGTCCATCAGATACAGCTCCATGGGAAACTTCTGATCGAGCTTGAACGCCTTCTGATCCTCCTCACTCAGGCTGCCGTCATAGGCCTGACGGTTTGAGGCAAAGGCGATGTGCTTGCCGTCCGGTGAGTAGGAACCTTCGGCATCGTAGCCCAGGGTTTTGGTCAGGTTCGTGTAGGTCTTGGACTCGAGATCGTATTCGACGATTTCAAAAGTCTCGTCGTAGTCCCAGCTGTATTTGCGGGCCTGGCCCGAGTTACGGAAATCGATTTCCTCCTTCTGCTTCTGTTTGGCCTCGGCATCATCCTGAGTAGAGGCGAAGAGCACCTTCTTTCCGTTGGGATGCACCCAGGCGCAGGTGGTTTTGCCAAAACCGGGCGAGACGCGCTCGGTGTCGCCGGTTTCCAGATCCAGCAGGTAGATCTGGTAAAAGGGATTCTCCTCGTCGCGCTCGCTCTGAAAAATGAGCTTCGTTCCATCGGCCGAAAAATAGCCTTCCCCGGCGCGTTTGCCTTCAAAGGTGAGCTGGCGGGTGTGTTGCAGCAGCTTGGCTTCTTCGGCGGCGGGATCGGCGGAAGCGTCCGCAGCTTTATCCTGAGCCGCCAGGGCAAGAGTGAGGGCGAGGCCGCCGGCGGCACCGAGCGAGAGAACGAGAGGGAGTTTCAACATGGCGTCTGGAATGTGCGTTGGAGACGATGCGGGGTCAATGGCGATACGTCATACGGGCTTGCGGGAGATGCGCTGGACCCAAGGGGGTTGAGTCGGCGACTTGACCCTGTTGAATGGGCGAGGATAGTCGGGGCATGCGCAACGATCGACCGGAAGACGCCCAGCTGGTGCATGGGGGAAAACACTTGGAATTTTGCCTCACTTCTGGCGGCTGGGAGTATGTGCGTCGTCGCGAGGTGAAGGGCACGGTCGCCATCGTGGCGATCACGGACGACAAGCTGCTGATTCTGACCGAGCAGTATCGCCCGCCCGTGGGAAAAAAGGTCATTGAGCTCCCGGCGGGCCTTGCTGGGGATCTGCCTTATCAGGCTGACGAGCCTCTGGAATCGGCCGCGCGACGGGAATTGAAAGAGGAAACCGGTTACGTGGCGAAAAACTGGACAGCGTTGCGCGAGGGACCGTCGTCGGCGGGGCTGACCTCGGAGACGATCACTTTCTACTATGCCACGGGGCTGACCAAAATGGGCGAAGGCGGCGGCGATCATACGGAAGACATTCGGGTGCACTTCGTGCCGATTCGCGATGTCCCCAGTTGGTGCGCCGACCGCGAGCGCGAGGGGCTGATGGTGGACTTCAAAATCTACGCTGGCCTCTACCTGGTCCGCTCGCGGTCTCAACTGAACGAGGCGCGGCTTTGGTATTGATGGGGTTGGTTGGTTTTTGGTTAGGCTTCCGGCCTTTCCCAACTGGGCAATTGTTAACTTACTCCATCAGATACTTCTCCACCAGCATGAGCGTGGTCTGGCCGGCGATGGTGAGGCTCTCGGCGCTGAGTTTGTCGAGAGTGTCGTTGGGGGTGTGCCAGTAGTCGTAGTCGAAATCGATGAGATCGATGACTGGAATCCCGGAGACCTGATTGAGGGGGACGTGGTCGTCGGTGATGTAGCTGGAGGTGACGCTGAAGTAGCGGCGATGGCCGGCGTCGGCGGAGGCGTCGAGACACATTCTGGTCAGGATTTCGCGTTGTTTCTCGAGCGCCTGATGATCGACGGTGATCCCTTTCAGTTCCCTGATGGAAAGAGGTGGGAGTTTGGAGGCGATGTCGATCTTGAGATCCTTGTCGCCAACCATGTCGAGGAGAACACCCCAGCGGGGGCGTTGCTCGGGTTTGAGTTGGAGCATTTCGCCCGCGTAGTAGATGCTGCCGAAAAGGCCGTCAGTGGGCGTGATGTTGGGACCGAAGGCTTCTTCGCCGTCAAAGAATGTCAGTTCGACTTCCGCCGCGAGGTCGGGCCGCTGGGCCAGGACGCGACCGGCTTCCATCAGAGCACTCATACTGGAGCCGGGGTCGTTGGCACCGACAAAGGTGAGGTCGCGATAGAGTTTGGTGTCGTAGTGTGAACAGAGCAGAACCCGAACGGAGCGTCGCCAGAGTTTGTCGGAATCGGCAGGGGCGAATCGGGCCCGAAGGTTGACGAATTCCACTTCCCCGATGGGAGTCTTGCGGGTGAAGGTCTGGCGCTGCACTTGCCAGCCGAGGCTGTCGAGGTGTTCCTCGATGTAGATACGACTTTTCTCGATGGCTTCGGAACCGGGCGGGCGAGGTCCCATGGCCACGATATCGGCAGCATGGGCGAGGGCTTTTTCTCCGTCGAAGGTTTTCCACACGGCGGTGGCCTCGTCAAAGGCCGGGCCGGAGCGGTCGCAGGCTGCTGAGAGAAAAAGCGAAGCGACGAGGAGCAGAGCGATGGACGGTGTTCTCATTCCACGGGAATGCCAAGCAATTCGAGGATACGGCCGAGGTCGTCGTTGCCGAAATACTCGATCTCGATCTTGCCCTTCTTGTCCCCGTGGTTGACGTGAATGTTGGTCGCGAATCGGCTGCGCAGTCGATCCTCGATGTCGCGCACGTAGTTTTCGACCTGCTTGGGCAGTTTGCTGGTCGTCGTCTTCTTGGATGAGGTGCGACCGTTGATGTGTTCGGTCACCAGCTTCTCGGTGGCACGAACGTTGAGCTGCTTCCGCACCACCATGTCAGCGACCATTTTTTGCTCAGCCTTGCCTTTGATGCCGAGAATCGCCTTGGCGTGACCGGTGCTGATCATGTTCTGGGACACGAGATCACGGACGCTTATCTCGAGGTCGAGCAGGCGGATGGTGTTGGAAACGGTGGCGCGATTTTTGCCAACACGCTGGGCGATCTCCTCCTGCTTCAAGCCAAATTCCCGACTGAGGCGAGCGTAGGCTTCGGCTTCTTCGATGGGATTGAGGTCCTCGCGTTGGAGATTCTCGATGAGCGCCATCTCGACCACATCCTTGTCGGAGGCGGT
>JAGROX010000368.1:4918-6853 GCA_020440025.1 Verrucomicrobiia bacterium
CGGCGTTCGCCGGCGATGAGTTCGAGCTTGCCGTCGACATCGCGAACGATGAGCGGCTGGATGATGCCATGCTCGCGGATGGACTCGACGAGCTCTTTGAGGTGCTCCTCGTTGAATTTTTTCCGCGGTTGGAAGGGCGAGGGGATGACTTGATCGATCGGGACGCGCTGAACCGCTTCTCCGGTGGCGGGGTCAAAGGACGCTTTGCCCTTCCCGCCGGTGACGGGAGTGGGGGACGGAGTCCTGATCAGTGCGTCGAGGCCGCGACCGAGTGCTTTTTTGACCATGACTCAGTGTGGAGATTTTGGACCGCGAATCAACGTCGAACCGCTGATTGACGCCGATTTTCAGGTGTGGAAACTGTGGTTTTTTCCAAATTGGCTGAAACTCGGCGCGGGTCAGAGGTTCGACGAATCAGTTGTCGACGAAACGAATGGTGCTGCCTTCGCCGCCGGACTGGCCTTGGAGGGCTTCGGCGGCCATGGCGGCGTGTTGGGCGTCGGTACAGGCCGAATCGATGGGGGCGTCGGGTTCCGCATCACTGGCGGAAAGAAGGCCCTGCTCGAGCATCCACTTTTCGACTTCCTCGCCGGACACGTCGGCCAGCATGGTGCCGTTCACTTCAACGCAGGGGGAAAGCGGTTGGCCGCTCTTTTGTTCCATTTCCCAGCGGAAGGCGGGATTTTGGATGATGTCCTTTTCCTCGAAGTCGACTTCGTACTTCCGGAAGATGGCGCGCACGCCTTCGCTCCATCCGCAAAAGGTCTTGAGATAGGCGGTGATTTTCAGGTCTTCGGTTGCCATGGCTTTGTTGGGGTGTGGTTGGGTGAATCTACAAAAGATGAGACTCCTCCAAAGAAAGCCGGGAAAGCCGCGAAGTCAAAAGCCCACATCGGGCGATTGATGGGTCGGTACCATCTCGCAGTAGAACTCAGCGGATGGGTGCCTTCTCGGCGGGCCGACTACTATCGCCTCGGACGAGGTGATGAGTCTCGATGATGGCGTTTTTCACGTCATCAATGCTGACAGGCTTCGTCAGGTAACCGTCCATGCCGGCGGCGAAACAGCTCTCTTTGACGCCGGAAAGGGCGTGACCGGTCAGGGCGATGATGGCGGGTTGGCGTGGCAGGTCGAAATTGTCCCGAATGAGTTGGGTGGCTTCGATCCCTCCCATCACGGGCATCTGCAGATCCATGAAGACGAGATCGATGCCGCCATTGAAGACATCGTCGACTCCCTCCCGGCCGTTCTCGGCGATGGTGACGACCTTGTAGCCGAGTTTTTTCAGCACCATGCAGACGATCTTTTGATTCATGGGAACATCCTCGACGACGAGGATTCGAGCCGGATAGCGGTCCGCAAAGAGACCGGTTTCGAGTCCGGCGGTGGGAGTCGTGGGCGTTTTCGCGAGAACCGACTCGAGACGTTGTGCGCCGTCTTCAACGAGGAGATTGACGAGGGCAGAGATCAGCTTGAGGGGATTGACCGGCTTGAAAACAAAGCGGGCGCGAGCCTGGCCGTTGCCCATGACGGCGGCGGATTTCTCTTCCCCGATGTTTTGAAGAACGATCCACGGGATCCCGGCTTTTTCGAGACTTCCCGAGAGCTGTCGGAGATGTTCCCGATCTTGGAGCTTGGGATCGATGATGACGACATCGGGTCGCCATTGGACGAGCTTGCCGACAACATCGGGACTCATGTTTGGGATGGAATGTGCCTCGATTCCCCATCCCTGACAGAGATGGCGGACAAGTCCGGAAAGCGTGTGGTTCTGACAGAGGAGCGCAGCACGTTTTCCCTGGAGAGGAGCGACCAGCTCGGGCGACTTTTCAAGCCTGGTGACCGATTGCGGGGGCAGGGTAGTGACGGGCACGCGAAAGGTGAACTCGGAACCTTTTTCGGGTTCGCTGCGGAGCGTGAGATCGCCTCCCATCA
>JAGROX010000056.1:0-3347 GCA_020440025.1 Verrucomicrobiia bacterium
ATGGGCCGAAAGCCTCGATCCCGCATTAGAGGCTGACAGCATCCCGATGATCGAGGCCGCCGCCATCCTCGAATCGTATAGCGCTGTCACTCCGGCGGTGCTGGATCGCTTGGAGGCATCGACCGAACCCCGGGTGCGGGCGGTGGTGGCTCGGGTCATCGGGCGTTCGCCCGAGCCCATTCCCGATGCCAAAACCCGACTCAGGAGACTGTTGGGCGACCCGAATCCTCGTCCCCGACTCGAGGCAGTGGTCGCCTGTGCCTCCCGAACCGAAGCAGAGGCGCTTCCACTGGCGCTGACGGCCCTGGATTCCGAGGTCGACAAGTTCATTGATTACAGTCTTCAACAATCGGTCTTTGCGACGGAAACCGCCTGGTTGCCCGCCGCGCAAAGTGGTACCCTGAAGTTTGACAAGCCAGCCCATCTCGCCTTCGCCTTGGAAACCATCGGGGGCGAAATCGCCGCCGCTTTGGCCCGCAAGAGCCTTGCCGGAGAGCTTTCTGATGAGGCAAAACCCCGCCTGATGGCAACACTGGCGCGAGTCGGGAATGCCTCGGATTTGAGCGAGGTGTTGGCCTTTGCTGGAGACCAGCAGGGCGAGACACGATTGCATCTGCTGGAGCGTTTGTTGGAAACCTGGGAATCGCGCAAGGTGAAGCCCGATCGCTTGGCTGGGGAGCGACTCCAGAAATTCCTCGATTCCGAAGATGTCGCCGTTCGCATTGCGGTGATTCGATTGGTGGAAGCGTGGCGGTATCTCGACTTGGCCGACGCGATCGAGACATCCGCCTTCGACGAGACGCTGGTTGCCGAAGAGCGCATCGCCGCTCTGGGGGCGTTTGCGAGACTTCGGGGAAAAGCGGCGGTTCCGGCCCTGTTACCGCTGGTCGAATCCACCAAGACACCGGCAGTCATTCAAAGAGCTGCGCTCGAATCCCTCGCCGTGGCCGATTTGGCGACCGCCGCAGAAACGACGGCGCGGCTTCTCCATCAGTCCAAGGATGGCAATGTGGTTACTCCTTTGTTCACGCAAAGCGGCGGTCCAGCCGCCTTGGCGGATGCTTTCGAGAAAGGGGAAATGCCGAGTTCGCTCGTCGCTCAGGAAATTTTGAATGCCCTGAATCGCACGGGCCGCACCGACGCCAAGCTGACGCCTTTGCTGAACCGAGCGATCGGGATTCAATCGGGCGCACCTCCCTATGACCCGGATCGCGTCGCGGCGGTCGTGGCGGCAGTCAAGGCGGGTAAAGGAGATCCCGAGAAAGGGCAGGCCGTCTATCTGATGGCTCAACTCAGCTGCGTGGCCTGTCACCGCATCGGCGATGCCGGGGGAGTCATCGGTCCGGCGCTCAGTAATGTGGGTGCGGGCATGCCCCTCGATCAGATCGTGGAATCCGTGCTCTGGCCGGATCGACAGATTAAAGAGGGTTTCCAGGCGGTGTCGATGACGACAAAAGACGGCAAGGTGATCACTGGTTATCTGGAGCGGGAAGGCGATGACATCATCTGGTATCGCAACACGACCACTCCCTGGATTCTGCCGGTGGAGAGGAAAGACATCGCCACTCGCGAGAACATCCCGACCCTGATGCCTACCGGGCTGACGAGTTCCCTCAACGACGACCAGTTTCTCGATCTCATCGCCTACCTCGCGTCCCTCAAAGGGTAGGGATCAACCCCAGCCAATCCTCCCCATGTCGATCAAAGCCTACCTCGCTCTCGCGTTCTCCCTCGTTCTCTCGTCGGGAAATCTTCCGGCTCAGGAACTCGCTCCGAAAGTCGATGTGGTCTATGGCAAGGAAGACACCAAGGCGCAGTCGCTCGACGTCTACCTCGCCAAGTCAGATACACCGACACCGGTGATGATCTACATTCATGGCGGCGGTTGGCGAGCGGGATCAAAGGCGAAGATTCCCGGTTTCTTGGCTCAAGGAGTGGCCAAAGGATGGTTCTCCGTCGTGTCCGTGGAGTATCGATTCACCGACGTGGCTCCGCATCCGGCTCAGGTGAACGACTGTGTTCGCGCGGTGCAATTTGTCCGTCAGCATGCCAGCGAGTGGAACATCGATCCCAAGCGAGTCGGCGTAACCGGTGGCTCGGCCGGGGCGCATTTGTCGCTTTGGGTGGCTCTGCACGATGATGCCGCCGATCCCGATGCCGAAGATCCGGTGCAGCGTCAGTCCTCGCGGGTTTCCTGTGTGATCAGTTTTGCGGGACCGACCGATTGGCAACTGTTGAGCGAGATCGAGCACAAGCACCCCGCCTATCGGCAATTGCTCGGTTACGAGCCTGGAACTCCGGCGGCGGAGATGTCGGCGGAGCTGAAAAAGGATGTTTCCCCAATCACTTTTGTCTCCAAAGACGACCCGCCCGTGCTGCTCGTGCATGGCGATGCCGATGACATTGTTCCGATTCGCCATGCTCAGGTCATCGATGAGAAGCTGGACGCGGCGGGCGTTCCCTCAGAACTGTTCATCGTCGAGGGTGCCAATCATGGTGTCGCCGGAGCCGGTGGGGATGCGGTGGCGAATCGGACGCTCGATTTCATCAAAGAGCACCTTCAGATCAAAGACGCCGAGTGAGGGATTCGGTCAGTCGAGCAGTTCGAACACGACCTCTACTTGAGCGGTGAGCGAGACTCGCCCCCGGGTGCTGTCGCCGCCATCAGCAGAAAATGTGTTTCTCGTCGAGTTGGAATAGGGGTTATAGGGGAATCCGTTGCCCTCGGAGATCTTCAGGGGTTTTCCGACTTTCTGCCCGTATACCTCGGCCATCGCGATGGCTTTCTCTCGAGCGGCGGCCAGCGCGCTTTTTCGCAATTCCTTGCGCACTTCGATCTCGTCTTTGCGGGTAAAACTGGTGCTATTGACCTGCACATCGGCACTTTGCGCCAGCTCGGTATAGACGGCTTCCAGTAGACTTGCGTCATCCAGCTCAATCTTGAAATCTCGTGTGCTGTAGAATCCTTTCTGGATGCGCTCACCATCACGATTGTCCTGATATTCCTTTCCCAGCTCATGATCGCGGAGTTCGATCTTCTCCGATTTGATTCCGAACTCACCGAGTTTTTCGACAATGGCCCCGAACACGGTCTTCGAAGTCGATTGCGCGTCCGCCAGATCGTCGCGCACCGATTTCACCTGAACCGAGATCTGGACCCGGTCTGCGGGCAGTGATTGTTCGGAACTGCCCGATACCAAGATGGTGCGGATTTCCATGCCCGGCTCGACTTGAGCCAGAGCGGGCATCGTTGAAACAAGAAGAGCGAAGAGGGGCATGAGAACGGAAAGGCGGGGTTTCATGTCCAAAGCATACTCGAAGCGCTGCCCTATGTCAGGATCTGACTG
>JAGROX010000056.1:3419-42712 GCA_020440025.1 Verrucomicrobiia bacterium
GGAGCAGGGTGGCATTGAGATCGTGAACATGGACACCGTCCCTCGCGACGTTGTAGGAAAACTCGTCCGTCTCGCCCCAGGTGACGCCCGCTTTGACGCCCCCTCCGGCCAGCCACATGGTGAAACAACGGCCGTGATGATCGCGCCCGTGATTGTCCGGTTCCAGTTTCCCCTGGCTGTATATGGTCCGGCCGAATTCTCCGCCCCAGACAACGAGGGTGTCTTCCAAAAGTCCGCGCTGCTTGAGGTCACGGATCAATGCAGCGCATGGCTGATCAACGTCGCGGCTCTGTAGTCGGAGGTCACTGGGTAGATTGTAGTGCTGATCCCACCCCCGGTGATAGAGTTGAATGAATCTCACGTCACGCTCCGCCATTCGTCTCGCAAGCAGGCAATTCGCAGCAAAGGTGCCCGGCTGCTTCGCGGACTCGCCATAGAGATCGAAGGTGGAGGCGGGCTCATCCGATAGATCGGTCAGGTCGGGCACCGACATCTGCATCCGGGCGGCCATTTCGAATTGGGAGATGCGGGTTTCGATTTCGGGATCGGCGCTGCGTTCAAACTGTTTCCGGTTGAGCGTCGCCAATCCATCGAGCAGACGCCTGCGACCATCGGCATTGATTCCGGGCGGATTTGAAAGGTATAGCACCGGGTCGCCGCTGGATCGAAAAGCGACACCTTGGTGGTTGGTTGGCAAGAAACCACTGCCCCAGAGACGCGTATGGAGGGGATCGGTCGGGCGCGATGCGCTCCCGTTGGAAAGCAGGACGACAAAGGCGGGCAGGTTGCGATTGTCACTGCCGAGACCGTAGCTCAGCCACGCTCCGAAACTCGGTCGGCCAGGAATCTGGTGGCCGGTTTGCATAAAAGTGACGGCAGGATCGTGATTGATCGCCTCCGTATTCATCGAGCGAATGAAGCAGAGGTCATCGACAACGCCGCCGAGGTGCGGCATCAACTCGCTCACCCAGGTGCCGGATTTCCCATGGCGGTGAAACTCGAAAATCGAAGGCGCGATCGGCAATGATTTCTGTCCGGAAGTCATTCCCGTGAGTCGCTGCCCCTGGCGTACGGAATCGGGCAATTCCATGCCCCACTTGTCGCGCAACCCCGGTTTGTAATCGAAGAGATCCATCTGCGACGGACCGCCGTGCATGAAAAGGTAGATCAGCCGCTTGGCCCGGGGCGCGATGCCGGGCAACTGCGCCAAGGCGGTTCCCGGACTCAGCAAGCTGCCCAAGGCCATCGAGCCCAGACCGAGACCACCGGAAAGAAACTGTCGACGGGAGGCAATCATGGTTTGGTGAGGGTCTCGTCGAGGCACAGCATAAGATTGCCGATGCAAGTCCAGGCGGCGTGTTCGATGGGGTCGAGCGATTCATCGCGAGGCGATTCGCCGACGGAGAGCAACGCTGCCGCTTCCTCGGGATGGCTCTCGTAGTAGGCAACTTGCTGATGATAAATTCCCAACATGACCTCGATCTCATCGGCTGACGGATGTCGAGCGGTGGTCAGTCGAAAGGCGTGGGCGATGCGGTCGGTGGGCAACTGTGTCGACTCCTTCATCAATCGACCGGCGAGATGCCGGGCGGCTTCGATGAAGATGGGATCGTTCATCAGAACCAACGCTTGGAGGGGAGTATTGGTGCGGGATCGATGAATGACGCAGGTTTCCCGAGCCGGCGCGTCAAAGGCGAGCAGATTTGGCGGCGGCGACTGGCGTTTCCAAAAAGTGTAGAGGCTGCGCCGATAGAGAGATTTCCCCGAGTCGGGCACGTATTCGAGTTCACCGTCGTAGGTCACCGCTTTCCACAGTCCTGGAGGTTGCCAGGGCTTGACACTGGGGCCGCCCAATTGGTGAACCAACAACCCGCTGGCGGCGAGGGCATGATCCCGAATTTCCTCCGCTGATAATCGTAAACGGGGGGCGCGAGCCAACAGTCGATTTTCGGGATCGCGACGAATCCGCTCGGGCGTCGCGTCAGAGCTCTGCCGATAGGTCTCGGAGGTCACGATCTGCCGGATGAGATGATGCAAATCCCAGCCGTTCTCGACAAAATCCACCGCCAGCCAATCGAGAAGTTCCGGGTGGGTCGGCCATTCGCCCTGAACTCCAAAATCATCGGACGTCGCCACCAGTCCGCGACCGAAGAACTGCTGCCAGAGCCGATTGACGATCACGCGGGCGGTGAGGGGATTGTCGGCGGATACCAGCCAATGTGCGAGATCCAGCCGGTTGGCATTGGAATCTTTCGGCAAAGCCGGAAAAATCTGGGGCACCCCGGCGTCTACCAAGTCGCCCGGCTGATCATACTGCCCTCGGAGCATGAGATGGGTTTCGCGAGGATTTGGCAGATCGGCCATCACCATCACATCGATCTGATTGGCGGACGTCTGCTTCGTCTGCTCTTTCAACTGGGAAAGTCGCTCCCACGCGTCGCGATGTTCTCGGGAAGCATGAGTGGAGAGAAAAAGACCCTGGAGCTTCGCGGCCTCCGGAGACTTGCGCCTCTCGATTGGCGTGGCAGCGAGCCCGCGTAGCAACTGAGTTTCATAGAGCGAAAAGACTTCCTGATCGTTCAGCGCCTTATTGAAATACTGAAACTCGTCAATCACCCCATCGAGAGCCGCACTGGTCTGGCGTCGGCCGATCCGAATTGGTTCCGGGGTGTGGATCGATCCAACCAAGTGATCCTGATTCACCGTCATCGCCTGCCGTTTGCCATCGAGAAACAACCGCAAGCCAGCGGCTGTTCCCGATCCATCCCAAGTCACGAGGAAATGCTGCCATTGCCCGGAAGGAACAGTCGCCACTGTCGCGATCTGGATGGCGTCGCTGTTCCACTGATGAGCCAATTGCACCACGGCCTTGCCTTTGCGCAGTTGCAGATCGAATCCCCGGAGATCGCGGGCGTCATCGATCTTGGAAATCAGAGTTCCGGCATTTTTCGGAAGCGCCCAGAGGCTGATGGAAAACGGTTTGTCTCGTTCGATCACGATCGACTCGTCCGAAATCTCGAGGTGGGCTCCGCCTTTCAGTTCAAGCCCTTTGCCGATCAAACCCGCAGATTCAACAGGGTTGGATCGCGGAGTGTACCCTGTTGGGTCATCATCAAAAGTGTTCTCAGCCACCAGCGAGTGAAAAATTGGGCGTTCTCGGCTGTCCGATTCCCAGGTTTCCTGAGCCTTGGCGATGTCGGGTAGCAAAGATTGAAATCGTGCTTCGGCCTCGGCGAGTGATTGTCGCAAGGCAGTCAGCGCCTGTTGTTCTGCCTCCGTGGGTGGAATCTGGAGGAGCGGCGCGGCATTCCCCCGGCTCCCGTCGAGCCCTCGTTCGGGGACGCTGTTAAAGAAGGCGAAGAACCGGAAATAGTCGCGCTGGCTGATGGGATCAAATTTGTGGTCGTGACAGCGGGCGCACTCCAGGGTCAGTCCAAGCCATACGGAGGTGGTGGTTTTCACGCGATCGGCCACGTATTCCACGCGGAACTCTTCCTCGATGATCCCTGACTCGTTATTGATGGTGTGGTTTCGATGAAACCCGGTCGCAATTTTTTGAGCAACGGTGGCATTGGGGAGCAGGTCTCCCGCCATTTGTTCGATGGTGAAACGATCAAAGGGCAGGTTGCGATTGTAGGCGTCGATGACCCAGTCTCGCCACGGCCACATGGTTCGTTCCTTGTCGCCAAAATAGCCATGGGTATCCGCATAGCGGGCGGCATCAAGCCAATAGACTGCCATGTGCTCGCCGTATCTGGGTGAGCGCAGGAGTCTATCGATGACCTGCGACCAAGCGTCGGGCGATTCGGCTTTTAGAAATGCATCAAGTTCGTCCAAGGTGGGAGGCAATCCGGTGAGGTCTAAAGTGATCCTGCGGAGAAGCATCTCGCGGTTCGCGGGGGGAGAATGCTCTAGATTTTCTCGCCTCAATCGCTGACGAACGAAGTGATCGACAGGATGCTCGTGATCGGGGAATTCATGCCGAGTCGGTGGCAGAAAGGCCCAGTGATCTACCCAGGTGGCCCCTTGCATGATCCATTGATTGACAATTTCGGCCTCGGCCGGACTGAGTGACTTCCCCGAATCAATGGGCGGCATACGATCATCAAGATCGTCGGTGGTGATTCGATGAATCACCTCGCTTTCGGTTGATTTACCCGGTGAAATGGCTGGCAAATGCCCATCCCGAGCGGCGATGGCCGCCTCTCGGAGATCCAATCGGAGATCTCCTTTTCTTCCGGCTTCATCCGGTCCATGACAGGCGAAGCACTTGTCCGCCAGAATCGGGCGTACATCGCGATTGAAGCGAATGTCCGGAGACTCGGCGCCGAAGCCAACTGAGGCGAGCCCCAGAAACACCGCTGCCATTCCTGTCCGGGAACGGAAACTCATTGGGAGGGGATTTTAGGAAAGATCCTGAGAATCGGGAATCATCAAATCAGGCGGGGCGCGCCGGATGTGCGGGAGGAGATCACTCCTTCACCATTTGAACAGGAGTGATCAAAAATTCTTGAGAGCCACGATTCGCCACCGTAACACTAGTGCCTCCTTCCCAACGCTTTCGGTCTCGCCACATGTATTCTTCCGATCTCAATTGCCTCTTCATTCACATCCCCAAGGCGGCAGGCAACTCCATCATGCAGTCGCTGGGGACGAATTGGGAGAATCACAAGGATCTGGCCCGCTATCGTGATGAACTCGGAGACGAAACGATCTCAAAGCTCGTCAAGTTTACCTTTGTCAGGAATCCGTGGGACCGATTGCTATCGGAATACAACTTTCAAAGGAAGAAGCATCAGCGGGCCGATACCGTGCGGTTGTTTCTGAACGCACCCGACGGCTCGGTTCGGACTTTCTCGGAATGGGTCGAGTATGCCTTCGAGCATCCCGAAGATCATCATCCCAAGGAGTGGGGGGGGAAGACCTCAGAGGACATTCATCGACTCTCTCCGCAGATCGACTGGATTTCGCTCGATGGTGAAATCGGGGTCGACTTCGTGGGACGGATCGAAAATTTGCAGTCAGATTTCGATGAAGTCTGTGATCGCTTGAACCATCCCCGGCAAAGGCTGCGACGGAAAAATCGGAAGTTTCACTGGCACTACTCCCGCTACTATAATGATCGCACGCGCGATCTGGTGACGGATTACTATCGGCGGGACATCGAAGCCTTTGGGTATCGCTTCAAGAAATAACGCGATTCCACCGATTTGATTACGGGACATTTAGGACACGAAATTGCCGTGTGCCGAGAGGGCAGAAACATCTTCAGTGACAACCGGTCGCTCATGACACTAATCTCGGCATCGTGATTCCCATCGATTTATCAGGTAAAACCGCCATCGTAACGGGCGGAGGACAGGGGCTGGGGCGGTCCACGGCCAGCGTGCTCTCCCGCGCCGGAGCCAATGTCGCCATCAGCTATTTCAATGATCCGGAAAACAGAAACCGGGCCATTGCCGAGGTGGCTGCTGCCGAATTGGGCGAGCGAGTCGTGGCCGTAGATGGCGATGTGCGCTACCGATCGTCAGTGGCGGCCATGTTCAAGTCGGTGACTGAGCGTTTTGGCTCCGTCGACATCATCGTCAACAATGCTGCGATCCTGAGGGACAAGTCGATCAAGAAGATGGAGGACCCGGATTGGGAAGCGGTGATCCAGACAAATCTCACCGGCGTTTTCAATGTTTGCAGAGAAGCTGCCGACCACCTGTCCGATGACGGACGCATCGTCAACATGGCCTCCATCTCGGGTTCGACCGGTTTTTTCGGCCAAGCCAACTACTCGGCGGCAAAGGCGGGCGTGGTCGGGCTGACCAAAGTGGCGAGCAAGGAATTGGCGCGGCGGCGGATCACGGTCAATGCCGTGGCTCCTGGCGTGGTGCTGACCGAAATGGGAAAAACGATTCCTGATGAATCCAGAGTCGAGATGCTGAAACAGATTCCGCTGAATCGTTTCGGGGAACCGGAGGAGATTTCGAACGCGATTCTTTTTCTCTGCAGTTCGCTGGCCGACTATATCACAGGCCAGACTCTTCACGTGAATGGTGGCTGGTTCGGATGAATGCGGCCCGTGACAGGAAACGGTGCACGGCCGATGAAGCGGTGCAGTTGGTCAGGGACGGTGATGCCATCGCCTGCGGAGGATTTGTTGGCGCGGCCCATCCCGAAGCGCTGACGGCGGCCTTGGAGCGCCGTTTTCTGGCTGGCGGAAATCCCCGGAACCTGACCCTGATCTACGCGGCGGGGCAGGGGGATGGAAGGAGCCGCGGTCTGAATCATCTCGCTCATGAAGATCTCATCAAACGGGTGATCGGTGGTCATTGGGCGCTGGTTCCCGGCATGGGGCGACTCGCGATCGAAAACAAAATCGAAGCCTACAACTTTCCGCAGGGAGTCATCTGCCAGCTTTTTCGCGATATTGCGGCCGGTCGACCGGGTTGCATCACTCATGTGGGATTGGGGACTTTCATCGACCCGGAGAATCACGGGGGACGATTGAATGCGAGGACGACGGAGCCCTTGGTCGAGCGGGTTGAATTGGGTGGGAGAACCTGGCTTTTCTATCACGCCGTTCCGATCAATATCGGCTTCATTCGCGCCACCAGCGCGGATCCTGCCGGAAATCTCTCTATGGAAGACGAGGCGGTGATCGGCGAGGTTCTGGCGATTTCGCAGGCCGTTCGCAACTGCGGAGGCACCGTAATCGCTCAGGTGAAGCGATTCACTGATCAGCCGACTGCTCCTCAGTCAGTCCGCGTGCCGGGGATTCTGGTCGATCGCATCGTTCTGGCGGCTGATGGGGAACACGACCAGACGTTCGCTGAAACGATGAATCCTCGCTATTGTTCAGCAGGCACATTGGAGAGTGATAAGGGTGAGACGCTTGAGCCGGTTTCAGAGATCGAACGGCGAATCATTGCCGCACGCGCATGTGATGAATTGCATACGGGAGACATCGCTAATCTCGGAATCGGGATGCCCGAAGGAGTCGCGCGCATCGCGGCCGAACGGGGGCTCCTCCATGATGTCACGCTCACGGTGGAAAGCGGTCCCATCGGCGGAATGCCAGCCGGTGGCCTCAGTTTCGGGGCTTCGGTCAATCCTCAAGCGATCGTGGATCAACCGGCCCAGTTCGACTTTTATGACGGCGGCGGTCTCGATTTTGCCGCACTGGGAGCGGCTCAGATTGATCGGAAGGGAAACGTGAATGTCTCGAAATTCGGCAGCCGACTCGCCGGGGTGGGGGGCTTTGTTAACATTTCCCAGAATGCGAAGCGCTTGGTGTTTTGCGGCACTATGACTTCGGGCGGTCTGGTCACGCGAATCGAAGATGGAAAATTGCTGATCGAATCGGAGGGACGAACGATCAAATTCGTGGGCGAAGTTGATCAGGTGTCTTTCAGCGGCGCGGTGGCCGCTCGGTCAGGGCACCCGGTTCTTTATGTGACCGAAAGGGCCGTCTTTCGGCTAACCTTGGCCGGGCTCGAGTTGATCGAGATCGCTCCCGGGATTGATCTCCAGAAACACGTAATCGACGTGATGGGATTCCGTCCTATCATCGGCGACCTGCGTCTGATGCCCGAGCATCTGTTTCGCGCGAAAGGCAGAACCTCGTCATCATGAGTCAAACAAAGGATCCAGAGACAAACTCCGTGCGGCGAGTGGTGTTGGCCAGTTTTGTGGGGACCACCATCGAGTGGTATGATTTTTTTATCTACGGCACGGCAGCGGCCTTGGTATTTGGAAAGCTGTTCTTCCCCATGGAGAACGAATTCGTGGGACGAATGGCTGCCTATGGCACTTTCGCGATTGGGTTTTTCGCACGCCCCTTGGGAGGTGTCATCTTCGGGCACTACGGCGATCGGATCGGCCGAAAGGCAATGCTGGTCACGACCCTGATGATGATGGGCGTAGCGACTTTCCTGATTGGCGTTTTGCCCACCTACGGCACCATTGGCATTGCGGCGCCGATCGGGCTGATCCTGCTCCGACTAGTTCAGGGGTTTGGCGTCGGTGGGGAGTGGGGCGGGGCGGTCCTGATGGCCGTAGAGCACGGTCATGAAGGGAAACGCGGCTTCTACGGGAGCTGCGTCCAAATGGGCGTGCCGGTTGGGCTTCTTCTGGCCACCGGGGTTTACTCCATTTTCTCACGAATGCCGGAGGAGCAATTTCTCGCTTGGGGGTGGCGAATTCCATTTCTCCTCGGCATCGTTCTCCTCGGGATTGGGATGTTCATTCGATTACGTATCGTGGAAAGTCCCTTGTTCGCCAAAGCACAGGAGTCCAAAGGGGTCAGCAAGTTGCCGATTCTTGAGGTGTTTCGAAAGCATCCGAAAAATGTCTTTCTGGCGATGGGTGCCCGCTTTGCTGAAAACGCCTGTTTCTATCTTTTTAGTGTCTTCGTGCTGTCTTACGCCGTGGATCGGCTCGGAGTCGCCAAGCAGACCGTCTTGACCGGGGTCTGGATTGCGGCAGCGATACAGATTATCGCGATCCCCGCGTTCGGAATTCTATCGGATCGCATCGGACGACGCCCCGTCTATTTGGGCGGCGCGATCTTCATCGCTCTGTTTGCTTTCCCGTTCTTCTGGATGATCGAGACCAAAATCAACATCATCATCTGGTTGGCGATTATTCTAGGGCTGGTGGGACACTCGGCGATGTATGGACCGCAGGCGGCATTCTTTTCAGAACTCTTCGGCACCCGAGTCCGCTACAGCGGTGCCTCGATCGGTTATCAACTGGCGTCACCATTTGCCGGAGGCCTGGCCCCGATGATCGCAACCGCGTTGCTGGAATGGTCCGGCGGGAGATCCTGGCCGGTTTCGGCCTACCTGATCGCCACGGCGGCAATTACCCTGGTGGCCATCTATCTGGCGGCGGAAACGTTTCGATCCAACATGGCTGCTACGGATCACGGCGACGAAGGTTGACACCATCCCTCGTCCGGTGTTAGTTCGCGAGGTCAAGCTTCAGCTATCAGGCTGGAGTTCAGGTGCCACCGATTTTTCGGTTCACCAACCTTGATCGGGGGAAGAGCAATGACGGCTCTTCACGTGCCATCCCGTGACTCACCTACGCGAATGATCGCTGGTGGCGTTTTTCGATGACGTTTCCTCATTGCCTCGGGCAGTGCCCCGAAATGAGAATCATGGCGCCAACTGGATCGCAAAGCGGTCTTGTTCTCCACGAGCCATTCGCCATCTGTTAAGTAAGAAAAAGTTATGTCATTTGCTCAACTCGGCCTGCGCGCCGAACTCGTCGAAGCGGTTACCTCCAAGGGCTATACCGAACCCACTCTCATTCAATCCCAAGCGATTCCCACCATTCTGGAGGGACGCGACTTGATGGGAGGGTCTCAAACCGGCACCGGGAAGACGGCTGCCTTCACTCTGCCCATGTTGCAACTGCTGGCTTCTCGATCCGATCAGGGACGACGAACCAGGAACCCGCGCGCCCTGGTGCTCACACCGACCCGCGAACTCGCCGCACAGGTGGGTGACAGTGTCGCTACCTATGGCACGGGCCTGAATCTCAGTTCCACCATCATCTTCGGCGGCGTCGGTATCCGCCCTCAGATTGATCGGTTGCGCCGTGGCATCGATATTCTCATCGCCACTCCGGGACGCCTCCTCGATCATGCTTCCCAGGGAACGGTGGATCTTTCGCAAGTCGAGATCCTCGTTCTGGATGAAGCCGACCGTATGCTGGACATGGGGTTCATTCACGACATTCGCAAGGTGCTGAAACTATTGCCGGCTCGGCGCCAGAATCTGCTGTTCTCAGCCACTTACTCGAACGAGATCAAGAAACTGTCGGACGGCATTCTCCATGAGCCCGTGCTCGTGGAGGTGGCCCGTCGCAACACGGCGGCCGAAAAAGTCACCCAGGTGATGCATCCGGTGGCAAAATCGGCCAAACGCACCCTGTTGTCTCAACTCATCCGCGACGGCGAATGGACTCAGGTCTTGGTTTTCAATCGGACCAAACACGGTGCCAATCGCTTGGCCAAACAGTTGGAGGATGACGGCATCACCGCTTGCGCTATTCACGGAAACAAGAGCCAGAGTGCCCGGACCAAGGCCCTCTCCGATTTCAAGTCCGGCAAAGTTCGGGTGCTGGTCGCCACCGACGTCGCCTCGCGAGGCCTCGACATCAGTCGGTTGCCTCATGTGGTGAACTTTGAGCTTCCGAATGTGCCTGAAGACTATGTTCACCGGATCGGGCGCACCGGTCGGGCAGGTGAAGAAGGTTCGGCCCACTCCCTTGTCAGCGCCGATGAACGCGGCTTGCTGCGGGATATCGAGAAGCTTCTAAAGCGCGAGATCCCGGTCAAGGAAATCGAAGGTTTCCGAATGCACGAAGCCGATGGCCTGGAAGACGCTCGTAACACCTCTCGTGGTGGAAATCGCAATTCAGGCAGGTCCTCTGGAGGACGTTCCGGGGGTGGTCAATCGAACAACGGAAGGCCGTCCGGTCCGCCGAGACGTCGCAAACCCTTCAATCGGCGCTCTGGTGACAGTCGTTCGGCTGCTCATTCCTGAGGCATTGATCTCCAAGTGACGGGGATCAGTGCTGGAAAATTGCTTGGACAGCCTGTCCGAATCGATAGAATAGATTTCAGAGAAACGGCGGGGGAATTCCTCGCCGTTTCCCTCCTCAAGAACTCACTTTGCACCGTATGAAGAAACTCACCTTTGCCGCAATCCTTTCGCTGACCTTGATCGCCGCCTTTTCATCGATCACCGGATGCAACAGTGTGAGGAGCGCCTCTTCGGATGGTCTTTTTCAAGACCCTGATACCAAGCGCCTGCAAATGCAGGAAGACATGACAAAAAGGGCTCGGGAGATCAGCGAGAACTACTGAGATTTCGCGCTTTTCTGATTCAACGGGGTTTTCAGAAGCCCTTTGAGAGACTGATGTTCGTGATCGTCAAAGCCATCGAGTCCCAGTCGAATCGAGTGGAGATCCTCACGCATCCGAAAAGTTCCGAACAATCGATCCCAGATCGATAGCATGGAGGTGTAGTTTGAGTCCGTCTCTGGTTGCCATCGCGAATGATGCACCTTGTGCATCGCTGGAGTGACCAGGATGATGCGGAGCGTGCGATCCAGCCAATGCGGCAATCCGACATTCGCGTGGTGAAACTGGACGACGGGAAACATCAGCGCCTCGTATAGTGCGAGGTGCCAGAGTGGTGCCCCGATCAAGAGAATGAGGGGAACCCTGAGAAGAGAGGAGATCGCAATCTCGCCCAAGTGGAATCGATTGGCGGTCGTCACGTCCATTTGCGGATCCGAATGGTGCATCCGATGAAAGCGCCATAGAAAGGGAATTCGGTGATTCAACCGGTGCCACCAGTAGGTCCAAAGATCAAAGAAAAGCAGACTGACGATCAAGCCCGCTCCAGGCGACAGATTGAGCCAATATAGGATTCCGAACCGATTAGCGGCGGCCATGTTTGCTGCCCACAACCAGAGAGCGGCAAATCCCAGGCTGATCATGATCGCGTTGGCGACCGTGAAAAACAGATTCCTCCCGGCATGAATAACTCGCCGCCGAGGCTCACCTCGAAACGCATCGAAGAAAGGAGCCCCTGATTCCCAGACCAACAACGCGACCAGCAAGCCGATGGATAGGTAGGCGGAGACGTTATCAATATTCTCCATGAGGAAAGGACTGGATTGAGGTTCGATCGAACGTCCTCAGTTCTTCTTCGCCGCGAGAGCCCGCGCGGCGACCTGATCTCGCACGGCCTCCAAGGCTTCAGGCAGGCTCTTTTTCAGGGAGCGCTTGATGACGAAATTCGGCACGAAAAATCCAGGCTTCAGGCTCAGTCGATAGATGACAAGGCACTTTGAACCGTCACCGATTGGCATGAATTTCCAGAATCCTTTGATCGACTCCAAATCACCACTGTGTCGTTCAAATTTCACCTCATGTGGCGGGAGCGGCATGTGTTTTACCACATAGGTGACCTTGGGCAGGGGGCCCAATTTCATGACCTGCTCGATGAGCACATAGTCCGGATGTTCTTCCAGAATTTTGGCACTCTGAAGACTCTCGATGTAGTCCGGAGCGGCTTCCTTATCGGCGATCACATCCCAAACAGCTTTGACTGGGGCTTCGATGATGATGGCAGCACATGCAGCATGGAAATCATCCTCGTCATCGCCGGGTTCGCTGCTCAACAATGGCAATCCGAGCGGGAGCACGACCACCTTGCCATCATTGAGCTCTTTCCAGAGGATCTTGTCACCAACCGTCTCCTCGGGAGATTTGGCAATCGTGGGGGAAGAGGTAGCGAAAAGGGCGGCAACGACGAAAAGAGAGGGGAGAAGGGCGTTCATTGAGGAGGAGGAAGGTGGCAACACTTTCGATTTTGAAAGTGATGGGCACGCCACCATCATCCATGGACAGCGTTACTCGGTCAAATGGAGTAGAAGGATTCGGTGAATCTCTTTCAGCGAATCGGGATGGTGACCGATTTCCCCATGGTTGCAATCGATGACCACCTCAGATGCCGCCGCCTCAAGGTGACTGCTCCAGTAGGGGACAAGTAAATCATTGCTTTCCTCAAGAGGGCCATTGCCGACTTTTCCGATGATGGAGTGGATCGTGAGACGCGGACCAAAAGGGAGGCCGGCAATCGCGTTGATGACGGGAGAAGTCGATTTAAGATCAGAGATACTGGTCGGTGGGTGGGTGATGTAGCTGCGAGCCAGGGCGGTCATGCCATCTTGAGATTGCAGTTCGAAATCGGTGATAACCGACATGGGATACTTGATGATCCTGTTGGCGAATCTCACCAGGCTCTTGTCAGCGACATCAGTCCCTCGATGAGGAGTGACCATAAAGATGACTCTCGAAATGTCTCGGTCGGCGTTGAACACCAGTAGATTCTGGAGTTCCAAACGTTCGCTCGCAGGAATGTCGAATTCGGAAAGTGGTCGATCACTGAATAAGGCTCGGATCGAATCGCCACTGTCTCGAAGTTGAAGACTGGAAACAATGCCACCAAAACTTTTGCCAATCAGCACCATCTTGCGCATGCTTTCATGGTCGCCACGAGGATCGACCTGCTGGCGATATCTTTGCAGATGCTGCCGCAGCATCGAACCGCAATACAGAGCGGGTAGCCCTGTCGGGTAGCGAAAGAGGAGAAACTGATAGTGTTCCCGGATTGTCGGGTCGGCCCGAAGTTCGTTGATTGCCGGAATCCAGACGGCAGGGGTTTTGGAAAGACCGTGGACCATGACCACGGGTATTTTGTTGGGTCGATAGGGTTCCAATTCGAATAAGCCCGCCTGGGAAAGGTATTCGGCAGGTCTGATCATGCCTTTCACCCCCAAGTTCCGGACTTGGGCTAGCGAGGAGAGAACCGCCAAAGGAGCCGTCAGGTCCATGGCCAGGTTCACCTGATTTGCCTCCAGACGTGTCGTGTCGGTGATCAGGACATCATGGAGGGCAAATTCGACGGAAGTCTGGCCATGAGCCTGCGTATCAAAACGCAGGGTTGCCGTGACAGGGAGTGCCATCCCGACTTCGGGAAGAAAGGGCTCCCTTTCCGCTCGCTCCGGCCGATACTCCCGATGGCCCACCAAGGCACCACCCACCCCCATTTCGACCTCCCTCCGTTGATAGCCGAGGACCTCGAGATACTCGGCGATCTTCAGCCCGTCGAAATGGTTTGGATCGATCAATCCCTTGTCGCCCGTTTTTAATTTCAGCACGTAGTCACTCAGTGGTCCGGGAATGCTCATCGGCTCCTCCCAATTTGGTTTCATCGAGAACGCCAACTCGGAGACCTTGGAACATGCGTGATTGTAAAGAAACAGTAACCCATCGTCCTCTACTTCGGACGAAGGACTGACCGCTGCAGGATAGCTGAGCTCTGCAGCACACAGATACAGCCCCAGTGCCTGTTGACCATCCAGAGTCGATGCCTCGTGGCAAATGACCTCGACCAAGGCAGTGCGATTCGGCTCACTGAGGTCGGAACCCAGTTCCTCGAGTAGTTGTCGAACCGTTTGCGCGGGATTGAGGTGCCTCTGAAAAGAGCCCGGTCTGACCCCTGCAAGCATCTTCTTGGCCCCCGGAGACAATCGCCGTGGATCGAGAACCCGAGAAATCGCGGGCTCGCTGGCGATGGGCGACTGCTTCTCTTTGACTCCGGGCCGCTGACAGCCCGCAATCGTCAGCAGCAGCGCACAGATCAGGAGTGTGCGAAAGTGCTGGGACTTTCCGCCGCTCGATACGATCGGATGAATGGGGGAGCGTATCGTCATTTTCTCGGCGGGGCCAATCGTTGGCTCTAGTTTTCTTCCTCTTCCGGAGGCCCTGAAGAAGTAAATCGAATCCCAATGCGTTTCAGTAGACCCTTTTTGCCATCTGGTTCTTCGCTTGGAGCGTTCTGATCAACCTTCACTCCCAATTCACGAACCGGTGGCAACATTTTGAGCAAGGGAGAATGGGTTCGTTCCAGCTCTGCAATCGTGATGGCTCGAAAATCTTGAACCATCATATAAAACTCGGGAGAACTCGCAAGGTTGTTCAGTTCCTCAGGATCACTGTCCAAGTCATAGAGCTCTTCGATCTCGTTGTCTTGGAGGGTTCGGATGTATTTGTAGGATCCTTTCGAATACGAAACCCACCAGGGAACCCCTTGAGTCAGTTTAAAAAACTTGGGCAGTTTCCTCGTGCTGTCACCCCACTCCAGCCCGGTCATGGCCGTCATGGCTCCGTGCTCCCATTCCTTTTGATTTGGATCCCTCAACAGCGGACTAAAATCGTAGCCATGCATCTCCCAAGGCTCTGCCGTTCCGGCTTGCGCCAGCAGAGTGGAAACCAGATCGGGACCACTGACCGGGTGTTTGCAGACGGCACCTTCAGGAAGATGCCCCGGGCGACTGAAGATCATCGGAGGGCGAATGTTGGCGTCGTAAGGGGCCATTTTGGTGGCGAACCCATGCTGAGCAAATGCAAAGCCCTGATCTGCGGCGAAAATCACGAGTGTGTTCTCTCGCTGCCCGGATTTCTCCAACGCCTCCATCAATCGCCCCAGATTATCGTCCAAAGATGCGATCGTTTGCTGATACTGACGATTCCACTGAGAAACATCAGGCCCGAAAAGAGGCTCACCACGCCCATTCGGCATCCAGAGTTTTTCCATGATTGGGCGTCCATCGGGTCCCCGTGACCATTTTTGAATTTTCTGCATGTAGTCAGGTTTTCCCTGTCGAGGCGGGAACACATCGGCAGGGGCTGGAACAAACGTGTCGGGAAACCGATCGAGATCGCGATCCGCTGGGGTGAACGGACTGTGGGCGGCGCCGTAACAGAGCCAGAGAAACCACGGCTTCTCGGGGGCTGAGCGGGTTTTACCTTCGACAAAATCGATGGCCCAGTCGGTGTAAAAATCCGTGGAATAGCCATCCACCCATTCTGATGCTCCTCCATCTGTCTCAATCAACTGAGCCTCATAGTAGGCGTGGGCATTGCCAGGGTGACGACACCGATTCCAGACCTTCTGGTGATCCCAGGCAGTTCCCCAGCCATCCGCTTTGCCGATGTGCCATTTCCCAATCATTCCCGTGAAGTAGCCGTTTTCTCTCAATGCCGTTGGCCACAAGGGCATCTCCTCGGGATCGAACTTGCTGCTTGGGTATCGAGCCAATCGAAGATGAATCGACTCATTTCCATATTGATGGTGCCCGGTCATGAGCGTGGCTCGCGCCGGCATGCACCAAGCGCCAATGTAGCCGCGAGTGAAGCGAACTCCTTGTTCCGCCAAGCGATCGATGTTCGGGGTTTCCACCCAAGGGTAGCTACCCTCATAGCAACTGATGTTGCGATAGCTAATGTCATCCCCGAGCACGAAAAGAATGTTCGGACGTGTCGAGTCGGTCGCCTGGGCGATCGGAGCCACCACGACAAGTGGCAGTATCAGTGTCCAAAATACTCTCAGGCAAAATCTGCCGCCCAATGGCCGAAGGATGGCGGGATCAAAAGTTCGATTCATGGAAATCTGGGCGGTAGCGAAACGGAGGGGGTGATCAGATCAGCAGGCGCAGTGTCCCAGTAAGACCGCAATGGCTTTACTTTCAATCTCTCTTTATATTCAATCAACGCCTCTGAACGTCTATTCGTGGCCCTGATTTGCGTCGTTGCACGGTTTCGGGTTCCGTGTCAGGATCTCGACCCTGCCGATTTCTATCGTCGGTTTACGGTTCAAATTTCACCCTCATTATGAAGCAATCAGTTCTCATTGCCACCGCTACATTGGCGGGCTTCGCTCTCGGAGCCTCGTCTGCCAGCGCACAGGAAAAAGCCAAACCGGCGCATCCGACCGGATACACCGACACCCCGATGTTGCCCGATGGCAAATGGCGGGTCCACGACGACACCCGTCCTCGTCCCGAAGTGGTCACTCCGGGAGCGACTCCTGCCGATCCTCCGTCTGACGCCATCGTGCTCTTTGATGGGAAGGACATCTCCAAAGAGTGGGTGATGGATAAGGACGACCTGCCCTGCGACTGGATCGTGAAGGATGGCTATCTCGAAGTCCCGCCGAAGGGATCGGGAGTAGGTGGTTACATCAAAACCAAACGCGAATTCACCGATGTTCAGCTTCACGTCGAGTGGGCCTCACCGGCAGAGGTTCAGGGAGACTCCCAGGGGCGTGGAAATTCGGGGCTTTTCTTGCTCGGAGCGTATGAGGTTCAGGTCCTCGATAGCTACAACAACAAGAGCTATGCCGATGGTCAGGCGAGCGCACTCTATGGATGGAAGCCACCGCTGGTGAATGCCTGCCGCAAACCAGGTGAGTGGCAGACCTACGACATCATCTTCGAAGCGCCGAAGTTCGATGAGGACGGCAAATTGGTGAAGAAAGCCTACGTGACCATCATTCACAATGGCGTGCTGACTCAGCACCGCCAAGCCTACCTCGGGCCGACAGGTCACAAGCAGGTCGCCAACTACGACAAGGTCTTGGAGAAAGGCCCCATCAAAATCCAAGATCACGGCAATCCCGTGCGTTTCCGCAATATCTGGCTGCGCGAGCTCGATCTCGACGCCAACAGCTGAGTTCCGGAGGACTCAACCCTGTTGGGTCCAGCATCATACCCTGTTGAATGGGGCTGAACTCAGCCCGCATTTTGACGGCACCGAATCCCGCAAGGGATTAGGTGCCGTTTTTTGTTCTCAGTTCGGCGAGATGGTTGCCGATGGGGGAAACGACCCTTAGGATGCGAGCTGTGAAGCGCAAACTCCTCATCACCGCCATTGGTCTTCTTATTCTTGCCGCCGGGGTTTTCTTTGTGGGCAAACAATTGCTCGTGGGCTACTTGACGCCTGATTTTTTGGTCAAGCAGATGGAAAGTCGTTGGAACTGCCGGGCTGATGTCGCGTCGGTGGAGGTGAATTTACTGGGGGCAGCCGCCACGGTGGAACTCAAGGGAGTGGCCCTGGCACCGCGGGATCACTTTGCCGATGACGGAATTGCACTCGCCGATAGAATTGCCATTCCTGAGGGAACGGCTGAGATGGTGAGCGATTCAGTCCTGCTGGAGATCCTGCCAGCCGAATTGATCAAACGCCAACTCAACATCCGTCGGCTGATTTTGGACGGATTGACCATCTCCACGACGATCAATCGGGAAGGCGGGGCATCGATTCAGAAATTGTTCGAACATCGGAATTCTTCAGATCCGCTCCTTTCCGCCGGTGCCAACGGGCAAGAGAGCAAGCGCACAATGTCATCCACCCCGCTGGCGATTGCGGGAACGGCCGATGCTGCCGCGGAATCGTCGGAGGAAACCATCACGGTCATCGTTCCGCCCGGCGCGGTAAAAGATGTCTCCAACGATTCTGGCACCAAGGGGATGGATTTTGCCACCATGGCAGATCGAATCGAAGTGAAGAACGGCCAGCTCAACTTCCACGTGGAAGCAAGCGGGGCCGACATTCGCCTGGAAGCGTTCCAACTGGCTTTGACCGAGATCGACGTGGATCCGAGAGATCTGGAAACGCACAATCGGACTTCATTCAGCTACGGCGCCGATCTGATCGTTCAGCCTCCGGCAGAGAAGGGGACGGAAGCCTATCTCCGAGCCCACATAACCGGAGAAGGCCGCGCCACTCCGTTTTTGCCAGAGACCGGAGATCTGGACCCGAGTTGGACGACGGATCTCACGATCCACGAGGGAGCACAGATCAATACCTTTCCCTTGATCGATAAACTCCAAAAGTTGCTGAAAGGGGTCGATACGGCCGGAGTGACTCTGGACGACATCAATATTCGAGGAACCCTCCTGGCCGACGCGACCACGCAGATTGGTCAATTTCAAGGAAAGTATTTGTTTAAAAAACCTCTGGAACTTGCTCTGCCTGATACTGTTTTAATGATTCAAGAAGGCAGTTGGCTACACACGGGCACCAATCAGCACAAGATGGGTGGACTGATGGTCGCGTCCGAGACATTGACCAAAAAAATTGAGGAAAAAGTGGACGTCTATCTGGAGAAGAAGGCGGGGAATTTTGCCTCCGAGAATCTCCGAAATGTGGTGTTGAGTCCGGTGATGCGGGAAGGGCATCTAGCCATCGAGTTCAGCTCCAAAGGTGATCTCGCGGACCCGAAAGCGGATATCGTGACGCCCTTTGGCAATCTGTCCGAAGTTTTGGACACCGGCAAAGACACGCTGAAGTCTCTCGAAAAGGTCGGGAAAAGTCTTCTGAAGAACCTTTTCGGCAACTGACCTTGCTTGCCTGCCATCGCCGCTCAAGGCGAAGGGCCTTCTTCGCGCTGAAATCAGGTAATCCGTAGGTGGACTGGGACTCGAACCCAGGACCAATGGCTTAAAAGGCCACTGCTCTACCGACTGAGCTATCCACCCGGATGACCTCAGCAGAGGACGTTGCATGAAGCAAGCACCCTGGCGCTTTGGGAGCCGTGAAGTAATGCAGGATACGAAATCGCGCAAGCAAAAGTTGCCACACTTTCCAGAGTTGCTCCATCGAGCCCCTAAGTATGCCTCCCTTTAGAGAAATCGGAGAAGATCACGAAGGTTGTTGGCAGGACGTGACAACTCGAAAATCTCAAAGCCTGCGGCCCGGCCTCCCTCCCAATCCGCTTGGGGATCATCTCCGATATGAAGGATTTGCCCGGGTTCGAAACCCAGCCGGTCGGCCGCGGCCCCGAAGATGGATGCGGCAGGCTTGGCGCTCCCGAATTCCCCTGAAAGCAACACTTCCCGAAAGTAGAGCCGCAGCCCTAGCCCCTCGGATACCCGATGAAACCGAAAGTCGAAGTTGGAGATGACCGCCAAGGGGTAATGCCGACTCAAGTTCTCCAGCACTTCTGAAACCTCGGGGTAAATCGACCACGCCTCCGGTTCTCCAAAATGATCGAAAAGTTCAGTGAAGAGGGATTCGGGAAGTTCGAAAGGCGCAAATGCGCTGCCATTCGCACCCCGGGCTTCACGGAAACAGTTCTCGACCAGCGAACGCCACCAAGCGCGCTCGACTGCCTCAGGACTGGTGGACGGCTCGCCAAAATGGAACAGATGGAGAGGGGGCGCGGCCCTCCAAGCGTTGCGGAAGGCTTTCTCGAGCAATTCTGCTGGAATTTCCCAATCGTGGCTTCGAGCGATACGTGAATAGGTTTCACCCACAGGCTCGGCGAGGCCAAAGAGGGTGCCAACGGCATCGAAAGTGATTGCTTTCACAAGAGGGGACGTATAACCTAGCGCCTAGAGGATTTCAGGCTTGCCAGTATTTTAGGTTGTGGCTATGTTGGCCAACCTGCAACACTGGGATGCTGGACGGCTTCATGTCGTCAATGCTTAGTGAAAGTTGGAGTGGGACTTGTCCCGCTCTTTTTTTTCCCCTGTTTTGCCACCTGTCCCGCAGAGAATCATGACTAACGAACTTCTGGCGCTCTTTGAGTATTACGAGAAAGAGAAAGGGATCAACCGTTCCACGATGGTTGAAGCCCTGGAAAGCGCATTGCTGTCGGCATCCCGCAAGAGCATCGGTCCCGCCCGTGATCTCAAGATCCATATCGACCCTCAGAAGGGGAAGATCAAAGTCACGTCGACTCTGCTGGTGGTTGATCATGTCACGAAACCCTACGACGAGCTGGACAGGTTCACCGCGCGCCGGATCAAGGCTGACAGTGAGGTCGGCGACGAGATCGAAGTTGAGGTGACGCCGAAGAATTTTGGCCGTATCGCCGCGCAAACGGCGAAGCAGGCCATGATGCAGCGCCTGCGACAGGCAGAAAAGGAGCTGATCTATGATGAGTTCAAGGATCGGGCCGGAGACATCGTCAGTGGCACGGTGCGGCGCTTTGAGCGCAGTGATGTCATGGTCGATCTCGGAAAGTTTGAAGGGGTCATGTCATCTCGCGAGCGTGTCTCGACCGAGGAATACAACATCGGCGATCGTATTCGTGCCTATGTCGTGGCGGTGGAAAACGGCCCTCGTGGTCCAGAGATTATTCTTTCCCGCAGCCATCCCAACTTTGTGCGCCGATTGTTCGAGTCGGAAGTCAGTGAAATTGCGGATCATACGGTGGAAATTCGCGCCCTGTCTCGCGAAGCGGGCTATCGGACCAAAGTGGCCGTCTACAGTGCCGACGATCGGGTGGACCCGGTTGGAGCTTGTGTTGGGCTCCGGGGTGCTCGGGTGAAGAACATTGTTCGTGAGCTCAATAACGAGAAGGTCGACATCATCCGCTGGAGCGACAATATCCGCGAATTCGTGGAAGATGCGCTGAAGCCGGCGAAGATTCGCACGATCACGCTGGACGAAGAGAATCGCAAAGTCCGTGTGACGGTGGATGAAGAAGAGCTTTCCAAGGCCATCGGTCGCCGCGGCCAAAATGCTCGCCTCACTTCCCGACTGATTGGCTGGGATGTTCAGGTGGAGAAAGACGAAACCGCTCACGAAGCTTTCGAAGCGCGGGTGACGGATGCCGCCAAGGGCTTGGCCGACAAAGTTGGTATCGGACTGGAACTGGCGCTCGGCTTGGTTCGTGGCGGGGTAAACTCGCTGGAGATGCTGGCCAATGACGTGGACGCCGTTGATCTTGCGGGCATTCTTGAGATTTCCGAAGACGAGGGTGCTGAAATCTTGGCCAAGGCCAAGACGGCTTTCGGCGGAGATGCCGAACCTGCTGTGGTCGCCGCCGATCCGGTGGAAGAGGCCACTGATGAACCAGCCGAAGAGCCCCCCGTAAAGGAGGAAGAAGAGGCCGCTGAAGCCTGAGGTCCTGCTTTTTCCGTCCGGACTGGAATTCCAATTCTTGGTTCTTTTTTTGTTTTTCAATTCAATCCGATCTAATATCTCGACCCGGCGCTCATTTGGGCGCATCGGCCCAGCCAATCTTGCGACGGGCCAAAAACCATCCCCGGGGAACGCCCCGACTCTGATCAATACTTCGAATGGCAGATAAATCCGATGACAACCCTGAGCTGACTCCGCTGGATAAGGCGAAGAAAACGGCTCTCAATCTCTTTGAAAAAGAGGAGCTTCGCGCCGCCCGCAAGGGTAAGGGGAAACCTGACGCGGAGGAAGAGTCATCCATGTTCAGCCATTTGGGTGACGACGATGCGGGAGTAATATCCACGCCCTCCAAGGCTCCGGTGCCTGTTCCGGAGCCTGAGCCCGATGCAGTCGTCGAGGATGAGGAAGAAGAGGCGATCACGATCGAGATTGATGAAGGCAAGATCATTAACATCAAACCGCCGATCATCGTCAAGGATCTTGCCGAGCTTCTGGGCCTGAAGCCTTTCAAGCTGATCCAGGACCTGATGGAACTGGATGTGTTTGCCAATCAGGGGCAATCCATCGAACCGGATATCGCTGCCCAAGTCTGCGAAAAGCACGGATTTGTCTTTGAAAAGGAGAAACGCGAAAAAGGTGGCGGCGTTCACAAGGTCGAGGAAGTCATCGAAGAACCCGAGGCCCCGAAAGAGGTCGAAGAGGATCTGCTGAAGCCGCGTCCTCCGGTGGTGACCTTCATGGGTCACGTCGACCATGGGAAGACCTCTCTGATCGACCATTTTCGTGGCTCCAGCGTCGTGAAAGGCGAGGCTGGAGGCATTACCCAACATGTCGGTGCCTACAGCATCGAGCGCGATGGCAAGAGAGTGACCATTCTCGATACCCCTGGTCACCAAGCATTCACCGAAATGCGAGCCCGTGGCGCGAATGTCACCGACATCGTGGTGCTCGTCATTGCTGCTGATGATGGAATCATGCCGACCACGATCGAAGCGATCGACCACTGTCGTGCTGCTGATGTGACCATCATGGTCGCCATCAATAAGATCGACATGCCTAGAGCCGATGTGAATCGGGTGAAGGCACAGCTACAGGAACGCGATCTCTCTCCGGAAGACTGGGGTGGAAACACGATTTGTGTGGAAGTTTCCGCCAAAACCGGAGAGGGCTTGGATGACCTCTTTGAGGCCATGGCGCTTCAGGCTGAAGTCATGGAACTGAGAGCCAGCGAGGACGGTCCGGCACGGGCCAACGTGATTGAAGCCCGCACCGAACCCGGCAAAGGCCCTACGGCAACGGTCATTGTCCAGTCGGGAATTCTCAAAGTCGGCGCCCCCTTTATCTGCGGTGATTTGTACGGAAAGGTAAAATCGATGATCGATGATCGCGGCAATCGGGTGACCGAAGTGACGCCATCGACCCCCATCGAAGTGGCCGGATTCTCGGAAGTGCCTCACGTGGGCGACGAACTGGTCCAAATGGACTCGGAGCGTAACGCGAAGAAACTGAGCGAAGAACGCATTCATGCTTCCCGCCAGACGAAACTGCAGCCGAAGCAGCGCTCGGCTCTGGAGACCTTGTTTGCCAATATTGAGGAAGGCGGCAAAAAGACGCTGAAGGCGATCCTCAAAGCCGACGTCCAAGGTTCCGTTCAGGCCATCGTTGGTGCGTTGAGCGAGATTACTTCGGAAAAGATCAGCCTGGAAATCATCCGAGCGGATGCAGGCCCGATTACCGAGTCCGACATCATGCTCGCCAGCGCCTCGGATGCGATCATTCTTGGGTTCAATACCAAGATCGAAAACAAGGCGGTTTCAGTGGTGAAGCGCGAAGGTGTTCAGGTGAAGCTTTTCTCCATCATTTACGAACTTCTCGATCAAGTGAAGGAAGCGATGTTGGGGATGCTGGACCCGGAAACTCGCGAAAAGACTCTGGGTCATGCGGAAGTCCGGGTGGTCTTCAAGACTTCCTCCGGCAAGATCGGCGGCTGTTATGTCATGGATGGGCGCATCAACCGTAAGGCTCGTGCCCGTGTGCTTCGCGGTCGCCAGGCGGTCTATGACGGTGGCTTTGTCACACTGCGTCGATTCAAGGACGACGTCAACGAAGTCAAAGTCGGGCTGGAGTGCGGGATCAAACTCGGTGACTTCAACGATTACATGGAGAAGGATGTCATCGAGTGCTACGAGCTTGAGAAACTTGAGTTGGTTCTCTGATCGATTCGAAACGCAAGCAGTCGAAAATTCTGCCATTACCGCTCCCATCCGGGGCGAATGGCTCGCATCCCCTGACTGCAGTCTCTAAATACCTTCTGTGAGGTCATTCTCCTGATCGGGTTCAATTTCTCTCCTCACTCAATCACGCCCATGAGCAACCGCGTCGCCAGAGTTAGTGAATTGTTGAAACGTGAACTGGGCAATCTCCTGGAGCGAGACTTCGATTTTCATGGAGTGTTGGTGACCATTCACGCGGTCGAGATGAATCCTGATCTACGAAATGCCAATGTTTATATCGGGATTGTCGGCGATGAGAATCGAAGGGGCAGCGTCATGGAAATGCTGCGCAAGAAACGCGGAATGATCCAGACGCAGATGATGAAGCGGGTGGTGCTGAAATACACCCCTCAACTGAACTTCCGCTTTGATGACTCCATCGAACGCGGCGTGCGAGTCCTGAATCTCCTCGATGAGATCGCCGAGACATTGCCGCCCGAATCCACTGAGGAAGGTTCAGGTAGTGAGGGTGGTGATCCGTCACTTCCCAATACCTGATTGCAGTTTGCGTATCCGGCCAATGGCAAATCATCCCGAAAATCCCGGAGACTCTTTTGAGTCGATCACTCAAGCGATTTTGGCAGCTCAGACCATCGGCGTGGTCAGTCATCAACGACCCGATGGTGATGCGCTGGGGTCCTGTATCGGAATTGGAGAAGTTCTTTCTCAATTGGGAAAAACCGTTCACATGGTGAATGCCGACCCGGTGCCCGAGTCATTACAATTCCTAGCCGGCACGGAGCGGATTCAAGTCGCTGCAGAGTTGAGCGAGCCGTTTTCGGTCGATCTCTTGATCATTCTCGATGCAGCGGGTGCCGATCGAGTGGGGAATGCTGCTTGGGCAGCATTTGCCAATTCCGGATTGGTCATCAATATCGATCATCACGTCAGCAATCAGAGATTTGGTGACCTGAATTACGTGGACGTGATCTCGCCGGCAACCGGCCAGATTGTCTTCGAGTTGATCAAATCCAATCAATGGACGTTGAGTCCGGCTGCTCGCGATGCCCTCTTCGCCGCCATTTCCACCGACACTGGATCGTTTCGCTATCCGAATACCACAGGAGCCACCTATCGGATTGCGGCGGACCTGATTGATCTCGGAGCTGATGTCGGTTGGTTGTCTCAACAACTTTACGAGAGCTATCCCCAGCGTCGCATCGAGCTTCTACGGGGGCTCCTTCAGAATCTGGATATCCGTGAGGATGGGAAGATTGCTGCGATGAAATTGACCCGCTCCGAGGCCGAAGCGGTGGGCATGCGGGATGGCGATACTGAAGGCCTGATCGATGTCATTCGCTCGGTCGATTCAGTCGTGGTGGCGGTATTCTTTGAAGAACTGAAGGACGGAAAAATCCGCGTTAGTTCTCGCTCAAAATCCACCCAAATCGACGTCGGGCAGATCTGCGCCGTCTTTGGCGGCGGTGGGCACAAGCTGGCTGCGGGCGCTCGTATAAGTGGCCCGATCGAAGAAGCGGCTGAACGATTTCTCAACGAAGTAGCAAAGCGATTTCATGGACTCGATTGACGGTGTATTACTCATAGACAAAGGCCCTGACATGACCTCCCACGATGTGGTGGCCGTGGCTCGGCGTTCTCTCGGAATTAAGAAGATTGGCCACTGTGGAACCCTGGATCCTATGGCGACAGGACTTCTGATCCTGGTGATTGGTCGCGGAACGAAAATTCAGGATCTCCTCATGTCCGAAGACAAAGAGTACGTGGGGTCGCTGAAGTTGGGTGAGACCACCTCGACCCAAGATGCCGAGGGTGAAGTCTTGGAAGAACGAGAAGTCCCCGACTTTAGCGAGGAACAGATTCGTGAGGTTTTCGACGAATACACTGGCGATTTCTATCAGGTGCCACCCATGGTGTCGGCGATCAAGCAGGACGGTGTGCCACTTTACAAACTGGCCCGCCAAGGCAAAACGGTGAAAAGAGAACCTCGGCTGGTACACATTTTCAGCTACCGGATAGACTCAATTCAGCTGCCTGTGGTGGAGTTTACCGTCAAATGCAGCAAAGGATTCTACGTCCGGACCTATGCTCACGATATCGGCGAGAAACTCGGCTGCGGAGCCCATCTGAAAAGCCTGCGAAGGACTCGATCCGGGAAATTCGGTTTGGAAAAGTCAGTCACTTTCGAAGAGCTGAAACATGGCGATCGCAATGAGCTGATCGGAAAGATGTTGTCCCTTCCCGAAGTATCCCGCCTTCGGGGGGCATAGTCATTTCTGGCCAGGCATCGGGCAATGCCACTGAACCATGATGATCCTTCGATCCATCGCTGATCTTGCCGAGATTGAAGGCTCGATTCATGCGGCGATCGGCGTATTTGACGGAGTCCACCTGGGTCATCGGGCCGTGATCGAATGCGCTCGCGAGTCGGCTCAGGCGACAGGTGGAGGGGCCTGTGTCATCACCTTTGATCCGCATCCGGTCCGAGTGCTTGCTCCAAATGATGCACCCCGATTGCTGACGGCCACCGACCACAAGCTCCAACTCCTGTCGGAAATCGGAATCACTCACACTGCTGTCATCCCATTTGACGAGGAGTTTGCAGAAACCTCTGCCGAAGATTTTGTCCGGCAACTTCACCAGCATTCCCGTTCCTTGGCCCGGATTTGCGTGGGAGCCGATTGGCGTTTCGGGAGGCGAGGTGCCGGGAATGTCTCGCTGTTGGAAAAGATGGGAGCCGACCTCGGATTCTCCGTCACCGGCGTTCCCACGATAAGCATCGACAGAATGGTCGCTAGCAGCACCCGAATTCGCGAAGCGGTTGCTGGAGGAGATTTCGGCATCGCCGAGCGCCTCCTCGGCCGGCCCTACACAGTTCTGGGAACGGTGATAACCGGACGGCAACTCGGCAGAGAATTGGGATTTCCGACGGCGAATCTCAGCGTCCACAGTGAGCAACTCCCGCCCACCGGAGTCTATGCCGTGTCAGTCAGCGGTGAAGGACGCGATCAGATGCCCGGCGTGGCCAACTTGGGGTATCGCCCCTCGGTGGAGGGTGAGGGCAGCAAACGGCTGCTCGAAGTGCATCTTTTTGATTGGAGTGGCGACCTCTACGGGCATGATCTGGAAGTTCGTTTTGTCGAATTTCTCCGATCAGAGCTAAAATTCGACAGTCTCGAAGCGCTGAAACGCCAGATCGCGGAAGATTCGAACCATGCTCGGCGGAAACTCGGACTGCCTGGCAGTGGGTCCGTTTCTGGGTAAAGCTCTCGTTCGGCACACATCAGTTTTGGTTGCGAAACGAAGTGAATGACGCTAGGAAGCGGCATGCATTGCAAGATTTTGACGTTCGGCATCAGCATCGCTTTCGTGATCGGTTTTTCCGCCTGCGAGCGCCATGATTGGGAGCAAACCCAAAAACTTCATCAACCTCACGGCGATCATGGCCATGGGGAAGGAGAGGCGCCGCATGATGACGACCATGCAAAAGGTGACGCCCACCATGAGGCGGATCACCATGGTGACGAAAAGAAAGACGCGGAAACTCATGAAGGAGCCGAGGCTGCCCAACCGGCAGTCGAAAAACCAGCGCCCCGCGAGCTCGGTAAAGAGTGAGTTTTCTCGTTCTGCTTCGCTCGGCTGGCGCCTCGAGAAATCGCTTCTAGCCAATAGCCAACCTGTCACTCGCGCCCGCTGACTTTTGTGGTCATTTCGCGAAAACGAAGTACTTCCGGCAGACGTAGTTCACCAGCACGGCGGTCACCAGAAACGAAAGCTGGGAGACTCCAGTAGAAATGCCGAATACCTTGATCAGGAAGGGGCCGGCCATCAGTCCGATCAGAGTGCTGAAACCTGAAACCAGGGTGAAGTAGATGAACTCCAACCAACGGTTGTGACGTCCTCCTTCAAAGACCCAGAGGGCATTCACCACATAAGCCACCAGATTTCCAAAGACCCACCCGAGAATATTGGCATAGGTCGAATGACTCGCTCGGACGGTATCGCTCAGGTGCAGCGTCTCGACTTTGTAGTGGGGGAGGTCGATGTGAATTTTCGCGAGAATTGATCGGTATTGCTCGATCTCTTCAATCGAAAAAGCTGGCAACACGGTGAAACAGAGGATCATCCACGTTCCCATGGTGGCTACGGTAGCCATTCCTCCCGCGACGACGTACTTTCCGAGCTGGATAATTACCGGCGCGTCCTTGCTGTGAAACCAGGCGAGCGTTTTCTTGAGCCCATGCTCGCGATAGTGGCCGAGGATTTCACGGAGTTGACTGATGACGGCTCGTTTCACAGGATAATTGGAGTTGAGATAAAGGGGCTCGGAAAAAGGAGGTGCTCGAAAAATGGGGATTCATCCGCCGAAACGTTCTTTCCACGAAATAAGAGATTCCTTGATGTGGGCCGAACGCCGTCTGGGATTGATCTCCCAAACCAGTGGCAATTCCTCTGGGACCAGAGGCATCAGGCGATCATAGTCGATGTCACCACGGAGGGGAACGTGGTGATCCTGATCGGGCCAGACGACGTCATGAAGATGGCAACCAATCAGTCGATCCTTCACTGAGCCGAGCCACTGTTCGTGATCCAGCAGGCCCAGATTGGCTTTTCGCTGAACATGGCCAAAATCATGCCAGTATCCCACTGCGGGAGATTCACGAAACTCTTCCAACAAACCCAGCATCTCGCGCTCGGTCGGAATCTGCTCGAAATGGCTGCGGCTTTCAAATCCAAGGAGAATGCCTTTTTCTTCGGCATAGGGGACAATCACCTGCAAGGCCTCACGAACGCGCGCCAAAGCTTCTTGGCCAGCGGCTTCTCGTGCCGTCACCAGCGCGAGTTTTTCTTTGACGAACTCCCGCGAATTCAGATTACCCGCCAGAACCATGCTCTCCAATTGCTTGGTTCGTCCCTTGATTCTGGCGCTGCCCAGATGCAACACGACGTAGCGCCCGCCTACCTGCACGGCAGTATCGATCGATTGCAGCGTCAACTTGATGGCCCGCTCGCGCTCCTCCGTGCTTTTGGCCGAAAACTCGTAGGCATCCGGAGCATCCATGAGGATCTCGACAGGAGAAGGGCAAAAGTTGTGAACGCCCGTCACGCGGAAAGTTCCCTTGTGGCGTTTCAACCCATCCAAAATGCCCGGAAAGATCGTTACCTTGGCTCCGTGACTGATCTCCATGGCATCAAAGCCGAGGAGTTTGATCTCGTAGATCATCTCCAGCCCGTTCGTGTGCCGGTGGCTGTTCCAACAAGTCGAAAACGCGAACATTCCTAAATGGGACGACGAGAAGCGGTGATGACGACAACAATGACCTCAATGAGAAGGGAGGGGACCCTAGACGGAGCTGGCTCTAAAATCCAACCGTTAATCTGATCGTTTTCGTCGAGAGATTCCTGCTACCAAGAGGGTCATTTCGCCTTTTCTGGGAGATTTGGCGAAATCATCAGCGAGTTGCTTCGCGCTTCCTCGATGGAAGGTTTCGAACTTCTTGGTCAATTCACGAGCCACACAAACGGAACGCTCCGGATCGACCGCGGCCAGCACGGCGAGTGATCTGACGATGCGATGAGGCGATTCGAAATAGATGGACGTGCAGCGTCGATCAAGCGCTTCCCGGAGTTCGGTTTCACGCCTTCCGGATTTCGGCGGCAGGAATCCGCCAAAATAGAAGGCATCGGTCGGCAACCCGGAACCCGCCAAGGCCGTCAATACGGCAGAGGGGCCAGGCAAGACGTCGACGGGAACTTCGTTATCGATACAAGCACGAACCAGCCGGAACCCCGGATCGGACACGGTGGGCATTCCGGCGTCGGATAGCACGGCAACGGCGGCACCCTGTTTGGCCCGCTCAATCACCTCTACAGTGCGACCGCCTTCATTGCGATCATGGAGGGATATCAGGATCTTTCGACCGATCTCGTAGCGTTGCAATAGGCGCAAGCTGTGACGCGTATCTTCGCAACAAATCACGTCCGACGCCTCCAGACGTTCTCGAGCGCGGACGGATAGATCTCCCAGATTGCCAATGGGGCTGGCAATGAGGGCGACTCGGCCACGAAATGCCCCTGCGGCGGCCTCATCCATCTCCTCCTGTCCCTCAGAATCCACAGGATCAGGTGAAAGAGAAGTGGACGAATCCTCGAGGTCTTCTTCGGAGTCAAAACTTGCGGGCACCGGAAACCATTAGGCCGAACCATCCGAAACCGCGACAGAAAAAGAGCGGCACCCGCAATAGGAGCCGCTCAAAAATTTCAACTCAACCGAGTCTCCGGGTGACCGGCCCGATCACCAGCCGTTTGCCAACTGGCCCACCAGTTGCTTGGCGGCGTCTTCGGCAGCCAAGGGAATCGCATTGCGCTCCGAAAGCTGGAAATTGGGATCGAGGAATTGAATCGTCTGACCCACTACACGACCTGGGCGAGAACGAAGGTTTCCAATCACCTCTACGTTGGTTTCATCAAGGTCACGCGCTTCAGCATATTGAAGCTTTGCCCCTGTGCTCGGATCCACCAAAGACCATTCCACCACAATGTAGAGGCTCATTTCCGTCGTCTTCAGCGTGTCTGTCTGAGCCGCGCGCAGTTGGCGGCGATCGATGCGGGTGATCTTACCCACCAGAACGGCATCCGCCTTCTCTTTGCTCGTGATTTCGTAGGTGCCGTCTTGCTGGAGTTGCTTGATGACGGAATTCGTCACAATCGCAGCGGACCGGGGTTCCAAGGTAGCATTCTTGAAGGTCGGAACATGGATCCTTTGGATATTCTGATAGGCTGTCGGTTTGACAGGTCCAACCTGATACCCCGCGCAACCCGTCATCGAGACAAAGGCGGCAACACTCAGGGACCAAAGGGCGAGGAATCGAACGGCGGCGCGGTTCATGATTGATCGTGAAAAAAAGAATCGTGAAAGGTCTGCGGCAAATTGCTACCGGAAACCCGTTTCACTATACGAATCCTTCCGGGTAATCAAGGCAAGCTGCAACAATCGCTCAAAAAAGTCGAGCATGAAAACGATCAATCCGAGGATGTCATTTCTGATCGACCGTCACGACGCAGGATTGCCATCCCTTGAGGAAGGAAAATTCAGCCCCAATCTCGTGGTAAACGGCCAGCTGATTGACGCGGCGATTTTAATCAATTGCCCAGCACCGGGTCGTCTGTCGGAATCGGGAGAACATCATCTTCCGAGGTCCTCATTTTCGGCTTTCCAATCAAGGGAGCCGGAGAGGCGACCGCTGGCGGTGCTGCTTGGGGGAGTTCGGGAGCCGGGGGCTGGATTCCGGGCGATTCGGGACTGCGGCTTGGTGCCTCGGTGCGTGAAACCGGTTGAGCATTTGCGACCGATGCAATTGAGGGATCCTGTTGGATCAATTTCCCGAGCCGCTTCTGGGCATCCTCGTGATATTTCGTGCCCGGGTGGCGAGCAACTTCCCGATAGTAGATTGCTGCCGCTTTCAGATCGCCGCTCTTTTCGTAGAAGCGACCCACCTCGAATGCCTTCTTGGCTTCTTTGTCACCCAGCGCGCCCAGCACTTGGCGAACTTCCTGGGTTCGAGGGTCATCTCCAAATTGATTGATGAAATCATCACCCGCCTCGCGCTGTTGGCGCAAATCGACGGGACTGAAGGATTTGCTGGCCTCCTGACCGTGAAGTTTGACGAGATTATACTGGGCTTCCGCTGCGTAATTGGTTCCGGGATAGTCCTGAACGACCGATTCGAAGGAAATGATCGCTTCCGCAATCTCGCCCTGACCGGCCTGAATCGTTCCCACGGCAATGCGCGATTTCGCCGCCAACTCGGTCCGAGGAGCATTGGCTGAGATCTGCTCGTAGAATTCCATCAGCTTGGATGGCTGGATCTCTGCGCCAATTCCTCCCAGAAAACCCTTGGTGCCATTGACCCGCAAATTCTCAGCGATACTGAACTGGCGCTGGACCGCCTCCGCGAATCTCGGACTTCCTTTGTAATCGGTCAGAAACTTTTCGAAAGCCTCGAAAGCCTTCTTGTCCTTGCCATCCACTTGAAGAATCTCTCCCACCTTGAATTGGGCTTCTGCGGCCGCATCGCTCCGTGGATAGTTCTTCACGATGCTCTCATAGGTCTTGAGTGCCTTTCTGAAGTCGTTTGAGGCTTCATTCGACTGAGCCTCCGCCAGCATCGAGCCGGCGGCCCCTTCGTTGCTGGCTTGTTCGGAAGGGGACAGCTTTCGATTATCCCGCTTCAAAAAATCAAATGCGGCCTGAGATGGCGCCGACGATCCCACGATCAAGGCCGCAGCAGCCCCGATTCCCACCCATTTGCTCCGTAGACCCAAGTCTGAATTCTTCATGATGATTATCCTCGCAGAACAGCGCACTCGCTGCAACGGCGTAGGGCGCTTAATAATTAGAACTCATTAGGAAATCAAGTGGATTTGCAAAAACTCTGCGAAATCTGAAACACTTCTGCGAGAAATTATTAACTTTTTCAAAGGTTCCGCGTGGAACATTTTAAAACTTTTGCAGAATTTTGTTGGTTCGTTTTGGATTGGCGCGCGACGGAAGCGACTGAATGAGGTCTGCAGAGATCGCCGGCCGCTGGAGTTTTTCGGGCGAATGGCGAACACCAATCAGGGAGTTTGCCTCCAGCCAATCCGGATCTTGGACGGATAAAAAATGAGAGACCGGATTCCGGAAACCAGAAAGAGCATCAAGCCCACTAAACGGGCGTCCCGACTGAATCATCGCACAGCGGCTATTTGACCTTCCTGAGCCCAAGTTGCATTTCGACAGCCCCACCAGCCCAGTAAACACCTACCATTAACTTCTGACAATATATGTCATGTAAAATGATCAAAGGTGTTTGACGGTTCAGGATTATAGAGGGTAAATTTTCTCTTCTGCATCGTTTTAGAGTTTGGGTCCTAGGCCTTTTTTTCCATGAAAGTCATTGGCGGAGTCATCATGATCCTATCGTTCGTCGTTTTCTATTTCGGCGGCGTGGTTTCAGATAATGCCTTGGGTAAGTCCATGGCCGACGGCCTTGAGCACGCAATGTCTGATTCCGCCGTTCAAGATGTCCTTGCTGGCCGTGGTTTTCGTGATGTCCCGAAAATCGATTCAAATTATCAGGTGGGTTTGTGGGTTCAGCACACGGCCGTGGTCACCGGCGCCCTTGGTGCGATCCTCTGTCTTTTGGGATTTGCAGCGGATCGGGACGGAGTAAAATTCGATTGAGAATTTCACCTCTGTCTAAATCTGGATTGGTAAGAACTCTGAATCAAAAGAGCCATTGATCCTGAACTGGCGAACCGGGTTTTGGAGACTTCATGGGATTCAGGCAGCGGAATGTTGCCAGCTCAGTAATGAGCTTCCCTGAATCGATGAGGATTTCTGGATCAGCTGACGGCGGCGCGCTCAGGAAACCCTCAACATCATCTGTAACCAAGATCACCGGCATTCGATCGTGGATGGCCGCAATCTGCCCGCGCGCATCGGTTGTGATCATCGTGTATCGCCGTCCATGTTCAGGATCATCCTCCCATAGACCCGCCATCCAGAGCCAATCCGGTTCATCCGTGCCCTCAGTCCGTAGAAACGCATGAGTCTGCTTTGAACCCGCTGGACCGCTCCATTCGTAGAATGTCGCCACGGGGATCACGCAACGCCTGCCGTCCTGCCAAGCGGCGCTCCACATGCCGTGCTTTAGTTTGTCGAAACGAGCGTTGTTGAGCGCCGGATTGAAATCTCGATGAAATCCCCAGCGCATGATTTCTGGCTCGGTTTCGCCTGTTTCCGGATCGCTGCGCAATACGATTCCCGGGTCGGTTTTGCGAATTGCGTAAGTTTTGGGCGCTGTTTTCAACACCTCAATGATCTTGCCTCGCCATCCGCGAGCTTGGCGAGCCGGCGCAGGTCCAATGTCGTAAAGATTGCACATCACCGCCCCTTTCTTCGGCAGACCGCCTCACTGCCCCTCTTCACCCGGCACCTCGGAACTGTTGATGATGGAGCTACCAAACCACCCCAGTTTTCTTCGCAGCACTTTGTAAAAGGACCCGTCAGGCAGCGTCACCAAAGGCAACTCCACGTCGGCGCGTCGAATTTTCAACCTGGACGGCTCTTTCAGCTCGCTTACCAGTCGACCGTCGGCAGTCAGGAGCAAATGATCCCGCTGATCCGGCACCAAGAGCTCGATTTCGCGCTGGTCACCGAACACAATCGCTCGGTTTGCCAAGGCGTGCGGGCAGATCGGCGTCATCACAAACACTCCACAACCGGGTTCCAGAATAGGCCCGCCAGCAGAAAGCGAGTAAGCGGTAGACCCTGTGGGAGTTGCTACAATTATCCCATCCCCTGTATAATGGTTCACAAAGTGACCATCGACCCTGGTTTCGACGTGAACCACGCAAGAAGTCGATCCTCGGACGACCGTAATCTCGTTCAGAGCATGAACCACCAAGCCAGGCTTTCGGGCAGCCCCTGAAAAGAGCGTCGCTTCAATGATGGCTCGTCGACTGACCTCGAAATTGCCGTCGGCGATGGCATCGACCAGCGTCTGATATTCGTCGGCGGTGGCACAGGTCAGGAATCCAAGGGTCCCGACATTGATGGCGGCAATTGGTTTCACTGCTTCTCCCAAGCGTCCAACGACGCCGAGCAAGGTGCCATCACCTCCCAGAACCACCAATACATCACTGGCGGCCGCGAGTTCCTCCAGCGGCAGCACCATGAGACTTGGGTGTGGATTTTGCAAGAGATCCGCCGACGCCTTTTCTACCACCGTGGCGACGCCACGCATTTCGAAGGCGCTGATTAGGGTTTCCAGCAGCGACCGAGCCCCTGGTTTATCCAGATTGGCAATCAGTCCGACTCGGGGTGCTTCAGCCATGCGAGGTATTCAACGTTTCCGTCGGTGCCACTTATAGGCGACTCGATCAGCCCGCGCCAGTCCTTTGCCTGCTCAGTAGTCGCAAATTGCCGAATTTTCTCGATCGCTTCTTGCCTCAGATCCGGATCACGGACGATGCCACCCTTCCCGATCTGCTCCTTTCGCAGCTCAAACTGGGGTTTGATCAGACAGATCAGGTCGCCAACCGGTTTCAACACGGAGAACGCCGCGGGAAGAATCTTGGTCAGTGAGATGAAGGACACGTCCATCACGATGAGATCGACCCATTCGCCGCCGAGATCTTCCAGCGTCAGATAGCGGGCGTTGAACCCCTCTCGCGAAACGACCCGAGGATCACTTCGAATTTTCCAGGCGAGTTGGTTGGTACCGACATCGAACGCAAACATCTTCGCCACGTCGCGCTGCAACAGGCAATCGGTGAAGCCCCCGGTCGAGGCTCCGATGTCCATGCCCACCTTGCCTGTGGGATCGATTCCAAAAGCGTCGAGGGCCCCTTCCAGTTTCAGGCCCCCTCGCCCCACGTATTTCGGCATTTCCTTGATGCGGATCGGCTGGTCGGCTGAGACGTTCATTCCCGGTTTGGGATGATTCACCCCATCCACCACCACCTGACCCGCAAGAATCAACCGTTTGGCGAGTTCCCGGGAGTCACACAAGCCGCGCGCGACGATGGCTTGGTCGAGTCGGGTCTTCTTCATTCGGATTCCTGCATTTCCGCTCATCCTCGGCTTCCGCCGACGAGCCTTTTCTCCCCGATCAACTTACGAGAGCGAAAGGAAAACCGCCGGTTCCTCCTCAATAGGGGGAGAAAAATCAGGTAGCCACTTACAGTTCCAACTACAGCAAGGAGCAACCAAAACGGGAAGGTCACTACAAGGCCCCTATAGCTCGTTTTGAGTAGGAAACGTCCCAGCATCGTCCTGTCAATCGATCCCTCAATGTCGCGGATTACATGTCGCTCGACTCGATGGATAGCTGAGCCTCCCGCCACGTTACCTGTAAAACTTACGGTAAGCGCCCCGTCGGCGCTTACCACCAAGACGCAAACGGATGAGGACGGAAACATGAGAATCTGGTCGTACTTGAAATGACTCCTTCCCCAAGCGGATGCTCCGGCAACCATCACGCATACCGCGAGTAAGGCGGCGATAATGAGCCGTAGACTGGAGATTCGATTCATGACACGAGAATCTTCACTTTCTCTATGTGCCTCAGCAATCGAAAACGACCAAGTTTGCGAGGATTTCAAAATCTCATCTGTGGCCATCTGTGAGCGCGGGAGCATCCGTAGCTCATCCGTGCAGAAAATTTCTTTCACGGATGGATTCGGATGAAACACGGATCAGATTATTTTTGATTCCGACTTCATCCGGCAACTCGGATCCCCCGGCCCGGCGTCGTTGATGAAATCGATCAACTGGCGAAGGCGCCCGGCTTTGCCTCGCTTCACTTTGAAACTCAGGCGTGGCATGCCGAAGAGATGGGTCTCGTTGGCCTCCTCAGGGTGCATCTCGCAGCAAGAGAACTGTCCGGAAACCAATAGATCGGCAAAATCCCGATTCAGCGCGGCGATGTCGTCATCGGACAGGCCGAGGTGCATGCGAATGACGATGATATCGCGAATGAAGCGGTAGCTGTGAAAGTTCGAGTAAAAGTGAAGCACCTCCTGAACGGCTTCTTCAACGCTATCAGTAACCTTGAATAGATAGAAATCCTCCGGTGAGATGAGCCCGAGGCGGAGCAAGTGCTCGCGCAGGAATTGCACAAAGGTTTTCCAGTAGCTGCCTCCCGGCGCATCAACCATGACGATGGGAAAGACGGACGCTTTGCCAGTCTGAATCAGGGTCATCACTTCAAATCCCTCATCCATGGTACCAAATCCGCCGGGAAACAGCGCCACGGCATCGGCCTCCTTTACGAACGCGAGCTTTCGGGTGAAGAAGTAGTTGTAGCTCACCAGCTTGGGGTCACCGACGATGGTTTCGTTGGCGCTTTGCTCGAAGGGCAGCTTGATGTTCAGCCCGAAGCCATTGTCCCGACCGCCACCGAGTTGCGCGGCGCCCATGATGCCATCCCCGGCTCCCGTGATCGTCATGAAACCCTCTTCGCTCATCCGTTCACCAAACCGGCGGGCCGCCTCATACTCGGGTTGATCGGGTCGGGTTCTCGCTGAGCCGAACACCGAGATTTTTCTCTCGGCGGCGTAGGGCGCGAACACTTTGCTGCCGGCGCGCATCTCTTTCAGGGCACGATTGAACAGTTTGAGGTCCGCATCGCCCAGATTGTCCTTTCCGAGGCGCAGCGCGGTGATGATCATTTCTTCGATCAACGGGTTCACCGAACCGCAGTCCCACTCGGCCACCAGCTCGTGAACCTTGGCGTCCAATTCCTTGTCACCCGTGCTACCAACCGTCTTCGGAAGGCTGAAAATCGCACCACCGGTGAAGTCGCGCTCGTCCTCGAGGTGCTCCGAGGGATCGACTCCTCCATGGCTCTGGCGTCGTTTTCGATGCCGAATGGCACGAGTTGAGTCATTTTTCCCTTTATTCACGGGCCAATGCACGCCTTATTCACCGCCCATGTCAATCCCAACCGACGACCTCCGCATCGCTAGCCTGCACCAGCTCATCGCGCCCGTGATCCTGATGGATCAATTGCCCATCTCGAATGAAGCGGCCGAGTTGGTCGCCGAATCGCGCCGACAGGCTGAGGCGATTCATCATGGCAAGGATGACCGATTGCTGGTGGTCGTGGGCCCCTGCTCCATTCATGATCCTGCGGCTGCCTTGGAATATGCCGCAAAACTGAAGGATTACGCCGAAACGGTGAAAGACGACCTTTTCCTGGTGATGCGGGTCTATTTCGAAAAACCACGGACCACCGTGGGCTGGAAGGGATTGATCAATGATCCCGGTCTCGACAGCTCCTACAACATCAATCAAGGCTTGCACGTCGCCCGAAAGCTTCTCGTCGACCTTGCCGCCATGGGAGTTCCCGCTGGCAACGAATTCCTCGATACGATCACCCCGCAGTACTACGCCGATCTCGTCTGCTGGGGCGCGATCGGAGCCCGGACCACCGAGAGTCAGGTGCATCGCGAACTCGCCTCGGGACTGAGCATGCCGGTCGGATTCAAGAACGGCACGGGAGGCAATATTCAGATCGCCATCGACGCCATCAAGGCGGCGCATGAACCACATCGTTTTCTCTCGGTGACCAAATCCGGTGATACCGCCATTGTCGAGACAGCCGGCAATGACACTTGCCACGTCATTCTTAGAGGCGGCGCCAGTGGAACCAATTTCGATTCTGAATCCGTTCGCAAGACCAAGCAGATGCTTGAGAAGGCCGGTCTCGATCCCTATCTCATGATCGATTGCAGCCACGCCAACAGCAGCAAGGATTTCCGCAATCAGCCCAAGGTTTCCGCAGACATCGCTGCCCAGATCGCTGGTGGTGAATCCGCCATTGCTTCCGTGATGATCGAGAGCCACCTCAAGGAAGGCAACCAGAAGATGGACGACCTTAGTTCGCTCGAGTATGGCGTGAGCGTGACCGACGCCTGCGTCTCGTGGGAAACGACGGTCGAGATGCTCGATGAACTGGCCAAGGCGGTGAGAATGCGCCGGGCTACCTTTCTGGCGTAAAGTGCTACTTCTCGCATTCCCCAACCTCTCACCGGCGGCTTCGAGAAATCTTTGCCTCGGTAACAGGAAAGCCTCCCCGCACTTTCGTGACAGTGCCGGCCTTTCCGTCGGCTTCAAGCTCGAGCTTGAAGCCGGTGTCCTTGGTGGCCCCCTGACTCGGGGACCAGAAGTAGTAAATTAGAGGTGTCTCGCCGACGGAATAGGCCCATTCAACCGCTACACCGCCCAAGCCGACCCAAGTGGCTTTCCCATCGCGTTCAAATTTTACGTCGATGATGGAATCGGTCTGGGTGCTATGCGCGAAACTGGCGGTCTTGCCGATCATCATGTCTTTTTCCGATTCCTCACCTTCCTCTCCTACCCCCTTCTTTTCCATCGCCGCGAGGGCGGGTAAGTCCGGCAGTGAGATACCCGCTTCGACTTTTTCGAGGACAGATTGAACTCGGACAGCTTCCTCCAGCTTTTTCTCTTGGGTCAGTCGTTTCTGTAGAAACTTCAATTTCGCTTGATAGACTTCGATCAGGGGCACCATCTTCTCGTTCACCTCATTGACTCTTTGCGCTTGAGCTTCCACGAGAATTTCTTCGAGACGTTTCAGCTCAGGGAAAGCGCCTTCATCCACTACCGTCCGACCTTTACTCGCAAAATCGGTTATCTCCGCTTTGACGGCGAGCGCCTTTTTGAGATCTCCCGCAGCGGTGACCTCATCGAGCAATTCGTTCAGTTTTTCTTGATAGATCTGCTTCAACTCCGCAATCGGCTTCATCAACTCCGCTCGATGCACATCGAACTCCAGCGTGAGGGAATCGAGCGTGGCTGCATTCTGCTCCTGGGCTTGGATCCCAAACGATGCGATTGCCAGAATGGCAAAAGTTGAAAGAACTCTGTTATAGAAACGCCGGAATAGTATCGAGTGAGTCATGGTCAACCAATTTGGGGTGATACCTCTATTTACCGCGTGCTGAAACATTAGGCAATCAACATGCACTGAGAGGAAGACGATTTGCAATGGCGAAAGCGGGACCTTCTGATCGATGGGCGCCCGCCAATTATTGACTAGAAACGAAAAACGCCGAGGCCCTTTCGGACCTCGGCGTCTTCGAAATACGGAGAGTTGGCTCGCTCCAATGATGGCTCAGAATCAGAGCTTCACATCGAGCTCCCAACCTTCACGGTAGTCGCGCTTGATCATCGCGTCGGCTTCCGGCGTGTTGATCAAGCGCGA
>JAGROX010000057.1:0-3903 GCA_020440025.1 Verrucomicrobiia bacterium
CGGCTTTTTTCCGAGTAGACCTTCGATGACCAAGGCGTGACCCCACGCCAGCATGCGGTTGAGATTGCGAAAACGGGCATAAAGGTCGTTGTAGCGTGTCGGGCCGATCCGGACCACTTCGCTCACCATTCCCGGCGTATCGCGAATGATGCCGGCCAGTTTTCGAATCTTAGCGTCTGACGTGATTCGTTTGCTGTCAGTGACTCCCGCGTCGATCAGATGTCTGGCGATCTCAGCATCGGTGTAGGCGCCAGCAATCACCAAGGGACCGAAAAAGTCGCCTTTGCCGCTTTCATCGATGCCAAAATGCGCGGTGAACATTTCCGGCTGATTCACTTCCTCGTAGCCGATTTTTGCCTCGCCGAGCACCTCGGGTTCGAGGATGAATTTCACAAAATCCTCCGTCTCCTTGCCCTGAACCAACACCTTGGGGCCTTTCTCGTAGACCGTGACGTTGAGTTTCCCCTTCTTGGCGGCAAAAATCGCCCATTCCTTGGTTCCGAACTCAAAACCGCGTTCCTCAAGGATTTCGCGCAATTGCTGCACCTGCAATTCTCCGATCGGTGCCGTATAACTGTTAAGCGGTTTCGCCATGCACGCACTCTTCCCCGTGATTCCGCCAAAAATCCAAGAAAAAGCCGCCGCCTGACCGCCAAAGTCCATGACTGACAAGCCCGTTCAAACCCGAGAACCCCTCGCCGAGCCTGCCGCCTTTCAGCGGGCGCTCATCGATTGGTTTCTGGACGACGGCCGCGACTATCCGTGGCGTCGCACCACCGATCCCTACGCGATTCTGGTGTCGGAGATCATGCTCCAGCAAACCCAGATTGCCACCGTATTGGAACGGGACTATTTCGGACGCTGGCTGGCGCGATTTCCCGATGTCGCCGCGCTGGCTGTCGCTCCAGAAGCCGATTTGCTCAAACATTGGGAAGGTCTGGGCTATTACAACCGCGCCCGAAATCTCCAGAAAGCCGCTCGCGTCGTCGTCGAAACTCACGGCGGTCGTTTTCCTGAATCCTGGGAGGAAATCCACGCCCTGCCCGGTGTCGGTCGCTACACCGCCGGTGCCGTCCTGAGTTTTGCCTACGATATGTCTGCGCCCATCGTCGATGGCAATGTCGCCCGAGTTTTTGCGCGGCTTTTTGATCATCGCGAGGCCATCGACAGTCCCGCCGCCCAGAAATCCCTCTGGTCGTGGGCCGAGGCCCTGTTGCCCGAAAGTCAGGTCCGCGAATACAACTCGGCCCTGATGGAACTGGGGCAGCGCTTCTGCGGCAAGGGCGCGCCCGATTGTCTGGCGTGTCCGGTGGCAAGTTTTTGCGCGACCCGAGATCCCGAAATGTTGCCGAGAAAAAAAGCCGCCCGGGAAACCGTGTCCGTCATCGAGCACGCCTTGTTCATCGTTCACGAAGGCAAGCTCCTCCTCGAGCAGGAGAGCGGCAGTCGACGAAAAGGCCTCTGGCGTTTGCCCCTCATCCCCGAGTCGGCGGCGCGGAAAATGCCCGTTTTGCTGAAATCGAAGTACGCCATCACCCATCATCGCGTCGACCTCATCGTTCAACAGGGTCAAGTCGCCGACCTAACCCTGTTGGGTGTCGAATCTCCGCTTCGCCAGTGGTTCGATCTCGCCACCGAACTGCCCGAAGTGGCGATGCCGTCGCCCTTTCGACGGGCGATTGAGCGGATTCTGCAGATGGATTCCGATGCGGCGAGCTTTTCGCTGGAATCGTAACCTTCGAAAAACTCGCGTGATCCTCACGGAATCTCGCGTTATTCTCTCAGTCCCCAGCGAAACCATGAGCGAGACCCAACAGCAGCCCTCACCCACGATGCCTGACGAAAGCGGCCACTTCGGCACTTTCGGCGGACGCTTTGTTCCCGAGACGCTCGTCGCCGCGCTCGACGAACTGACGGCGGAATACCACAGTGCCAAGGCCGATCCCGTCTTTCAGGCGGAACTCGACCGACTCCTGCGCGAATACGTCGGTCGTCCGACCCCGCTCTATTTCGCCGAACGCTGGACCGAGAAACTCGGCGGCGCCCGCGTCTACCTGAAGCGTGAGGATTTGCTGCATACCGGCGCGCACAAGATCAACAATGCCCTCGGCCAGATCATGGTCGCCCAGCGTTTGGGCAAAAAACGCATCATCGCCGAGACCGGGGCCGGCCAGCACGGGGTCGCCACCGCTACCGTCGCCGCGCGATTCGGCATGGAATGCGTCGTCTACATGGGTGCGGTCGACATGGAACGCCAGCACCTGAACGTCGTCCGGATGAAGTTGCTCGGTGCCGAAGTTCGCGGCGTGGAGGCCGGTCAGAAAACGCTTAAAGAAGCCGTCAACGAGGCGCTGCGCGACTGGGTCACCAATGTCGAAACCACGCACTACATTCTCGGCAGCGCTCTCGGGCCGCATCCCTATCCCATGATGGTGCGCGATTTTCACCGCGTCATCGGTCAGGAAGCTCGTCGACAGATTCTCGAACAGGAGGAGCGGGTGCCCGATCTGCTCGTTGCCTGTGTCGGTGGCGGCAGCAATTCCATCGGCCTGTTTCATCCCTTCCTCGGTGATGAAACCGTGAAAATGACGGGCGTCGAAGCCGGTGGTCACGGGATTCGTCACGGGGAGCACGCCGCTCGATTCCAAGGCGGTAAGCTCGGGGTGCTCCAAGGCACCAAGACCTGGTTGCTCGCCAACGACGACGGCCAGATCGAACTGACGCATTCGGTTTCCGCCGGTCTCGATTACGCCGCTGTCGGACCCGAGCACGCCTATCTGCAGAGCGAGGGCCGGGTCGACTACACCTACGCCACCGACGACGAGGCGCTGGCGGCGTTTCGTGAACTCTGCGAATGCGAGGGCATCATTCCCGCGCTCGAAAGCAGTCACGCTCTCGCGGAAGTCCGAAAAGTCGCGCCGACCATGGGCAAGGACCAGATCATTGTCGTCAATCTCTCCGGGCGCGGCGACAAGGACGTGGAGCAGGCGGCGCGGTATTTGTTGGAAGGGGAAAAACCCTGACCGCCGGGCCTTTTCTTTGCTGAATGAAGATCGGCCTGGTCAGACGCGGCTACTCCGCCACCGGTGGTGCCGAGCGCTATCTCATTCGCTTTGCTGCCGGATTGGAGGCGCGCGGCCACTCCTGCGTGCTTTTTTCGGATCGTCCCTGGCCCTCCTCCGCCTGGGGCGAGCGCGAGCAGATCACGCTGAAAAAGGGAAAGTCTCCCGGCGATTTTGCGTTGGCCTTGGAGGATTCGAAACCGAAGCAGCGCTGCGATTTTCTTTTCAGCCTGGAACGGGTCTGGCGCTGCGACTGCTACCGGGCCGGCGATGGTGTGCATGCCGCCTGGCTGGAACGACGCGCTCGCTACGAGCCGAAATGGCGATCGGTTTTTCGGCGATTGAACCTGAAACATGAGCAAATCCTGCGACTGGAGGAATCGCTCTACGGACCGAAATCCACCGCGCATCTCATCGCCAATGCGGCGTTTGTGAAAGCGGAGATCACCGAGACCTACGGCACCGATCCTGAGCGCATCACGATCATTCCCAATGGTTTCGACGCGCCAGCGCTGGAACCGGAAGCTCGGGAGGTTTATCGCGAGAAAGGACGCCGCCTCTACGGACTTTCGCCGGAAACAGTGGCCTTTCTGTTTGTCGGCTCCGGTTGGGAACGCAAAGGGCTGCGTTTTGCCATTGCGTCGGTCGAAACTCTCGCCAATCAGGGAAAAGCGGTCCGTCTTTTCGTGGCGGGCAAAGACAAAAGCCCGCCGCGCACCCGAGTTCCCGGCGTCACTGAGTTTCTCGGTCCCATGGCCGCGACGGAACTGGCCCAGCTCTACGAGACCTCGGATGTTTTCATCCTGCCGACGATCTACGATCCCTTTTCCAACGCCTGTCT